>CALCDT010000197.1 GCA_937900425.1 uncultured Alphaproteobacteria bacterium | reverse complement strand
AGCCGCCGCGCTCCGCGGCTCCCGCCCGTGCCCGCCGCGGCGGCCGGCGCACCCGCGTGCTGATGACGATCGACGCCGTCGGCGGCGTCTGGCGCTACGCCGTGGATCTCGCCGACGCCCTTGCGGCCCGCGGCGTCGACGTCGTCTTCGCCGGCGTCGGGCCGCGTCCTTCCCCCGTCCAGGCCGCGGAAGCGAGCCGCATCGCCCGCCTGCGCTGGATCGACGGGCCGGCCGACTGGATGGTCGACGACGAGGCCGATCTCGGCGGTCTCGCCGCCCGGCTCGACCGCCTCGCCGACGAGGAGGATGTCGACCTCCTCCACGTCAACGGCCCGACCCAGGCGGCGGGGCTCTCCCCCGCCCGCCCGGTTCTCGTCGTCGCCCATTCCTGCGTGCCGACCTGGTGGCGGGCGGTGCTCGGCGAGCCGCTGCCGCCGGCGCGGCGCTGGCAGCACCGCCTCAACGCCGAGGGCATCGCGCGGGCCGACATCCTCGTCGCCCCGAGCGCCAGCCATGCCGAGCTGATGGAAAGCTGCTACGGCCCCCTGCCCGGGCTGCGCATCGTCGCCAACGGCGTGCGCTCGATCCCGAGCGGCGACGGCAAGGAGGATTTCGTCTTCGCCGCCGCCCGCTGGTGGGACGCCGGCAAGGGCGCCGGCGGTCTCCAGGCCGCGGCCGCCGTCTCGCCGTGGCCGATCCGCGCCGCCGGCGCCACCGTGTCCCCCGGCGGCGACCGCTTCGAGTTTCGCGACGTCGAGGCGCTCGGCTCCCTTTCCCACGGCGACATCCTCCACCTCGCCCAGAGGGCCGGTGTCGCCGTTTCGCCCTCGCTCTACGAGCCCTTCGGTCTCTTCGCCCTCGAATGCGCCCGCAGCCGCACGCCGCTGGTGCTCGCCGACATCGCCACCTACCGCGAGCTCTGGTCGGGCGCCGCCCTCTTCTTCGCGCCCGGCGACGGCGATGACCTCGCCGCCCGTCTCTCCGAACTCGCCGCCGATCCGGAGCTTCGCGAGGAGATGGCCGGCCGCGCCCTCGCCCGCTCCCACGAATACACCCTCGACCTGCAGGCGACGGCGATGGCCGAGCTCTACGGCGCTCTCGCCCGCCGAAGGGCCGGCGCCGCGGCGGCGGGCTGACCGCGCACCGTCGCGGCCTCCCGTCTCGAACCGACGATGCGCGGGAACCGCCCCTTCACCGATCCCGCGCCCGCAACGAAGGCCCGCCATGCGCTTCCTGTTCTACACCCACTCCCTCGTGTCCGACTGGAACCACGGCAACGCCCATTTCCTGCGCGGCGTGATGGGCGAGTTGCTGGCCGCCGGCCACGAGGCCGAGGCCCTCGAACCGGAGAACGGCTGGAGCCGGGCCAATCTCGAAGCCGCGGCCGGGCCGCAGGCCGTCGCCCGCTTCGCCCGCGACTTCCCCGCGCTCCGCTCGCAAGGCTACGACGAGACTTTCGACCACGAGGCGGCGCTCGCCGCAGCCGACGTCGTGCTGGTCCACGAATGGACCGACCCCGACCTCGTCGCCCGGATCGGCCGGGCCCGGCACGCGGGCGGCGACTTCCTGCTGATCTTCCACGACACCCACCACCGCGCCGTCTCGGCCCGCTCCGCCATCGCCGGCCTCGTCCTCGACGACTACGACCTCGTGCTGGCCTTCGGCGAGGCCCTCACCGAACGCTACCGCCGCGCCGGCTGGGGCCGCCAGGTCGCGACCTGGCACGAGGCCGCCGACACCCGCCGCTTCCGCCCGCTGCCGCAGACGGCCAGGGAGGCCGACCTCGTCTGGATCGGCAACTGGGGCGACGGCGAGCGCAGCCGCGAACTCGCCGAATTCCTGGTCGGCCCGGTCGCCCGCCTCGGCCTCGCCGCCACCGTCCACGGCGTGCGCTATCCGAGGACCGCGCTCGACGCGCTGGCCGAGGCCGGCATCGCCTATCGGGGCTGGCTCGCCAACGCCGACGTTCCCGCCGCCTTCGCTCGCCACCGCGTCACGGTCCACGTGCCGCGCCGGCCCTATGTCGAGGCGCTGCCCGGCATTCCGACCATCCGCGTCTTCGAGGCCCTCGCCTGCGGCATCCCGCTCGTCTCGGCGCCGTGGGACGACGCCGAGGGCCTGTTCCGGCCGGGAGAGGACTTCCTGATGGTGCCGGACGGCGCCGCGATGGAGCGCGCGCTCGCTGGCCTCCTCGCCGATCCCGAGCGCGCCGCGGCCCAGGCCCGCCGCGGCCTCGCCACCATCCACGCCCGCCACACCTGCCGACACCGGGCCGACGAACTGCTCGGCCACGTCCGCCGCCACGGCCCGGCGCGCCTTTCCACCTCCACCCGGCCGCGTCCCGGTGCGGAGGCGCGGCCATGAAGATCGCCTTCTACGGATCGAGCCTGCTCTCCTCCTACTGGAACGGCGCGGCGACCTACTACCGCGGCCTCCTCGCCGCCCTCGCCCGCCGCGGCCACGACATCGTCTTCTACGAGCCCGACGTCCACGACCGCGGCGCCCACCGCGACATCGACCCGCCCGACTGGTGCCGCGTCGTCGTCTACGAGGGGACGCTGGAGGCGCTGCACCGCGTGGCGGCGGAGGCGGCGGCGGCCGACGTCGTCGTCAAGGCGAGCGGGGTCGGCTTCGCCGACGACATCCTGCTCGGCGCCGTCCTCGACGCCGCGGCGCCGGATGCCCTTCGCATCTTCTGGGACGTCGACGCGCCGGCAACCCTCGCCGACCTGCGGACCGAGCCCGACCAGCCCCTGCGCGCGGCGCTCGCCCGGCTCGACCTCGTCCTCACCTACGGCGGCGGCGAGCCGGTGGTCTCGGCCTACCGCGGCCTCGGGGCGCGCCTCTGCCGGCCGATCTACAACGCGGTCGATCCGTCCACCCACCATCCGGTGGCCCCCGACCCGCGCTTTTCCGCCGACCTCGGCTTCCTCGGCAACCGCCTGCCGGACCGCGAGGCCCGTGTCGAGAGCTTCCTGTTCGACGCCGCCCGGCGCCTGCCCGGCCGCGCCTTCCTGATCGGCGGCGCCGGCTGGGACGACAAGCCGATGCCGGCGAACCTTCACCGCCTCGGCCACGTCGCGACCCGCGACCACAACGCCTTCAACGTCACTCCGCTCGCCGTGCTCAACATCTCCCGGGCCTCGATGGCCGAGACCGGCTTCTCGCCGGCGACGCGGGTGTTCGAGGCGGCCGGCGCCGGTGCCTGCCTCGTCTCCGACGTCTGGCCGGGGATCGAGACCTTCCTCGCCCCCGACGAGGAGGTCCTGCTCGCCCGCGACGGCCGCGACGTCGCGGAGATCCTCGCCGCGCTGACGCCCGAACGGGCCGCGGACATCGGCGAACGCGCCCGGCGGCGGGTGCTCGCCGACCACACCTACGAGAGCCGGGCCGCCGAGGTCGACCGCGTCCTCGCCGAGGCCCGCGCCGTCCGCTCGCCGGAGCCCGCGCAATGACCCCGCTCGACATCGTCATCGTCGGCCTCTCGCTGTCCTCCTCCTGGGGCAACGGCCACGCCACCACCTACCGCGCCCTTCTCGCCGGCCTCGCCGCCGAGGGTCACCGCGTTCTCTTCCTCGAGCGCGACGTGCCGTGGTACGCCGAGAACCGCGACCTGCCCGACCCCGACTTCTGCCGCCTCGCCCTCTACGACGGCCTCGACGACCTCGACCGCTTCCGGGGCGCCATCGCCGCCACCGACGTCGTCGTGGTCGGCTCCTATGTGCCCGAGGGACCGGCGGTGATCGACAGGGTGAAGGGCTGGACCCGCGGGCTGTTCTGCTTCTACGATATCGATACGCCGGTGACGCTCGCCGCCCTCGCCCGGGGCGACGAGGAGTTCCTCGCCCGGCGCCAGATGCCGGGCTTCGACCTCTATTTCTCCTTCTCCGGCGGCCGGGCGCTTGACCGGCTGCAAGACGAGTTCGCCGTGCGCCGGCCGCGCGCGCTCTACTGCTCGGTCGATCCGGACCGCTATCGCCCGACCGGCGAGGCGCCGGTCTGGGACCTCGGCTATCTCGGCACCTACAGCCCCGACCGCCAGCCGACGCTGGAGGCGCTGCTGATCGAGCCGGCCCGTCGCCGGCCGCAGATGCGCTTCGTCGTCGCCGGCTCGCGCTATCCGGACAGCATCGCCTGGCCGGCCAACGTCGAGCGCATCGAGCACCTGCCGCCGTCCGCCCACGCCTCCTTCTACGCCCGCCAGCGCTTCACCCTCAACGTCACCCGCGCCGACATGATCGCCTGCGGCCATTCGCCGAGCGTGCGGCTGTTCGAGGCCGGCGCGTGCGGCACGCCGGTGGTGTCCGACCGCTGGGACGGCCTCGGCGAGCTGCTGCCGGAGGGCGAGGCGCTGCTGACCGCCGCCCGGCCGGAGGAGATGATCGAGATCCTCGACACCGTGCCGGAGACGCGGCGACGGGACATCGGCGAGAAGGCCCGCGCGCGCATCCTCGCCGCCCACACCGGCCGCGCCCGCGCCCGCGAATTCGCAGCGGCCGTCGCCGCCGCCCGGCGGGAGGCCCCGTACGGCGCCGTCCTCGCGGGCGCCTGAGCCCGACGTGGCGTCCCCGAACGCCACCGGCTGCCATCGTCTCTCCCCCATGAACCGACGGAGCCCGAACCCGATGAACTTCGCCCGCATCCTCCGCGACGGTCTCGGCGAGAGCCGCCGCCAGGCGACGCGCCGGAAGATCGAGGATCTCGCCCCCTGGTTCCACAACATGACGATCGACGGCGTCGAGACCGCGCCCGATCATTTCCTCGGCGACTATCCCGCCTGCAAGTGGAACACCTTCGCCCACGTGCTGCCGCAGGATCTGCGCGGCCGCTCGGTGCTCGACATCGGCTGCAACGCCGGCTTCTACGCGATCGAGATGAAGCGGCGCGGCGCCGGTCGCGTCGTCGGCGTCGACGCCGATCCACGCTATCTGGAACAGGCCCGTTTCGCCGCGGAAAAGGCCGGCGCCGACGTCGAGTTCCGGCAGATGTCGGTCTACGAGATCGGCCGGCTCGGCGAGCGCTTCGACCTCGTCCTGTTCATGGGCGTCTTCTACCACCTGCGCCATCCGCTGCTGGCGCTCGATCTCGTCCGCGAGCACGTCGCCGCCGATCTCATGCTGTTCCAGAGCCTGCAGCGCGGACCGGACGCCGTCCCTGACATTCCCCGCGACGCCCCCTTCGACGACTGGGACCTGTTCGAGGATCCCGCCTTCCCGCGGCTCTCCTTCGTCGAGGCGAGCTATGCCGGCGATCCGACCAACTGGTTCGTGCCGAACCGTGCCGGCGTCGAGGCGATGTTGCGCAGCGCCGGCTTCGCGATCGAGGCCCGGCCCGAGCGCGAGGTCTACCTCTGCCGGCTCGCCGAGCGGCCCTGGGGCGTCGAGGCGCCGCCGCTCTGATACCGGCGCGCAGATGGACGGACTCGATCGGTCTCATCCTGAGGAAGCCGCGTCAGCGGCCGTTTCGAAAGGACGTGGGCAGAGAGCGCTCGGTTCGAACGCAAACCGCCAAGCCCCCCTCGCACGCCCCTCGTCCGACCCCTGCCGGGAACTTTCGCGCTCGCCCGCGCTTCTACGACGACCGCCAGGGCAGCCGTCCCGCTTCGAACCCGACCCCCGAACCCCGCGAGGAGTGACCCGATGACCAGCGAAGAGAGCCGCGGAGCCGAGGGCGCCGTCGCCGCCCAGCGCGCCGTCCAGCGCGAGATCGACCACGCCGACGGGATGCGGTCGAAAGACGAGGGCGGCGGCGCCATGCAGGCCGGTGCCCGCCGCTATCCCGAACCGCCCTTCCCGAAGGCCCACCAGGCCAAGCCCGGCTCCGAGGCGGTGCTCGATCCGGCGCCGATGTACGACGCCCCGTTCTGGCGCGGCTCCGGCAAGCTCGAGGGCATGACCGCCCTCGTCACCGGCGCCGACAGCGGCATCGGCCGCGCCGTCGCCGTGCTCTTCGCCCGCGAGGGCGCCGACGTCGCGATCGCCTATCTTTCCGAGCACCAGGACGCGGAGGAGACCAAGCGGGCCGTCGAGGCGGAAGGCCGCCGCGCCATCCTGCTGCCCGGCGACGTGCGCAGCGCCGACCACTGCCGGGCGATCGTCGCCAAGACTGTCGAGGCCTTCGGCGGGCTGGACGTCCTCGTCAACAACGCCGCCTTCCAGTATCACGCCAAGGCGATCGAGGACCTCTCCGACGAGCATTTCGACGAGACCCTGAAGACCAATCTCTACGGTTATTTCTTCATGACCCGGGCGGCGGTGGCGGTGATGAAGCCCGGCGCGTCGATCGTCAATTCCGGCTCCGTCACCGGCATCGACGGCAGCGGGCCGCTGCTCGACTATTCGATGACCAAGGGCGGCATCCACGCCTTCACCCGGGCGCTGTCGTCGAGCCTCGTCGAGCGCGGTATCCGCGTCAACGCCGTGGCGCCGGGGCCGGTGTGGACCCCGCTCAACCCGTCCGAGCGTCCGGAAGAGGAAGTGGCGACCTTCGGCTCCGGCGTGCCGATGAAGCGGCCGGCCCAGCCGGAGGAGCTCGCCCCGGCCTACCTCTTCCTCGCCTCGCCGCAGATGTCGAGCTACGTCACCGGCGAGATCCTGCCGGTCATCGGAGGCTACTGACCTGGGTCGCCCGGCGCTCCCCCCGATCGCGGCCGATCCGGTGGCCTTCGCCGAGGCCACCGGGCTCGTCCACGTCACCGACGACGGCCCCGGCATCCGCCGGCGCCGGCGCGGCACCGGCTTTTCCTACGTCGGGCCGGACGGGGAGCGGGTCGGCGACGCGGCGGTGCTCGCCCGCATCCGCGCCCTGGCCATCCCGCCGGCCTGGGAGGACGTCTGGATCGCCGCCGATCCGCTCGCCCACATCCAGGCGACCGGCCGCGACATCCGCGGCCGCAAGCAGTACCGCTACCATCCCGACTGGCAGGCGGGACGCTCGGAAGCGAAGTTCTCCAGCCTCGCCGACTTCGCCACCGCCCTGCCGGCGCTGCGCGAGAGCGTGGAGGGGGATATCAGGCGCCGCGGCCTGCCGCGCGAGCGGGTCGTCGCCGCCGTGGTCTGGCTGCTCGACCACACCGCGATCCGCATCGGCAACGAGATCTACCGCCGCGAGAACAGGAGCTTCGGCCTGACGACGCTGCGCTCGCGCCATCTGGAGATCGAGGGCGCCCGGCTGCGCTTCGCCTTCCGCGGCAAATCGGGCCGGGAATGGCAACTGAAGCTCACCGACCGGCGCATCGCCCGGGTGCTGTCGACCATCGACGAACTGCCGGGCCAGACGCTGTTCCAGTATCTCGGCGACGACGGCTCCCGCCATCCGGTCACCTCCGCCGAGGTCAACGATTACATCCGGGCGGCGATCGGCCCGGTGTTCTCCTCCCGCCACTTCCGCACCTGGACCGGCACCACCGAGGCGGCCTGGCGCTTCGCCGAGGCCGAGGTTCCGGAGACGAAGACGGCCCTGCGCCGCCGCGTCAACGAGATCGTCGATCTCGTCGCCGGCCGCCTCAACAACACCCGCTCCGTCTGCCGCACCGGCTACATCCACCCCGCCGTCTTCACCGGCTGGGAGGACGGCAGCCTGCGCGCGGCGCTCGCCGCCGCCATCGAGGCCGATCCGGCGCCGGGCCTTCGCACCGAGGAGAGCGCGGTGCTCGCCTGGCTGTCGCGGATCGCGACCTGAGGAACGGCGGGCGGACCGGTCGCCGCGGCGGCTGCGCCGGCCACCGCGCGCCGTGCTATAGACCGGGAATCGCGCCGATGGCCGGCGCGGCCTTCGGCGAGGACGACGATGACCCCGGACGATCCCCGGCAGCCCCCCGAGACGCTCGCCGACATTCTCGACCTCGAACGGCTCGAAACCAACCTCTACCGCGGCCGCAGCCCGAACTTCGGCTGGCAGCGGGTGTTCGGCGGCCAGGTCATCGGCCAGGCCCTCGTCGCCGCGACCCGCACCGTCGAGGGCCGCGCCGCCCATTCGCTCCACGCCTATTTCATGCTGCCGGGCGATCCGGCGGTTCCGATCGTCTACGAGGTCGAGCGCATCCGCGACGGCGGCAGCTTCACCACCCGGCGCGTGCGCGCCATCCAGCACGGCCGCCCGATCTTCTCGCTGTCCGCCTCGTTCCAGACCGAGGAGGAGGGGCTGGAGCACCAGATCGCCATGCCCGAGGGCGTGCCGGGCCCGGAAGACCTGCCGAGCGGGCCGGCGCTCGCCGCCGACATCCTGGCCAGCGCCCCCGCCCCGATCCGCGACTACTGGAACCGGCCGCGCCCGCTCGACATGCGCCCGGTCGACCTGCGCCGCTACGTCGACCGCAGCGACGGCGAGCCGCGCCAGATGATGTGGTTCCGCGTCCGCGAACGGCTGCCGGACGACGACGGCCTGCACCGCTGCGCCCTCGCCTACGCCTCCGACATGACCCTGCTCGACACCTCGCTCTACGCCCACGGCCGCTCCGTGTTCGATCCCGAGCTCCAGGTCGCCAGCCTCGACCACGCCATGTGGTTCCACCGGCGCTTTCGCGCCGACGAGTGGATCCTCTACGTCCAGGACAGCCCGGCGAGCGGCGGCGGGCGGGGCTTCACCCGCGGCTCGCTCTACGCCCGCGACGGCACCCTCGTCGCCTCGGTGGCCCAGGAGGGCCTGATCCGCCCCAAGCGGCGCTGAGAGCGGCGCCGAGCCCTCCCCCGGAAACGAAGGAACCCGGCCGAAGCCGGGTTCCAGGGTCAAGCGACGTGCGGTGAGGCCCGAGCGATCAGAGCCGGCCCGAACCGATGCCGAACTCCGGATAGGCCTCGACGCCGACCTCGGCCTGGTCGAGCCCCATCGCCTCCTCTTCCTCGCTGGCACGGATGCCGACCGTGGCCTTGAGGGCCATCCAGACGATCGCGCTCGTCACCAGCGTGAAGGCGCCGATCGAGACGATGCCCACCGCCTGCAGGGCGAAGGAGGTGTCGGCGTTGGTGAGCGGCACGGCGAGCGTGCCCCAGATGCCGGCGAGCAGATGCACCGGGATGGCGCCGACGACGTCGTCGATCTTCATCTTGTCGAGCATCGGCACGGCGACGACGACGATGAGGCCGCCGACGGCGCCGATCACCACCGCCATCAGCGGCGTCGGGGCCAGCGGCTCGGCGGTGATCGAGACGAGACCGGCGAGCGCGCCGTTGAGCGCCATCGTCACGTCGACCTTCTTGTAGAGGATCTGGGTGAGGATCATCGCCGCGACCACGCCGCCGCAGGCCGCGAGGTTGGTGTTGGCGAAGATGCGCGAGACGTCGGTGACGTCACCGATCGTGCCCATGGCGAGCTGGGAGGCGCCGTTGAAGCCGAACCAGCCGAGCCAGAGGATGAAGGTGCCGAGCGTCGCCAGAGGCATCGACGAGCCCGGGATCGGATGGACCGCGCCCGAGGGGCCGTACTTGCCCTTGCGGGCGCCGAGCAGGATCGCGCCGGAGAGCGCCGCCCAGCCACCGACCGAGTGGACGAGGGTCGAGCCGGCGAAGTCGGAGAAGCCCATCTCGCTGAGCCAGCCGCCGCCCCACTGCCACGACCCGGTGATCGGATAGAGGATGCCGGTGAGGATCACGGTGAAGATCAGGAACGGCCACAGCTTGATGCGCTCGGCGAGGGTGCCGGAGACGATCGAGGCGGTGGTGGCGCAGAACACCATCTGGAAGAACCAGTCCGAGGCCGTCGAATAGCCGGTGTCGAGCGCGTTTCCGCCGACGTCATCGAAGGAATAGGCCCCGATGCTGCCGAAGTAGCCGCCGTCGACGCCGACGTACATGATGCTGTAGCCGGTGATCCAGAACATCAGCCCCGCGATCGAATAGAGCGCGATGTTCTTGAGGCACTGCATCGACACGTTCTTGGAACGCACGAGGCCCGCCTCGAGCATGGCGAAGCCGGCCGCCATCCACATCACCAGGAAGCCGCCCATCAGGAACAGCAGGGTGTTGAAGATGTAGGCGGTGTCGGCGGCCGCGGCGAAGGCCGGGGCCTCGGCCGCAGCCTCGACGGCGGCTTCGGCGGCCGGGGCGGCCTCCTGCGCCAGCGCCGGAACCGCCGCGATGGTCGCGGCGAGGGCGAGGCCGATGAAGGTCTTTTGCAGCTTCATGGGTCGTGTCCTTGTGGTTTCTGCGGAAGTCGGAAGATGCGGCGCCCGCCGCGCGTCGGTCCGGCGCGGATGATCCCGCCCGGTGCCCCCTCCCCGCCCACGGCGGGGCGGCGGCGGGCCCCGCCGGGGCGCCGTCGATGCGCTCAGAGGGCGTCGCCGTCGGTTTCTCCGGTGCGGATGCGGACGGCCTGCTCGATGCCGAAGACGAAGATCTTGCCGTCGCCGATCTGTCCGGTCTTTGCGGCGGCGGAGATGGCGTCGACGACCTTGTCGGCGAGGTCGGAGGCGACGGCGACCTCGATCTTGAGCTTGGGCAGGAAGCTGACGGCGTATTCGGCGCCGCGGTAGATCTCGGTGTGGCCCTTCTGGCGGCCGTAGCCCTTGACCTCGGTGACGGTGAGGCCGTGCACGCCGATCGCGGTGAGCGCGTCGCGCACCTCGTCCAGCTTGAACGGCTTGATGATGGCCATGACGATCTTCATGGGGTGTGTTCTCCCTTCTTGCCCGGCCCGGTGAGCCCCGTGGTCCGTGGCGGATGACTGCGACGGCCGCTCATGGCCCCTGCCGGTTCGCCCGCGGTTCCGGCGCGCGCTCCCGCAAGGGGTGAACGCGCCGGGGGCGAGGATGGTCTCGCACCGATCTCGCCGATCAGCTTAGGGCGTCGGCGGCGAAAAGTTGAGGGGGTCGGGAGCGCCGGATGCGTGGGCGAAAGCCCGTCCGGCGCCGGGACGCCCGCCCCCGGGGGGGAGCGGACGCCGGCGCCGGCTTCCGGATCAGCTGTGGTAGGCCGATTCGCCGTGGCTGGAGAGGTCGAGACCCTCGCGCTCGGCCTCGATGCTCGGACGAAGGCCGACGACGAGGTCGACGATCTTGTAGAGCACGACCGAGGCGATGCCGCACCAGACGACGGTGATCAGCACGGCGACGACCTGGGAGTAGACCTGCGAGGCCATGGTGACGCCGTCGGCGTAGCCGGCGCCGCCGAGCGAATCGGCGGCGAAGATGCCGGTGCCGATCGCGCCGATGATGCCGCCGATGCCGTGGACGCCGAAGACGTCGAGGCTGTCGTCGTAGCCGGCCTTGGGCTTGACCACGGCGACGAAGAAGTAGCAGCCGAGGCTGGCGATCGCGCCGAGGATGATGGCGCCGATCGGGCCGGAGGTGCCGCAGGCCGGGGTGATGGCGACGAGACCGGCGACGACGCCGGAGGCGGCGCCGAGCATGGAGGCCTTGCCGCGGGTGATGGTCTCGATCACGCCCCAGGCGACGGCCGCGGCCGCGGTGGCGACGAAGGTGTTGAGCATCACCAGGGTGGTGCCGCCGTTGGCCTCGAGGTTGGAGCCGGCGTTGAAGCCGAACCAGCCGACCCAGAGCAGCGAGGCGCCGACCATGGTGAGCGTCATCGAGTGCGGGGCCATCATGTCACGGGGATAGCCCGTGCGCTTGCCGACGAGGATGCAGCCGACGAGGGCGGCGATGCCGGCGTTGATGTGGACGACGGTGCCGCCGGCGAAGTCGATCGCGGCGATGCCGCCGGCGTGGGCGCCAGTGAAGATCAGGCCGTTGGCGTCCCAGACCATGTGGGCGATCGGGAAGTAGACGAAGGTGACCCAGAGGATCGAGAACAGGATCACCGCCGAGAACTTGATGCGCTCGGCGAAGGCGCCGACGATCAGGGCCGGGGTGATCGCGGCGAAGGTCATCTGGAAGCAGATGAACAGGAACTCGGGGATCACGACGCCGTCGGTGAAGGTGGCGACGGTCGAGTCGGAGGTGACGCCGGCGAGGAACAGCTTGCCGAGGCCGCCCCAGTAGGCGCTGTCGCTGCCGCCGAAGGCGAAGCTGTAGCCGTAGATCACCCAGACCAGCATGATGACCGAGGCGATCATCATCACCTGCATCAGCACGGAGAGCATGTTCTTGGCGCGCACGAGGCCGCCGTAGAACAGGGCGAGACCGGGAACGGTCATCAGCAGGACGAGGATCGTCGCCACCATCATCCAGGTGACGTCGCCCTTGTCCATCGTTTCGGTGACGGTTTCGACGGCCGCTTCGACGGCTTCGGCCGGGGCGTCCTGCCCGAAGGCGGGCAGAACCGCCAGGGCGGCCATCGACGTGGCCGCGGTTACGATCTTCAACAACTTCATGGACGTGCCTTTTTCTGCATGTCGACGGGAGCGCCAGAATACGGGTGCCATGGTGGGTGGCGTTCGGCCTTCCTCCCGTCCCCGGCCGCCGGCCGGGATCGAAAGCACGGAAGGTCGGCCCGGGCGGGTGCCCGAAACCCTCGCGTCACAAACGATGGCGACACGGATAAACAAGCTTCGTGCCAAGTCGCGTTTCGGGCAGTTCGCCGTTGCGGGCGCCGGTTTTCCGTGGCGGGCGGAGCGCGCGGGAGCAACCGCCGATCGGCGGCGTCGAGGCGCGAGACCTGACTGCCACATGCATTTGCATAAAAAATGGACAACTGCCTTCGATGAAGGCGTTTTCGGACTCGCGCAGGTCGCGCCGCAGCGACGTCCGATTCATTTTTGGGCAGAGCCGACGGATCTCGGCGAAGCGAAGCCGGAAGGCGGCGAAATCGTGGCGGCGGGAGCCTCCCCGTGGCCGTGCGAAGCCGAAAATTGCCGCCGCAGCGGGCAATGCGGCGCCGGTGGCACGAAGATTGTTACGGGGGCGGCGTCGAACGCGGCGGGCGGCGGGCGACCTCGCCGCCCGTCCGATGCGGTCTTCGCCGCGAAATCGCCCGATTTCGCCGAAGTCCGCGCTCCGCCCGGCCGCCGGTCCGAACGACCGCGCGGCCCAGAGACGAAGCGTCGCCGGGATCGTCCCGGCCGAGCCGCCGGAGGGTCTCGTGAGGCCGCCCGGTCGACGCGGGACTACGAGAGTCAGAGGGGATTCGCCGAGATGAAGATCGTCATGGCCATCATCAAGCCGTTCAAGCTGGACGAGGTGCGCGACG
>CALCDT010000196.1 GCA_937900425.1 uncultured Alphaproteobacteria bacterium | reverse complement strand
CCAGATCCAGGGCACGCTGAACGGCATCGGCGAGCGCTGCGGCAACGCCAACCTGATCACCCTGATCCCGACGCTGAAGCTGAAGCCGGCCTACGCCGACCGGCTCGAGACCGGCGTGACGGACGAGGCGCTCGCCGAGATCACGGCGATCTCGCGCGCCTTCGACGAGATCCTCAACCGGGCGCCGAACCGGCACGCGCCCTATGTCGGCGAGGCGGCCTTCGCCACCAAGGCCGGCATCCACGCTTCGGCCATCCTGAAGGACCCGCGCACCTACGAGCACGTGCCGCCGGAGAGCGTCGGCAACACCCGCCGGGTGCTCGTCTCCGACCAGGCCGGCAAGTCGAACCTGCTGCACGCCCTCGACCGCGTCGGCCTCGTCGTCGCCAAGGACGACCCGGTGCTCGACCGGCTGCTCGCCGAGGTGAAGCGCCGCGAGGCGGAGGGCTACGCCTACGAGGGCGCCGAGGCGTCGTTCGCGCTGCTCGCCCGCCGCGTCATGGGCACGCTGCCGCGCTTCTTCGACGTGAAGAGCTTCCGCGTCATGGTCGAGCAGCGCTTCAACGCCGTCGGCGACCTCGTCACCGTCTCCGAGGCGGTGGTGAAGCTCGTCGTCGACGGCGAACTGCTGATGTCGGTCGCCGAGGGCAACGGCCCGGTCAACGCCCTCGACATCGCGCTGCGCAAGGACCTCGGCCGCTACCAGTCGATCATTCAGGACCTGACGCTCGTCGACTTCAAGGTCCGCATCCTCGACGGCGGCACCGGCGCGACGACGCGGGTGCTGATCGAGAGCCGCGACGGCGACGGCAACCGCTGGTTCACCGTCGGCGTGTCGCCGAACATCGTCGACGCCTCGTTCCGCGCCCTCGTCGACTCGATCAACTACAAGCTCGTCATCGCCGGCGCCGAGCCGGCCGAAGGCGAGCCGCTGCGGGAGCGCCTCACGGCCTGATCGCGCGCGACTGCCGCCGCGCCGGTCACTCCGGGCGCGGCTCCCGACGCAGACCTTCGAGCAGGGCGCGGAAGCCGGCGACGGCCTTCCGCGAGGTCTCTTCCGGGTCGTCGGCGTTGGCGATCCACATCGCCGCGTGGCTGCTGGCACCGGCGACGAGGCGGGCCGCCGCCTCGGGATCCACGTCGACGAGCACGCCCTCGGCCTTGAGCGCGGCGAGGCTCTCGGCCAGCGCCATGACGCAGCCGTTGGTGTTCGGCCACTGCGAGACGTCGCCGAGCACGGCCGGGCCGTCGCGGAACAGGATGCGCTGGATCTCCGGCTCCAGCGCCATCTCGACATAGGCGATCCACTCGTCGACGACGGCCTGCCAGCGGTTCGGCGCCCGCGACGAGATCTCCTTCAGACGCGCCGTCATCTCCTCGTCGATCTGCTCGACGACGGCGCGCAAGAGGCCCCGCTTGTCGCCGAAATGGTGGTAGAGCGCGCCGCGCGTCAGCCCCGCCGCGGCGGTGAAGTCGTCCATCGACGCCTCGGCGTAGCCGACGGTGCCGAAGGCGTGCCGCGCCGCGGCGATCAGCTTCGCCCGGGTCTCGGCGATCATCTCCCTGCGCGGCTTGCGCACGGCCCCTCCCCACATTCGCATACGCGGCGCACGTCAATTGACATACGCGACGTATGCTCCTAAGAAGTTCACATACGCCGCGTATATGTCCGTTGGACGCAGGCCAGCAAGGGAACCTGCCATGCCGAACCCCTACGCGGACATCTTCCGGGCGCCGGGAGCCAAGGGCTTCTCGGCCGCTGCCTTCGTCGCCCGCCTGCCGATGGCGATGGCGCCGATCGGCATCGTCGCGATGCTGTCCCAGAGCCACGGCGAATACTGGCTCGCCGGCGCCGTCTCGGCCACGTTCGCGCTCGCCAACGCCGTCGTGTCGCCGCAGGTGTCGCGGCTCGTCGATCGCCTCGGCCAGACGGCCGTCGTGGCGCCGGCGACGATCCTCTCGGTCGCGGCGTTCCTGGCGCTCGTCGCCGCCGCGAACCGCGGCTGGCCGGCCTGGACGCTGTTCGTCTCGGCCCTCCTCGCCGCCGTCATGCCGAGCATCCCGGCGATGGTCAGGGCCCGCTGGAGCGAACTCTTCCGCGACCGGCCGGAACTCAACACCGCCTTCGCCTTCGAATCCGCGGCCGACGAGCTCATCTACATCGCCGGCGCCTCGCTTTCGGTCGGCCTCGCGGTGTCGCTGTTCCCCGAGGCGGGAATGCTGGCGAGCACCGGCTTCCTCGCCCTCGGCACGGCCGCTTTCCTGATGCAGCGGGCGAGCGAGCCGAGGGTGCGCCCGGCCGACGCGAGCGGCCCGCGCGGCTCGGCGATCCGCCTGCGCCCGGTGCAGATCCTGACGCTGGCACTCGTCTTCGTCGGCTCGATGTTCTCGACGACGGAGGTGAGTGCCATCGCCATCACCGAAGCGCTCGGCGAGCCCGGCGCCGCGACACTGGTGATCGGCGTCTACGCGGTCGGCTCGTTCGTCCTCGGCCTCGTCCTCGGTGCGCTCAACCCGGCGACGCCGCTGCAGCGCCAGCTGCTGATCGCCGTCGGTACGCTCGCCGCCACCGCCGTGCCGCTGCTCTTCGCCGGCGGCTCCGTCGCCCTGTTGGCGACGGCGGTGTTCGCAAGCGGCGTCGCCATCTCGCCGACCTTCATCACCGCCTTCGGCCTGATCGAGCGCCTCGTCCCGCCGGAGAAGCTCACCG
>CALCDT010000195.1 GCA_937900425.1 uncultured Alphaproteobacteria bacterium | reverse complement strand
CGTCGCGCTCGCGGTCGGCGCCGGGCTGGCCGGATCGGCCGGGCCGGCGGCGGCGCTGAGCGAGCGGATCGTCCGCGACGACTACACCGGCCTCGCCCTCGGCGGCTACGATCCGGTCGCCTACTTTCTCGACGGCCGGGCCCGGCCGGGCGTCGATGCCCACGAGGTCGCCGCCCTCGGCGTGTTCTGGCGCTTCGTCAACGCCGGCAACGCCGCCGCCTTCGCCGCCGCGCCCGCCGCCTACGTTCCGGCCTACGGCGGCTATTCCGCGGTCTCCGTCGCCGAGGGCTATCCGGCGCCGGGGCGGCCGGAACTCTTCGTCGTCACCGGCAACCGGCTCTACCTGTTCCGCAGCGAGGCGCAGCGCGCCGCCTTTCTCGCCGATCCGGCCGCCGTCATCGCCGCCGCCGACGCGCACTGGCCCGAGATCGAGCGGACGCTGTCGCCGTGAGGCGGTCGCCGGGCGGAAAGGGATTCCGGCCGGCGCGCCGATGAAGTAACGTCCGCCCGGCGGATTCGCCGGTTCGGGCCGGCGCGGGCGTCGACGACACCAGGGGAACGGCCGGCGGGGCGGCGGCGGACGGCCGGCGCCGGTCCGGCGACAGCGGAGAATTTCATGTCCACGGATAGCAAGGTCGACGCGCTCGATTTCGCGGCGCTGATGTGCTCGAAGGTCTGCCACGATCTGGTCAGTCCCGTCGGAGCGATCATCAACGGCCTCGAGGTTCTCGACGAGGAGAACAACGAGGACATGAAGGACTTCGCCTTCGACCTCATCCGCAAGAGCGCCCGCACCGCGTCGGCCAAGCTGCAGTTCGCCCGCCTCGCCTTCGGCGCGGCCGGCTCGGCGGGGGCCGAGGTCGATCTCGGCGACGCGGAGAAGGTCGCCAAGGGCTTCATGGAGGGCGAGAAGCCGGACTTCCAGTGGGAAGCCCAGCGCCTGCTGCTGCCGAAGAACCAGGTCAAGCTGCTGCTCAACCTGTTGCTCTGCTCGCTCCACGCCATTCCGCGCGGCGGGGTCATCAAGGTGACGATGGAGGGCGGGGCGCCCTGTCCGCGCCAGCGCATCGAGGCGACCGGCGCCGCCGCCCGCATTCCCCCGCGGCTGGTCGAACTGCTGGCGGGCGAGGTCGGCGACACCGTCGACGCCCAGGCGATCCAGCCCTATTACGCCGGCCTGCTCGCCCGCGACGCCGGCATGGCCGTCACCGTGACCAAGACCGCCGACGACACCGTGGTGATCGAGGCGGTGGCCGTCGAGGCGCCCGCGACCGCCGAAGCCTGAGCCGTCCTCCGGCCGCTCCGTTCGGGACGCGCGGTTCCACGCCGGCCGGCCCTTTCCGGCCGGGCGGGATGTCTTTCGGCCTGCGGCCGCGTCCGGCGTCGTTCCCGCGGAGGCCGCACGACGGGCCCGCGGTGGCGGGCGTCGCGCGCCCTTCGTCCGCCACCCGCCCGCGCCCGGCCGCGCCCGTCGGAAAGGCGGGGTCTCGCCTGCGGCCGGCCGGCTCCGGCGGGCGGCCTATGTATTCCTGCCTATGACCGCCCGATACGGATGGTCCGCACGCACCCCGTCCGGAGCAGTTCCGGGTCGGCCCCGGGCAACGGATTGTCGAGGAACCGCTTTTCGAAGTCCTCCGACCAATCCCGGCGGCGCCGTGACCGGGCGCCGGCCGCGGAAAGCAAGCATATGGAACGTCGGGAAAATCCCGAAAACCTGCGAAATCCGTTTCAGCCAATCTTAACCCTTTGAGCCGACACTCCTGAGCGAGAGTTGCCCGACCCCTCGCCAGAGCTGGCTGGCAAAAGAGACGCCGGGTACCGTCCGGGGAGTGGTGAAATGGATGATCTGCTGCGGGAATTCCTGACGGAGACGAACGAAAGTCTCGACGTCGTCGACGTCGAACTGGTCAAGTTCGAGCAGGAGCCCAACAACGCGCGAATTCTCGACAACATCTTCCGGTTGGTCCACACGATCAAGGGCACCTGCGGCTTCCTCGGACTGCCGCGCCTCGAGGCGCTGGCCCACGCCGCCGAGACGCTGATGGGCAAGTTCCGCGACGGCGCCGCGGTGACCCCGGAGGCGGTCAGCCTGATCCTGCAGACCATCGACCGCATCAAGGCGATCCTCGCCGAGCTCGAGGCCCAGGAGGGCGAGGAGCCCAAGGGCGTCGACGACGACCTCATCAAGCAGCTCGAAGCCATGTCGCTCGCCGGCGACGCCAGCATGGCCGCGGCCAAGAAGAAGAACGCCGAGAAGCCGGCCAAGACCGAGACCAAGGGCACCCTCACCGACCAGACCCTGGAGCGCGAGCTTCGCGTCGGCGAGGTTTCGCTCGACGAGCTCGAGCGCGCCTTCCGCGAAACCGAGGTCGAGGTCGAGGTCGCCGCCGAGGAGCCGGAAGCCCCGGCGCCGGCCGCCGGCATCGACTTCGCGAAGGTCGCCGCCGAGCTCGAGGCCCGCATGGGCATCACCGGCCAGGGCCGCTCGGCCGCGCCCGCCGCCCGCGCCGCGAAGACCGACGAGGAACAGCACGCCGACGGCGAGCAGAAGGCCAGCGTCTCCAGCCAGTCGATCCGCGTCAACGTCGAGACGCTCGAACAGCTGATGACCATGGTCTCGGAGCTGGTGCTGACCCGCAACCAGCTGCTCGAGATCGTCCGCCGCCACGAGGACAGCGAGTTCAAGGTGCCGCTGCAGCGGCTCTCCAACGTCACCGCCGAGCTGCAGGAGGGCGTCATGAAGACGCGCATGCAGCCGATCGGCAACGCCTGGCAGAAGCTGCCGCGTATCGTCCGTGACCTCGCCAACGAACTGAAGAAGGAAATCGATCTCGAGATGATCGGCGCCGAGACGGAACTCGACCGTCAGGTGCTCGAACTCATCAAGGATCCGCTGACCCACATGGTCCGCAACTCGGCCGACCACGGCCTCGAGACCACGGACGGGCGCCGCAAGGCCGGCAAGCCCGACAAGGGCCTGATCCGCCTCTCCGCCTTCCACGAGGGCGGCCACATCATCATCGAGATCGCCGACGACGGCCGCGGCCTCAACGTCGAGCGGATCAAGCAGAAGGTCGTCGAGAACGGGCTCGCCACCGAGGCCGAGCTCGAGAAGATGTCGGATGCGCAGATCCACAAGTACATCTTCGCCGCCGGCTTCTCGACGGCGGCCGCCGTCACCTCGGTCTCCGGCCGCGGCGTCGGCATGGACGTGGTGCGCAACAACATCGAGCTGATCGGCGGCACCGTCGACCTCAAGTCGGTGCCGGGCAAGGGCACGACCTTCACCATCAAGATCCCGCTGACGCTGGCCATCGTCTCGACGCTGATCGTCGAGGCCTCCGGCGACCGCTTCGCGATCCCGCAGCTCTCGGTCGTCGAACTGGTCCGGGTCCAGTCCAACTCCGAGCACCGCATCGAGCGGATCAAGGAGACGCCGGTCCTGCGTCTGCGCAACAAGCTGCTGCCGCTCGTCAGCCTCGGCGACCTGCTCGGCACCTCGGACGCCTCCAGCGCCAGCGCCGACGACGGCTTCATCGTGGTGATGCAGGTCGGCAACCAGACCTTCGGCATCGTGGTCGACGGCGTCTTCCACACCGAGGAGATCGTGGTCAAGCCGATGTCGAAGACGCTGCGCCACATCACGATGTTCTCCGGCAACACCATCCTCGGCGACGGCAGCGTCATCATGATCATCGATCCGAACGGCATCGCCGCTGCGATCGGCTCGACGGTCACCGCCGACATCGGCGACATGAACGACCGCGAGAAGGTCCACGCCGTCGACGAGAACGCCCGCGTCTCGATGCTGCTGTTCCGCGCCGGCTCGCCCGAGCCCAAGGCGGTGCCGCTGTCGCTCGTCACCCGCCTCGAGGAGTTCGAGATCGAGAAGATCGAGAATTCCAACGGCCGCGAACTCGTCCAGTACCGCGGCTCGCTGATGCCGCTGGTGCGGATGAACTCGATGGTGCGCCACCGCACCGAAGGCACCCAGCCGATGCTGGTGTTCTCCGACGCCGGCCGTTCGATGGGCCTCGTCGTCGACGAGATCGTCGACATCGTCGAGGAGCGCCTCGACATTCAGGTCGGCTCCGAGATCCCCGGCGTGCTCGGCTCGGCGGTGATCAAGAACCGGGCGACCGAGATCGTCGACATCGGCTACTACCTGCCGCTCGCCTTCGAGGACTGGTTCATCCGCAAGGAGTTCGCCCACGCCGCCCTGACCCGGCGCCTGCTGTTCGTCGACGACAGCGCCTTCTTCCGCAACATGCTCGGGCCGGTGCTGAAGGCGGCGGGCTTCGACGTCACGGTCTGCTCGTCGGCGACCGACGCCATGCGCGTCGTCGCGGCCCAGCCGGTGTTCGACGTCATCGTCTCCGACATCGAGATGCCCGGGGTCAACGGCTTCGAATTCGCCGAGACGCTGCGGCGCGACCCGCGCCTCAAGCGCACGCCGATCATCGCGCTCTCCGCGCTCTGCACTCCGGCCTCGATCGAACGCGGCCGCCAGGCCGGCTTCGACGACTACGTCGCGAAGTTCGACCGGCCCGGCCTGATCGCCTCGATCAAGGAACTCACCAGCCAGGACATGGGAATGGCGGCATGACCACGATGCTCAACGACAACCGCGCCGAGGCCAGCACCGCCTCCGACAGCATCCAGTTCGTCACGGTCGTGATCGGGGGCCAGCTGTTCGGCCTGCCGATCCACAAGGTCCACGACGTCTTCGTGCCCGAGAGCATCACCCGCGTGCCGCTCGCCCAGCGCGAGATCGCCGGGGTGCTGAACCTGCGCGGCCGGATCGTCACCGCGATCAACATGCGCCGGCGCCTCGGGCTGCCGGAGCGCGAGGGCCAGCACGGCATCATGGCCGTCGGCATCGAGTTCCGCGGCGAATCCTACGGCCTCATCATCGACGAGGTCGGCGAGGTGCTCGACCTCGCCATCGCGACGCGCGAGCCCAACCCGTCGAACCTCGACCGGCGCTGGGCCCAGATCTCGGCCGGCGTGCACCGGCTCAACGGCCAGCTGATGGTGATCCTCGACGTCGAGCGCGTGCTCGGCAGCATCGCCGACCAGATGGCGGCGTGAGGGCGGACGGCCGCGTCGCGGACGTGAGGTTGCGGCGCGCGGCGCGGGGCGAGGCTGCCGTGCGGCGCGCGAGGTGGGGGCTTTTCGCCGTGCCGGTGACCGGCGCGGCCCGATAGGCGGAACGGACGCCGGCGGCGGCGGCCGCAGATGGAGCGGAAAATGAAGAGCTGTCTCGTAGTCGACGATTCGAGCGTGATCCGGAAGGTGGCCCGCCGGATCCTCGAGGATCTCTCCTTCACGATCACCGAGGCCGAGGACGGCGAGCAGGCCCTGCGCGCCTGCCACGACCACATGCCCGACGCCATCCTGCTCGACTGGAACATGCCGGTCATGGACGGCATCGAGTTTCTCGGCCGGCTGCGCGAACTCGACGGCGGCAAGGCGCCGAAGGTCGTGTTCTGCACCACCGAGAACGACGTCGGCCACATCGCCCGGGCGATCCGGGCCGGCGCCAACGAGTACATCATGAAGCCGTTCGATCGCGAGATCGTCGAGGCGAAGTTCCAGGAAGTCGGGCTGATCTGACCTGATCCGGTCCGCCCGCCCGTCCGCTCCCGTCCCGCCGGCTTCGCTCGGGCACCAAGAAAGAACAATACCATGCAGGCGACCGCCCACACCACCTCGCCCCCCGGAGCCGTCACCGACCCGATCCGCGTCATGGTCGTCGACGATTCGGTCGTCATCCGCGGGCTCGTCGGGCGCTGGATCGAGGAGGAGAAGGCGCTCGCGGTCGTCGCCAGCCACCGCAACGGCCGCCTCGCGGTCGACGACATCAAGCGCTCCGACCCCGACGTCGTCGTGCTCGACATCGAGATGCCGGACATGGACGGGCTCACGGCGCTGCCGCTGATGCTCAAGCAGAAGCCGGGGCTCGCGGTGATCATCGCCTCGACCCTGTCGCGCCGCAACGCCGAGATCAGCCTGCGCGCCCTCTCGCTCGGCGCCGCCGACTACGTGCCCAAGCCCGAGGGCAACAGCGGCGTCACCACCTCGCCGGAGTTCCGCCGCGAACTGATCGAGAAGGTCATGTCGCTCGGCGAGCGGGCCAAGCGCCGCGGCCAGCGGCCGATGAGCGCCAGCCTCGCCCTGCAGGCACGGACCCAGAACCAGATGAGCGCCCAGAGCGCCGCGAACGCGCCGGGCCAGACCGCCGGCCAGCCGGCCGCGCCGCCGCCGCTGCGCATGCGCCAGAGCGAGCCGGCGGCCCCCGCCCTCGCCCGCAGCCAGCGCGGCCAGTTCACCCTGCGGGCCTGGTCGTCCAGCCGGCCGCGGGCGCTGGTGATCGGCTCCTCGACCGGCGGGCCGCAGGCGCTCAACGCCTTCTTCGGCCACGTCGGCAGCGCCATCGGCCACGTGCCGGTGCTGCTGACCCAGCACATGCCGCCGACCTTCACCGCCATTCTCGCCGAGCATCTCGCCAAGTCCTCCGGCCGCCCGGCCGCCGAGGGCCAGGACGGCGAGGTGGTGCGGCCCGGCCGGATCTACGTCGCCCCCGGCGGCAAGCACATGACGGTGGCCAAGGCCGGAACCGAGGCGGTGATCCGCCTCAACGACGGGCCGCCCGTCAACTTCTGCAAGCCGGCCGTCGATCCGATGTTCAAGACCGCCGTCGAGGTCTACGGCGGTGCGCTGCTCGCCGTGATCCTGACCGGAATGGGATCGGACGGCGCCCAGGGCGCCGCCGGCATCGCCCAGGCCGGCGGCAACGTCATCGCCCAGGACGAAGAGACCAGCGTCGTCTGGGGCATGCCCGGAGCGGCGGCGGCGACCGGCATGTGCGCCGACGTGCTTCCGCTCGACGAAGTCGGCCGCAAAGTATCGCGTATCTTGATGGGAGGCCGGCCGTGACGCCAGCGGAGTATGATTTCCTTCGTCAGTTCCTGAAGGTGCGCTCGGGCCTCGTCCTGTCCAACGAGAAGCAGTATCTCGTCGAGAGCCGGCTGCTGCCGGTGGCCCGCAAGGTCGGCCTGCCGTCGATCGCCGCCCTGGTCGCCCGGATGCGCGACCCGCGCGAGGCGGCGCTCGGCGAGGCCGTGGTCGAGGCGATGACCACGAACGAGTCCTTCTTCTTCCGCGACAAGATGCCGTTCGATCACCTGCGCGAGGTGATCCTGCCGGATCTCCTGAAGAAGCGGGCGGGCCAGCGCCGGCTGCGGATCTGGTGCGCGGCCGCCTCCACCGGCCAGGAACCCTATTCGATCGCGATGTGCCTAAAGGAAATGGGTCCCGCGCTCGCCGGCTGGCGGGTCGAGATCATCGGCACCGACATCTCGACCGAGGTGCTCGACCGCGCCAAGAGCGGCATCTACACCCAGTTCGAGGTCCAGCGCGGCCTGCCGATCCAGATGCTGCTGAAATACTTCACCCAGACAGGCGACACCTGGCAGATCTCGTCGGAGCTGCGCCAGATGGTGCAGTGGCGGAAGTTCAACCTGCTCGACAGTTTCGCCGCGCTCGGCGCCTTCGACGTCGTGTTCTGCCGCAACGTCCTGATCTATTTCGACCAGCCGACCAAGGTCGACATCCTCAACCGGATCGCCAAACTTCTGCCCGAGGACGGCTACATGCTGCTCGGCGCGGCGGAGACGGTGGTCGGCCTGACCGACGCCTTCCGCTCGCACCCCGACCGGCGCGGCCTCTACCTGCCGAACGTCGCGGCCAAGCCGGCCGCCGGTGCCGCCCCGGTGACGGCCTTCGCCGGATCGGCCGCCTCGCGTCTCTCCACCTTCGGCTCCGGCCGGCTCTGAGGCCGGCGGGGCGCCGAGCCCCGGCGACATCCCCCGCGCGCGGCGGCGTCCGCCCGGGATCGAGGAGGACCGGTGTTCGATCTGCGTCATCCCTTCTTCCTGCCACTGTGGCGGCGGATCGCGCTCACGGCGTTCTGCGCCGGCTGGGCGGCGCTGGAACTCGCCGGCGGCTCCGGCTTCTGGGCGGTGATCGTCGGCGCGCTCGCCGCCTTCTGCGTCTACGAGTTCTTCATCGTGTTCGACGCGGCCAACTACGCCCCGCGCAAGGACGGTGGCGAAAAGGAACCGGGTCCGGACGGCGAGTGAGGCGGCCGCCGCAGCCGGCCGGTTCACCGCGTTCCGGGCCGGTGCCGCGCCCGCCACCCCGGGGCGCGCCGCAGGTCGGCATTTGATCGAAAACCCTCAGCATCGTGTTTGCCCGGCGGCCGGATGGCGGATATCCATGCCGGCGATGGCGCCGCCTCCGTCCGGTCCGGACGGAGCCTTTTCGGGCGCGCCGCTGGAGATTTCGACGATGATCCGTATCGGTGCCAATCCGATCTGCTGGTCCAACGACGACATGACCGAGATCGGCGGGAACATCCCGCTCGAGCAGTGCCTCTCCGAGGCCGCGGAGATCGGCATCGAGGGCATGGAACTCGGCAACAAGTTTCCCAGGACCGCGGCGGCGCTCAAGGCCAGGCTCGCCGACTTCGGCCTCGTCTTCGTCTCCGGCTGGTATTCGACCTTCCTGATCGAGCGCGACGCCGAAGCGGAGTTCGCGGCGGCGCAGGAGGCGATCGCGCTGCGCAAGGGTGCCGGGGCCGAGGTGCTGATCGTGTGCGAGTGCACCCGCACCGTCCACGGCGACAAGGCGGCGCCGCTCTCTTCCCGGCCGGTGATGAGCGAGGACGAGTGGGCGGTGTTCCTGCCGCGGCTGACGCGCTTCGCCGAGCTGGTGAAGGCGGCCGGGCTGCAGCTCGTCTATCACCACCACATGGGCACCGTGGTGCAGACCGAGGCCGAGATCGACCGGCTGATGGCCGGCACCGGCCCGGCGGTGAAGCTGCTGCTCGACACCGGCCACGCCACCTGGGGCGGCGCCGACCCGGTGCGCCTCGCCCGGCTCTACCGCGAGCGCATCGGTCATTTCCACGCCAAGGACGTGCGCGAGGAGGTGCGGGCGCGGGCGCAGGCCGGCGACTGGTCGTTCCTCGACGCCGTGCTCGAGGGTGTCTACACCCAGCCGGGCGACGGCGGGGTCGACTACGTTTCGGTGTTCCGCGCGATTGCGGACTATTCCGGCTGGGTGGTGATCGAGGCCGAGCAGGACCCCGAGAAGGCAAATCCGAAACAGTATGTCGCCATGGGCTACGCCAATCTGACCCGCTTCCTCGCCGACGCCGGCCTGCGCTGACGGCCGGCCGGACGCGGCCGGCGCCGACGGTCAGAAGGGCAGGACGAGCGGCACCAGCGTGACCGAGGTGAGCAGGGCGACGAGGGCGAAGGGAGCGCCGATCCGCAGGAAGTCGGTGAAGCGATAGCCGCCCGGACCGACCACCAGCGTGTTCACCGGCGAGGACACCGGCGTCATGAAGGCGGTCGAGGCGGCGAGGGCGACGGCCATCGCGAAGGGATGGGGCGAGGCGCCGAGCGCCTCTGCGACCGCCAGCGCCACCGGTGCCATCAGCACGGCCGTCGCGGTGTTGGAGACGAAGACGCTGAGCAGGGCGGTGGCCACGAAGATCGCCGCCAGCACCAGCCGGGGCGAGGCGTCGCCGAGCATCGCCAGCAGCCCCTCCGCCGCCATGTCGACGCCGCCGGTCCGCTGCAGTGCCAGCGAGAACGGCAGCATGCCGACGATCAGGATCAGGCTCGGCCAGTGGATCGCCCGGTAGGCGCCGGCCATGTCGATGCAGCCGAACAGCCCGAGGAGCAGGCAGCCGATCAGGGCGGCCTGGACGTTCGGCAGGACGCCGGCGACCATCGCCGCGACCACCAGCGCCAGCACGCCGATCGCCGCCGGAGCCCGGCGCCGGGCGGGAACCGCCTCGTCGAATTCGGCCGGCAGATCGAGCAGGACGAGGTCGCGCCGCTCGCCGGCGAGCTTGCGGATGGCCTGCCAGGGGCCGGCGGCGAGCAGGGTGTCGCCCGCCCGCAGCGGCTCGTCGATCACCGCCTCGGCGACGGGGCGGGTGCCGTGCCGGATGCCGATCACCGACAGGCCGTAGGTGGTGCGGAACCGCGCCCCTGTCAGCGTCATGCCGATCAGCCGCGACGTCGGCGGCACGATGAGCTCGGCCATGCCGATGTCGGCGGCCGCGTCGGTGAACCAGCGGCCGGTGACGGGCAGCGCGAGAAGATCGTGGTCGCGGACGAAGGCCGCGAAGTCGGGACCGGCCCCGCCCGCCGGCCGCCGCCGGTCGATCAGCAGGACGTCGCCGGCCTCCAGCACCGTCTCGGCCCGGGGCTGGATCAGCGTGCCGGCGAAGCGGCCGTGCCGCTCGATGGCGAGGATGTTGACGCCGGCCCCGGCGCGCAGGTCGAGCGTGTCGAGCCGCCGGCCGCAGAGCGGCGAGCCGGGCCGGACCTGCAACCGGTGCTCGCGGCCGGCCAGCCCGTAGTCGGCGACCCATCCGGCGAGGGCCGCCCGTGCCGGCGGCTCCGGCGCCGGTCCGCGGACGAGAAAGCGGCGGGCGACCAGCATGTAGAGGATGGCGAGGATCAGGATCGGCACACCGAAGGGCGTGAAGGCGAAGAAGCCGAAGCCCTCGTGCCCCTGGCGAACCAGCTCCGATTGCACCACGAGGTTCGGCGCCGTGCCGACCAGCGTCATCATTCCGCTGATCAGCGCTGCCATCGACAGGGGCATCATCAGCCGGCCGGCCGGGATGCGGGCGTTGCGGGCGATGCGCAGGACGATGGGAATGAAGATCGCGACGACGCCGGTCGACGACATGAAGGAGCCGACGCCGGCGACGATCACCATCAGCAGGACGACGAGCCGGGCCTCGCTGGCGCCGGCCCGCGCCGTCAGCCAGTCGCCGAGCCGCTGGGCGACGCCGGTCCGCACCAGGCCCTCGCCGATGACGAAGAGCGCGGCGATCAGCACGATCGAGGGATCGGACAGGCCGGCCAGCGCCTCGCCGGCGTCGACGACCCCGGTCAGCGGCAGGGCGGCCATCATGATGACGGCGACGACGTCCATCCGCGGCCGGTCGAGGGCGAACATCACGATCGCGGCGACGAGCAGGGCGAGAACGAGGACGAGCGGAGACATCGCTCAGGCCGCCCGGCGTTCGGGCGCCGGAGCCGGGACGGAGAGGGCAGGGATGGGGACCCGCGGGCGGGCGGCGGGGCGGGGATCGGGCATCGGCATGGGATCGTCTCGAGCGCGTTTCGGTCGGTGCCGGCGCACCATGGCATCCCCGTTCGCCGCGAAAAAGGCGTGCGGGTGCGGAGACGGGGGGCGATGGCGGCCCCCGCGGCGCGGGAGGGTCGCAATTCCGCCGGATTGCCATGGCGGATCAAGACCCTGCACGGAAAGGCGCGGCATGGTGGATTGACGGGCCGGCTCCCAGCCTGCATTACCCGTATGGTCTGCCGACCGTTTCACCCTCACCGCCGCGCCGGCGGCCATCGGCCCTGTCATGGATGTCATCTCGCTCGTCGGCGCCGTCGCCGCGCTCTTCGTCGTCATCTCCCTGAGCGAGCCGCTCGCCGATCGCACCCGGCTGCCCTACACGGTGGTGCTGGCGATCGTGGGCACGCTGCTCGGCGCCGGGGCGGTGTTCCTGGCCGACAACGGCCGCAACGTCTTCGGCCTGCCGCTGGAGTTCGAGGCCTTCGAGTTCCACATCCGCGCCAGCGTCTTCCTCTACGTCCTGCTGCCGACGCTGCTGTTCCAGGTCTCGCTCGGGCTCAACCTCAGGCGGATGATCGACGACTGGGTGCCGATCCTGGTCATGGCCGTCCTCGCGGTCGTGGTGGCGACCTTCGCGATCGGCTTCGCGCTGACGCCCTTCACCGCGCTGCCGCTGATGGCCTGCCTGATGCTCGGTGCCATCGTCGCCACCACCGACCCCTCGGCGGTGGTCTCGATCTTCCGCAGCATCGCCGCGCCGCAGCGGCTGACGCGGATCGTCGAGGGCGAGAGCCTGCTCAACGACGCCGCCGCCATCGCGCTGTTCGGCTTCTTCCTGACCTTCGTCATGCTCGGGGTGCCGAACCCGACCTGGCGCGACGCGCTGGTCGGATTCCCGGTGCTGATCTTCGGCGGCCTCGCGACGGGGTGGGTGTTCGCGCGGATCTGCACCGCGCTGTTCGGCTGGCTCGGCCGCTTCCCGCTCGCCCAGATCTCGCTGAGCGTGGCGCTGCCCTACGTCACCTATCTCGTCGCCGACCGGGTGCTCGGCGTCTCGGGCGTGATCGCCGTGGTGATGGCGGGGATGACGCTCAACTACGTCGGCCCGGGGCGGCTGGCGCCCGGCCACTGGGCCAACCTGCGCGAGGTCTGGGACGTGCTGGCGCACTGGGCCGGGGCGCTGATCTTCCTGCTCGCCGCCTTCCTGGTGCCGCGGCTGCTCGGCGAGGCCGAATGGCGCCACGTGCTGCTGGTCGGCGTCGTCGTCGCCGCGGCGACGGTGGCGCGGCTGTTCATGCTCTACTTCGTGCTGCCGGTGCTGACCGCGCTGAAGCTGTCGCCGCGGGTCGACCGGCCCTATCGGGTGGCGATCCTCTGGGGTGGCCTGCGCGGGGCGGTGACGCTGGCGCTGGCGCTGGCCGTGACCGAGAATTTCCGCGTGCCGCTGGAGATCAAGCGCGAGGTCGGCATCCTCGCCACCGGCTTCACGCTGTTCACGCTGCTGGTCCAGGGAACGACGCTGCGCTGGATCATCTCGCTGCTCGGCCTCGACAGGCTCGGCCGGCTCGACCGCGCGCTCTCCAACCAGGTGATCGCGGTGGCGCTCGAGAACGTGCGCCAGGAGGTGGCGGAGAACGCCAAGCGCCACGAACTCACTCGCGAGATCGTCCGCAGCGAGGCCAAGCGCTTCGGCGAGCGGCTCAACCGGGCGATGGAGAAGGCCGAAGGGGCCGACGAGATCCCCGACCGCGACCGCATCACCCTCGGCCTCGTCGCGCTGGCCGGCCGCGAGCGCGACATGATCCTCGACACTTTCCGCGAGCAGCTGGTCTCGGCCCGGCTCGCCGAGCAGATGCTGTCGGACGCCGACCGGCTGATCGAGCGCACCCGGGCGGGCGGGCGCGACCAGTATCGCTCGGCCGGCCGCATGAGCCTCGCCCAGGGGCCGTGGTACCGCTTCGCGATCTTCCTGCACAACCGGTTGCGGATCTCGGGCCCGCTGTCGCGGATGACGGCCGACCGCTTCGAGATCCTGCTCAACCAGCGGCTGATCCTCACCGATCTCCACGGCTACATCGACGGCAAGATCCGCCGCATCCACGGCCGCCGGGTCGCCGAACTGCTGCACGAGCTGCTGAAGCGGCGCGAGGACGAGACCCGATCGGCGCTCGACGGCCTGCGCCTGCAGTATCCGGGCTACGCCGAGGAGATCGAGCGCCGCTTCATCCGTCGCACCTCGCTGCGGCTGGAGGAACGCGAATACGACGTGCTCTACGAGGACGGCCTGATCGGGCGCGAGCTGCACACGACGCTGAAGCAGGAGCTCGCCGGCAAGCGCAAGCGCGCCGAGGAGCGGCCCGCGCTCGACCTCGCCGTGCAGAAGTCCGAGCTGGTGCGCCAGTTCCCGCTGTTCGCCGAGATGGACGAGGACGGCCGCGACCGGCTGGCCCGGGCGCTGCAGGCGCGCTACGTCCAGCCCGGCGACGTGCTGATGCGCAAGGGCGAGGTGCCGCGCGAGGTCTGCTTCATCGCCTCCGGTGCGGTCGAGGTCGAGATCGCCGGCCAGCGCCACAAGCTCGGCCGCGGCGAGATGTTCGGCCAGCTGTCGCTGCTGAGCCGCCAGACCCGGCGCACCCACATCACCGCCATCAGCCACACCACCCTGCTCGTCCTCGACGAACCGCGCTTCCGCCGCCTGCTCCAGAAGAACGAGACCCTGCGCGCGGCCGTGAAGGACAGCGCCGAGAAGCGGGGCCTCGCGACGGAGGCGCTGGGGCTTTAGGGGGCGGCGTCGCGGGCTGAAAGGCACCGGCCAACGCCCGTTCGTGCCGATCGCGCGCGACGACCGGACGGGATTGCCAGACGACCGCTCCGATGGCTAATGATGCACCTCACCCATGGGTGGCGGGCCGGGCGCCGTGGTTGCGCCCGTTGCGCCGGCCCCTTCGTTTCCGCCGCGGACGCCATGTTCCTGTCCATCGCCACGACCCACCGCCCGGCCACCGACCTCGGTTACCTGCTGATGAAGCATCCGGACCGGGTGCACGGGTTCGACCTCGCCTTCGGCCGCGCCACCGTCGTCTTCCCCGAGGCCGACGCGGCGCGCTGCGAGGCCGTTCTGGTGCTGGACGTCGACCCGGTGACCCTCGTGCGCGGGCGCGGGGCCGCCGACGGCGTGGTCGACCAGTATGTCAACGACCGCCCCTATGCGGCCTCGTCCTTCCTTTCGGTGGCGATCAACCGCGCCTATCGCACGGCGATGGCCGGCACGAGCCGCGACCGGCCCGACCTCGCCGCGACCGCGATCCCGCTCGAGATCGTCGTGGCGCCGCTGCCGGCGCCGGACGACGGGCTGGTCGATCGCCTGTTCGCGCCGATCGGCTGGTCGGTCACGCTCACGCGGGTCGACGGCGAGAATGGCCCGTCGCGCTATGTCGAGTTGCGCCTTCGCGGCGCGCTTCGCCTCGCCGATGCGCTCGCCCATCTCTACGTGCTGATCCCGGCGCTCGACACCGGGAAGCACTACTGGGTGGGAGAGGAGGAGGTCGAGAAGCTCGTCGCCAGAGGCGGCAGCTGGCTCTCCGGCCATCCGGAGCGCGAGACGATCGCCAGGCGCTATCTCAAGAACCGGCGCAGCCTCGCCCGGGCGGCCCTCGTTCGTCTGGCGCCGGAGACGGAGGCGGAAGACGAGACCGGAGCGGCTCCGGTCTCCACGCCCGCGGCTCCTCCTCGGGAGGCGGCCCTCGAAGCGCCGCTGCGGCTGCACGATCGCCGGCTCGACGCCGTCGCCGACATCCTGAAGGCACGTGGTGCCCGCAGCATCGCCGACCTCGGCTGCGGCGAGGGGCGGCTGCTGCAGCGCCTGATGCGGGAGAAATCCATCGAGCGGCTGATCGGCGTCGACGTCTCGATCCGTGAGCTGGAGCGGGCGGCGGAGCGCTTCGACCGCGACCGGACCGCCGGCCCGTGGCGGGAGCGGGTGCACCTGCTGCACGGAGCGCTGACCTATCGCGACGCGCGCTGGTCCGGCGTCGACGCGGCGGCGCTCGTCGAGGTGATCGAGCATCTCGACGCCGACCGGCTGCCGGCGCTGGTCTCCGTCGTCTTCGCGGCGGCGCGGCCGAAGACCGTCGTCGTGACGACGCCGAACGCCGAATACAACGCGCTCTTCGAAACCCTTCCGGCGGCGAGCTTCCGCCATCCCGATCATCGGTTCGAATGGACGAGAGCGGAATTCCGCGACTGGGCCGAGAACGTCGCGGCGAGCCACGGCTACGACGTCGCCCTCTCGGGCATCGGCGAGGATCACCCGCTCCACGGCCCGGTCACGCAGGTGGGAGTGTTCACCCGATGACCGATGCCGCCGCGACATCGCTCGAAATTCCCGATTTCTGTCTCGTCGTGCTGATCGGCGCCACCGGTTCGGGCAAGTCGACCTTCGCCGCCCGCCGGTTTCTGCCGACCGAAGTGATCTCCTCCGACCGCTGCCGCGGTCTCGTCAGCGACGACGACAACGACCAGTCCGTTTCCGGCGACGCCTTCGAACTCGTCGCCGCCATCGCCGAGAAACGGCTGAAGCACCGGCGCCTGACGGTGATCGACGCGACCAACGTCCGCGCCGCCGACCGCAGGGCGTGGGTGGCGCTGGCGCGGCGCTGGCACGCGCTTCCGGTGGCGATCGTGATCGATCCCGGTCTCGACGTCTGCGTCGCCCGCAACGCCGCGCGCCCCGACCGGACCGTCGGGGAGGGCGTGCCCCGGCGGATGATCGAGGAGATCCGGCGGGGCCTCGGCGGCCTCGGCCGAGAAGGCTTCCGGCAGGTCTGGAAACTGTCCTCGCCGGAGGCGATCGAGACGGCGCGGATCGAACGCCGGCCGATGTGGACGGACAAGCGCGACGACGCCGGTCCGTTCGACATCATCGGCGACGTGCACGGCTGCGCCGAAGAGCTGCGCTGCCTGCTCGGCCGTCTCGGCTACGTCGTCACCGGCACGGGCGAAAGCGTCGCGGTCGCGGCGCCGCATGGCCACAAGCTGGTCTTCGTCGGCGACCTCGTCGACCGCGGGCCGGACACGCCGGGCGTGCTGAGGCTGGCGATGGCGGCGGTCGGCGCCGGCATCGGCTACGTCGTCCAGGGGAACCACGACCAGAAGCTCCTTCGCTGGATGGACGGGCGAAAGGTTGCGACGAACCATGGATTGCAGGCGTCGATCGATCAGCTCGGCGCCGAGACGGCCGCGTTTCGCGAGCAGGCGAAGGTCTTCCTCGGCGATCTCAGGAGCCATTACTGGCTCGACGGCGGCCGGCTCGCGGTCGCCCACGCCGGCCTCAAGGAAGAGATGATCGGCCGCGGCTCGAGTGAAGTGCGCAGCTTTGCGCTCTACGGCGAGACGTCCGGCGAGATCGACGATTTCGGTCTTCCGGTCCGCCTCGACTGGGCCGCCCACTACCGTGGCCGGACCGCCGTCGTCTACGGGCACACGCCTGTGGTCTCGGCGGAATGGGTCAACAACACGCTGTGCATCGACACCGGCTGCGTCTTCGGCGGTGCGCTGACGGCGCTGCGCTGGCCCGAGCGCGACCTCGTCACGGTCCCGGCGGTCGCCGTCCACGCCGAGCCGGCGAGCCCGCCGAAGGCGCCGGCCACGGCGCGCGGCGCCCAGGCCGAGGCCGACGATCTG
>CALCDT010000194.1 GCA_937900425.1 uncultured Alphaproteobacteria bacterium | reverse complement strand
GCCAGACCGCAGGATACACCGATCCCATCATACCAATCAGAGGGGACACAACACGCACGCGGGAATCCAGCCATCCGCGGGGGCGGCCCTCGCGACCGGCACCCAAGCCCCTGACGTCACGATGAAATCGCCGACCTTTCCCCTGCCGACCGCTGGATTCCCGCTTTCGCGGGAATGACGGAGGTGAGGCCCGGGAACGACTTCAGACGGGTCGGAAGAGAGGTCGGTTCAACCGCCCGCCGGCATCAGCCGGCCGGCCAGACGACGGCAAAAGGTTCGCCGTCGGCGCCGTCGACGACGACGCGCTCGGCCTCGATCCGCGTCCGCCCGCCCGCGACCAGTGCCAGCGCCACCGGATAGATCCGGTGCTCGACAGCGAGCACCCGGGCGGCGAGGCTGTCGGCGTCGTCCGAGCCGAGCACGGGGACGGCGCCCTGGACGATGATCGGCCCCTCGTCCATGCCGAAGCGGACGAAATGCACCGTGGCGCCGTGGAAGCGCACGCCGGCGTCGAGGGCCCGCTGGTGGGTGTGGAGCCCCTTGAACAGCGGCAGCAGCGCCGGATGGATGTTGATCAACCGGTCGTGCCAGCGTTCGACGAAGCCCTCCGTCAGCAGGCGCATGAAGCCGGCGAGACAGACGAATTCGACGCCATGGGCGGCAAGTGCCGCGTCGACCGCCGCGTCGAAGGTCTCGCGGTCGGCAAAGCCCTTGTGGTCGACGACTTCGGTCGCGAGCCCCGCCGCGCGCGCCTTGGCGAGGCCGCCGGCGTCGGGACGGTTCGAGATCACGACGGCGATTTCGGCCGGATAGGCGGGATCGGAGGCGGCCGCGATCAGGGCGGCCATGTTGCTGCCGCCGCCCGAAATCAGGATGCCGACCCGGAGCTTCTTCGTCATCGCGTGCGGCCGGTCAAAGAGCGAGGGCGCCGGAGAACAGCGTGCGCGGCCCTTCGGGGTCGGCCTCGAGCGTTCCGAGGCGCACCACCGTCTCACCCTCGGCGGCGAGCACCGACGCGATCCGGTCCGCCTCCTCGGCCGCGACGGCGACCACCATGCCGATGCCGCAGTTGAAGGTGCGCACCATCTCCGCCTCGGCGACGCCGCCGGCGCGGGACAGCCAGCCGAAGACCGGCAGGGCGGGCACGGCCGAAAGGTCGAGGCGCACCGAGACCCCCTTCGGCAGCACGCGCGGAATGTTGTCGACGAAGCCGCCGCCGGTTATGTGGGCGAGCGCCTTGATGCCGGACGTCGCCTTCAGCGCCGCGAGCAGCGGCTTGACGTAGATCCGCGTCGGCTCCAGCAGCGCGGCGCCGAGGCTGCGGCTCGCGTCGAAGGGGGCCGGATCGCCGTAGGCCAGCCCTTCGCGCTCGACGATGCGGCGGACCAGCGAGAAGCCGTTGGAGTGGACGCCCGAGGAGGCGAGGCCGAGCAGCACGTCGCCGGGGCCGACGTCGGCGCGCGGCAGCAGCGTGCCGCGCTCGGCGGCGCCGACCGCGAAGCCGGCGAGGTCGTAGTCGCCGTCGGCGTACATGCCCGGCATTTCCGCGGTCTCGCCGCCGATCAGCGCGCAGCCGGCGATGCGGCAACCCTCGGCGATGCCGGCGACGACGGCGGTGGCGGTGTCGACGGACAGCCGGCCGGTCGCGAAATAATCGAGGAAGAACAGGGGCTCGGCGCCCTGGACCACGAGGTCGTTGACCGACATGGCGACGAGGTCGATGCCGACGCTGTCGTGGATGCCGGCCTCGATGGCGACGCGCAGCTTGGTGCCGACGCCGTCGTTGGCGGCGACCAGCACCGGGTCCTTGAAGCCCGCCGCCCGCGGGTCGAACACGCCGCCGAACCCGCCGATGTCCGCGTCGGCGCCGGCGCGGCGCGTCGCCTTGACGAGTGGCTTGATCCGCTCGACCAGAAGATTGCCGGCGTCGATGTCGACGCCCGCGTCGCGGTAGGTGAGGCCCTGGCGTTCCCCGGTCATGTCGGTCCCCGGCATAGGAAGAAGTCGTCGGCACGCAGAAATCAGCTATTGGCCGCTTTTTCAAGGCCGGGGCGCCGGCCGCCGCCCGGACGGCGCCTGCGGGGGATAACTTACGTCCCCCGAGAACACTTTCCCGCCGCCCCGAAGATCCCTACATCGAGGGGACGGTGCCGCCGGCGAGCCGCCGGGGGCACCGCCCGCGTTCCCGCTTCGCCGCGACCCGCCGTCGCCGGCCGTCCCGGGGCCATTTGCGAGTATCCGCCGTGACGATCCCCAACGTCATCACCCTGCTTCGTCTCGTCGCCGTGCCGATCGTGGTGCTGCTGATGATCGAGGGCCGGATGGATCTCGCCTTCCTGCTGTTCGCGGCCGCAGGCATATCGGACGCCGTCGACGGCATTCTCGCCCGCCGCTTCGGCATGGCCAGCGAACTCGGCGCCTATCTCGACCCGGTGGCCGACAAGGCGCTGCTGCTGGCGATCTACGGCACGCTCGGCGCGCTCGGCGCGGTCCCGGCCTGGCTCGTCGTGCTGATCGTCAGCCGCGACATCCTCATCGTCGGCGGCGTCCTGTTCTCCTGGATCGTCGGACGGCCGGTGCCGATCGACCCGCTGCGGATCTCCAAGATCAACACGCTGGCGCAGATCGTCTTCGCCGGCCTCGTTCTCGCCGATCTCGGCTGGCAATGGCCGATCGATCCGATCCGGCTCAACGGCGCCCTCGTCGTCGCCGGCTTGACGATCGCCTCGGCCGCGGCCTACCTGCTGGCGTGGGCGAGGCACATGGCCAGGGATCGGACCGGTTGACCGTTGAACCATCCGACCCGCGAAGCCCCGCCGCAGCCCGCGCCCGCACCCGAGAGGACGATCCGCGTGAGCATCAGGAACAAGGTCCTCTTCTGGGCAGGCGCGGCGGCCGCGGTCGTCCTTTTCCTGCTCGTCTTCTCGGGCATCCTGCTGCCCTTCGTCGGCGGCATGGCGCTCGCCTACCTGCTCGACCCGGTCGCCGACCGGCTGGAGCGGCTCGGCCTCTCGCGCCTGCTGGCGACGCTGGTCATCGTGCTGCTGTTCCTCGTCTTCGTCGTCCTGCTCTTCGTGCTGATCGTGCCGCTGCTCGCCAACCAGATCTCGGCGGCGGTCGCCGGACTGCCCGATTTCGTGCGCTGGCTGCAGACCTTCGTCGTCCAGCGCGCCGGGCCGCGGATCTCCTCGGCGCTGCACATGTCCCAGGACGAACTGCGCTCCTCGGTCGGCAACGTCCTCAACGGCGCCAGCCAGTGGCTCACCACCATCGCCGGCTCGCTGGTCTCGGGCGGGCAGGTCGTGATGTCGCTGGTCTCGGCCCTCGTCATCACCCCGGTCGTCGCCTTCTACCTGCTGCTCGACTGGGACACGATGGTCCGCCGCGTCGACCGGCTGCTGCCGCGCGACCACGCGCCGACCGTGCGCCGCCTCGCCCGGGAGATGGACACCGGCGTTTCCAACTTCGTGCGCGGCCAGGTCTCGGTCTGCGTCATCCTCGGGGTCTTCTATGCGACCGCGCTGGTTCTCGCCGGCCTCAAGTTCGGCTTCCTGATCGGCATCGGCATCGGCCTCGTCAGCTTCATCCCCTATGTCGGTGCCGCCCTCGGCGGCATTCTCTCGATCGGCGTCGCGCTGTTCCAGTTCTGGCCCGAGTGGACGATGGTCGCGGTGATCGTCGGCATCTTCGTGTTCGGCCAGTTCGTCGAGGGCAACGTGCTGCAGCCCAAGCTGATCGGTTCCTCGGTCGGCCTGCATCCGGTCTGGCTGATGTTCGCGCTCTTCGCCTTCGGCTCGCTGTTCGGCTTCGTCGGCATGCTGATCGCCGTGCCGGCCTCGACCGCGGTCGCCGTGCTGATCCGCTTCGGCATCGAGAAATACATGGAGAGCCCGCTCTACGAGGGGCGCGGCGCCATGATCGACCACCGCGCCGAACGGGAGATCGTCGAGCGCGAGAGGGCCGAGCGGACGATCGCGGAGGGCACCTACGGCGGCCACGAGGCGGACGGACGATGACGCGCGCGCGCCAGCTGCCGATCCCGCTCGTTCATCCGAGCGCCTCCGGCCGGGATGACTTCATCGTCGGCTCCGCCAACGCCGAGGCACTGGCAACTCTCGACGGCTTCCCCGACTGGCCGACGCCGGTGACGCTGCTGCTGGGTCCGGCCGGATCGGGCAAGTCCCATCTCGCCCGCATCTTCGCCGAGCGGGCAGGGGCGACCATCGTCGGGGCCGGTGACGTCGACGCCCTCGATCCGCTCGACCTCGCCGCCCGTCCGCTGGTCGTCGAGGACGCGGACGGGCCGGGCCGCGACGACGTCGCACTGTTCCATCTCCTCAACGCGGTGCGCGAGCGCGGCGGCCATCTGCTGCTCACCGCCCGCGACGATCCCCCGGTCTGGGGCATCGGTCTGGCCGACCTGCTCTCGCGCCTTCGCGCCGCCCGCCCTCTGCGCCTCGGTGCGCCCGACGACGAGTTGCTCGCCCGCCTGCTCGTCAAGCTGTTCGCCGACCGCCAGATCGAGGTCGACCGCACCGTCGTCGACTATCTGCTGCCGCGGATCGAACGCTCCTTTGCCGCGGCGAGCGCCCTCGTCGAGGATCTCGACCAGGGCTCGCTCGCTCTCGGCCGCAAGCTGACCCGCCCGCTCGCCGCGCGGCTTCTCGGTGAATCTGCGCAGGATTACTGATAGCCTCTTAGAACCTTCATATTGCGTCGTTACAGTGCCGGCGAAGCATATCGACGAGGTTCGACCATGGAATTGCCCGACGCCGCGACCGCCGAAATCGACGAGGTCGCCGTCACGCCCGAAGTCGCCGCGGAGCCCGATCTCCTCACCCTGCCGGAGCGGTTCATCAACCGCGAGCTGTCCTGGCTCGGCTTCAACCGCCGCGTGCTCGAGGAGTCGGACAACGTCAACCATCCGCTGCTGGAGCGCCTGCGCTTCCTGTCGATCTCCGCCAACAATCTCGACGAGTTCTTCATGGTCCGCGTCGCCGGCCTCAAGGGCCAGGTTCGCGAGGGCATCACCACCCGCAGCACCGACGGCCTGACACCTCAGGGACAGCTCGAGCGGATCGGACAGGGCGCGTCCGAGCTCGCCGCCGCCCAGCAGCACCAGTGGGTCAAGCTGCGCGAGGAACTGAAGGCGGTCGGCATCGTCATCGTCTCGGCCGAGGATCTGACCCGCTCCGAGCGCGACTGGATCGAGGACCATTTCCTCGCCTCGGTGTTCCCGGTGCTGACGCCGCTCGCCATCGACCCGGCGCACCCGTTCCCCTTCATCCCCAATCTCGGCTTCACCCTCGCGCTGGAGCTGGAGCGCACCCGTGACGGCCAGCGCATGAACGCGCTGATCCGCCTCGCGGCCAAGATCGAGCGCTTCGTCCGCCTGCCGGCGCGCCCCGAAGAACCCGGCGTCGCCCGTTTCATGATCATGGAGCAGATGGTCAGCCTGTTCATCGGCCGCCTGTTCCCGGGCTACAAGGTGCTCGGCACCGGCGCCTTCCGCGTCGTCCGCGACAGCGATCTGGAAGTCGAGGAGGAGGCGGAGGATCTCGTCCGCCTGTTCGAATCGGCGCTGAAGCGACGCCGGCGCGGATCGGTGATCCGGCTCGAGTTCGAATCCTCGACGCCGGTCGCCCTTCGCAACTTCGTCGCCCACGCCCTCGGCACCGCCACCGACGAGATGTTCCTCGTCGACGGCGCCCTCGCGCTCAACGAACTGAGCCAGCTCGTCGGCCTCGACCGGCCCGACCTCAAGTTCGTGCCCTATGCCCCACGCTATCCGGAGCGGGTGCGCGAGCACGGCGGCGACTGCTTCGCCGCGATCCGCCAGAAGGACCTCGTCATCCACCACCCTTACGAATCCTTCGACGTGGTGGTGCAGTATCTGCGTCAAGCGGCCCTCGACCCCGACGTCATCGCCATCAAGCAGACGCTCTACCGCACCTCCAACGACAGTCCGATCGTGCGGGCGCTGATCGAGGCGGCCGAGGCCGGCAAGTCGGTGACGGCGCTGGTCGAGCTCAAGGCGCGATTCGACGAGGAGGCCAACATCCGCTGGGCCCGCGACCTCGAGCGCGCCGGCGTCCAGGTCGTCTTCGGCTTCATCGAGCTGAAGACCCACGCCAAGCTGTCGATGGTGGTGCGGCGAGAACCGGAAGGTCTCGCCACATACTGCCATATCGGCACCGGCAACTATCACCCGATCACCGCGAAGATCTATACCGACCTGTCGTTCTTCACCGCCGACAGGACGATCGGCCACGACGTCGCCCGCATCTTCAACTTCATCACCGGCTATGCCGAACCGCAGAAGCTCTCGGCGATCGCGCTGTCGCCGATCACGCTCCGGCCGACCATCATCGCCAACATCGAGGCGGAGATCGAACACCACAAGGCCGGACGGCCGGCGCAGATCTGGCTGAAGATGAACTCGCTGGTCGATCCGCAGATCATCGATGCCCTCTACAAGGCGAGCCGCGCCGGCGTCTCGATCGACATCATCGTGCGCGGCATCTGCTGCCTGCGCCCCGGCGTTCCGGGGCTTTCCGACAACATCCGCGTCAAATCGATCGTCGGCCGCTTCCTCGAGCACAGCCGCATCTACTGCTTCGGCAACGGCCACGGGCTTCCCTCGGACCGCGCGAGGGTCTACATCGGGTCGGCGGATCTGATGCCTCGCAATCTCGATCGCCGGGTCGAGGCCATCGTTCCGCTGACGACCCGGACCGTTCACGAGCAGGTCCTCGACCAGATCATGGTCGCGAACCTGCGGGACAATCAGCAGAGCTGGCGTCTGCTGGCGGACGGGAGTCACGAGCGTATCGTCGTGGAAGAGGGCGAGGAACCGTTCAACGCCCATCAGTATTTCATGACGAATCCGTCCCTGTCAGGCCGTGGACAGTCTCTTGAAACCGATTCTCCCAAGTCGCTCCTACGTCGCCCCCGGCGCACTTGACGGGCAGCGCGCGCCCGGCCGCCTCACCGGCCGCGGGCCCGTCGCCGTCATCGACATCGGGTCTAATTCCGTCCGTCTCGTCATCTACGAACGCCTCTGCCGGTCGCCGACCGTGCTCTTCAACGAGAAGACGCTGGCCGGGCTCGGCCGCGGCGTCGGCTCGACCGGCAAGCTCGGCGACGCCACCGTCGAACAGGCGCTGGCCTCGATCCGCCGCTTCAAGTTCCTCGCCGACATCGAGGGCTGCACGGAGCTCCACATCCTCGCCACCGCCGCCGTCCGCGACGCCCGCAACGGCGAGGATTTCATCGCCGCCGTCGAGAAGATCTGCGGGACGAAGCTGCGTCTGCTGTCCGGCGAGGACGAGGCCCGGCTGTCGGCCATGGGCGTCGCTTCCGGATTCCTGCGCCCCACCGGCGTCGTCGGCGATCTCGGCGGCGGCAGCCTCGAACTCGTCACCCTGCGAGACGGCGAGGTCGGCAACGGCCGCACCTTCCCGCTCGGCGGCATCCGCCTCGAGGAGGCGGCGGACGGTTCGGTCAGGAAGGCCGAGAAGATCGCGGCCGACCTTCTGGCCGAGGCCGGGGCCTCGATGTCCTGCGAGGGCCGGCCCTTCTACGCCGTCGGCGGCACCTGGCGCTCGCTCGCCCGGCTGCACATGTTCGAGATCGGCTATCCGCTCCACGTCATGCACGCCTATTCGATCGCCGCGGACGAAGCCCTCGAGTTCTCGCGGGTCGTCGCCCGGCGCGACACCGCCGCCCTCGACCAGATCGGCGTCGTCTCCAAGTCGCGACGCTCGCTGCTGCCTTTCGGCGCCGTGGTGATGGAGAAGGTGATCGAGGCGCTGAAACCCTCCAAGGTGGTGATCTCCGCCCTCGGTGTGCGCGAGGGCCATCTCTTCGAGCTGCTGACGCCGCAGGAGCGCGCCGAGGACCCGCTGCTGGAGGCGGCGGCGGAGCTCGCCTATCTGCGCTCGCGTTCGCCGCGCCACGCGGAGGAACTGGTCGACTGGTCCGCCGGCGCCTTCGCCGCCCTCGGCCTCGCCGAGACCGCGGACGAGGCGCGGCTGCGCGCGGCCGCCTGCCTCGTCTCCGACCTCGGCTGGCGCGCCCATCCGGACTATCGCGGCGAGCAGAGCCTCAACCTCATCGCCCACGGCGCCTTCATCGGCATCGACCATCCGGGCCGGGCCTACATCGCCCTCGCCAACTACTTCCGCCACGTCGGCCTCGTCGACGAGGCGCTGAGCCCGCGGATCCGCGAACTGGCGACGACGCGGACCAAGGAGCGCGCCCGCACCCTCGGCGCCGTGCTGCGCGTCGCCTACCTCATCTCGGCCTCGATGCCCGGCATCGTGCCGCAGACCCGCCTCGTCGCCGGCGACGACAGCCTCATCCTGCAGATCCCGAAGGCGCTGGCGAGCCTCGACGGCGACCGCCTGCGCAAGCGCCTCGCCCAACTCGCCAAGCTCGGCGGCCTCAAGGGCGGCGAGGTGGCGCTGGTGTGACCGACGGCTCGTCGACCAGACGAAAAGGCGGCGGCACCCGGGTGCCGCCGCTTTTGCCTCTCGTATCCCCGACGATCAGCCGAGCTTGTCGAGCGCCTGTGCGAGGTCGGCGATGATGTCGTCGGCGTCCTCGATGCCGACCGAGATCCGCACCACGTCCGGCCCGGCGCCGGCCGCCACCTTCTGGGCGTCGGTGAGCTGGCGGTGGGTGGTCGAGGCCGGGTGGATGATCAGCGAGCGGGTGTCGCCGATGTTGGCGAGGTGGGAAAACAGCTCGACGCCGGAGACGAGGGCGACGCCGGCGTCGTAGCCGCCCTTGAGGCCGAAGGTCATCACCGCGCCGGCGCCCCTCGGCAGATACTTCTGCTGGAGCTGGTGGTGCCGGTCGCCGGGCAGGCCGGCGTAGGACACCCAGGACACCGCCTCGTGCCCGGCCAGCCACTCGGCGACCTTGCGAGCGTTGTCCGAGTGGCGCTGCATGCGCAGCGGCAGGGTCTCGATGCCGGTGAGGATCAGGAAGGCGTTCATCGGCGAGATCGCCGGGCCGAGGTCGCGCAGGCCGAGCACCCGCGCAGCGATGGCGAAGGCGAAGTTGCCGAAGGTCTCGTGCAGCACCATGCCGCCGTATTCCGGCCGCGGCTCGGACAGCAGCGGATAGCGGCCCTCGCGCGACCAGTCGAAGGTGCCGCCGTCGACGAGGATGCCGCCCATCGAGTTGCCGTGGCCGCCGAGAAACTTCGTCAGCGAGTGGACGACGATGTCGGCGCCGTGCTCGATCGGCCGGCAGAGGTAGGGCGAGGCGAGGGTGTTGTCGACGATCAGCGGCACGCCGGCACGCTTGGCGACCTTGGAGATCGCCTCGATGTCGGTGACGATGCCGCCGGGATTGGCGAGGCTCTCGATGAAGATCGCCTTGGTGCGCGGGCCGACCGCCTGTTCGAAGGAGGCGACGTCGTCCGGATCGGCCCAGACCACGTTCCAGCCGAAGCTCTTGAAGGAGTGGCTGAACTGGTTGATCGAGCCGCCGTAGAGCTTCTTGGAGGCGATGAACTCGTCGCCGGGCTTCATCAGCGTGTGGAAGGCCAGCATCTGGGCGGCGTGGCCGGAGGCGACGGCGAGCGCGGCGGTGCCGCCCTCGAGCGCGGCGACGCGCTCCTCCAGCACCGCCGTCGTCGGGTTTGTGATGCGGGTGTAGATGTTGCCGAAGGCCTGGAGCCCGAACAGCGAGGCGGCGTGGTCGACGTCGTCGAAAACGAAGGACGTCGTCTGGTAGATCGGCGTCGCGCGGGCGCCGGTAGCGGGATCCGGCTTGGCGCCGGCGTGGATCGCGAGCGTGGAAAAGCCCGGGGTGTGGTCTGACGCCATTCGTTCTGTCCTTCCCTCAGTTCATTTTTCTCTTCAACGTCGCGTGACAATCATATGATGTCACATGACAATTCAAACCGGATCCAGCCCGAGACGCGGGATCTCGATCTTCGGGCAGCGGTCCATCACCATCTTGACGCCCGCGGCCTCGGCCATTTCAGCCGCCTCGTCGTTGCGGACACCGAGCTGCAGCCAGATCACCTTCGGCGGGGTCGCGAGCGCCAGCGCCTCGGCGACGACGCCGGCGGCGGCCTCGGAATTGCGGAAGACGTCGACCATGTCGATCGGTTCGGGGATGTCGGCGAGGCTGGCATAGGCCGGCGCCCCGGCGATGGTCGCTCCCGGCCCCGCGGCGGGGTTGACGGCGAACATGCGGTAGCCGTGGGCGGCGAGGAAGCGGGTGACGTAGTTGCTCGGCCGCTCCTCCTTGTCGCTGGCGCCGACGACGGCGATGGTCTTCACGCCGGTCAGGATCGAACGGATGTAGTCGTCGGAATAGTCGTCGTGATTCATGACACCTCTCGGGAAAGGTCCAGCCGGCCGGCGGCGTCCTTGGCGAAGAAGGGATTGTGGGCGACCTCCCAGAGGTGCCCGTCGGGATCGGCGAAATAGCCCGAATAGCCACCCCAGAACACCTTTTCCGGTGTTTTGACGGGCGTCGCCCCCGCCGCGAGGGCCTCGGCCATGATCCGGTCGACCTCGGCCGCGCTGTCGGCGTTGTGGGCGAGGGTGATCCCCCGGAAGCCGGAGCCCTCGGCCGCAACACCGGCGTCCTCGGCGAGGGACTCACGGCCGAAGAGGGCGAGCACGACGCCGGAGAGCTGGATGAAGGTCACACTCTCCTGAGACACTTCGGCCCGGCGCCAGCCGAGCGCCTCGTAGAACGCCGTCGCGCGGGCGACGTCGGCGACGCCGAGGGTGACGAGGTGGAGATGGGGCGAAAGGGTCATCGATCGCGCTCCTGCCATAGCGGATTTCGCTTCTCGAGAAAGGCGGCGATGCCCTCGCAGGCGTCGGCCTCCATCATGTTCGCCGTCATCACCGCGCTGGCGTGGGCATAGGCCTCGGCGAGCGGCATCTCGGCCTGGGCGTAGAAGGCTTCCTTGCCGATCGCGAGCGTCCGGCCGGACTTTTCCGCGATCGTCGCGGCGAGCGCCATCGTCTCCTCGGTCAGGACGTCGTCGGCGACGACCCTGTTGACGAGGCCGATCGCGGCGGCCCGCTCTGCACCGATCGGCTCGCCCGTCAGCAGCATCTCCATCGCATGCTTGCGCGAGACGTTGCGCGACAGGGCGACCAACGGCGTCGAGCAGAACAGGCCGATGTTGACGCCGGGCGTGCAGAAGCGGGCGCTCGCGCCGGCGAGGGCGAGATCGCAGCTCGCCACCAGCTGGCAGCCCGCGGCGGTGGCGATGCCGGCGACTTCGGCGATCACCGGCTTCGGCAGCCGCACGATCGCCTGCATCACCGACGAGCAGGTCGCCATCAGCGCCTCGAAATAGGCGCGCCCGCCGTCGTCGTCGGCCCGGCGGGCGGAGAGTTCCTTGAGATCGTGCCCGGCGGAGAAGGCCGGGCCGTCGGCGGCCAGCACGACGCCCCGCACCGCGGGATCGGCGGCCGCCGCGTCGAGGGCGGCGGCGAGGGCGGCGAGCATCCGCTCCGACAGCGCGTTGCGGCGCTTGACGTCGCGCAGCGTCAGCCGGCGGACGGCGCCGTGGTCGGCGACGCCGAGCGGGGCGTCTCCTTCGAGAGACATGATGATCGCTCCTCCCGGGACTTCGTTCTCTTTCGCCTCGACCGGGCGCGGCGATCCTAGATCATCGCGCGGCGCATGGCACCGGTTTTCGGGCGGGCCGCGCACGGCGCGCGGGAAGCTGATTGCCTCGACGCCGGCCACCTCGGTATGGTCGGCGACCATCAGCTCGAAGGGCCTCCATGGACGATTCCGTTCCCCTCGTCACCCTCGACGACGTCAACGCCGCCCTCCTGAGAGAGTTCGCCGACGTCTGCGGCGGAGCGACGACGATCGCCGCCGCCGCGATCGAGCCGGGCTATGCGACGTTGATTCTCTCCGTGCCCGGGGGCGCTGCCGGCGGCACCGCGATCACCAGTCCCGCGGTCTCCGCCCTCGCGGATCTCGCGGGATGGTCGGTGGTGGTCGCCCATCTCGGCACGGCCGTGCAGATCGTTTCGACCCATCTCTCGATCGACTTCCTGAAGAAGCCGGGCGCCGGTCCGCTGCTCGGCCGGGCGCGGTTGCTGAAACTCGCCAGCCGCTTCGCGGTCGCCGGATGCGAGATCTTCGCGCAGGACCGCAGCGAACTCGTCGCAACGGCGTCCGCGACCTATCGGGTGATGCGTATCGGCAAGGAACCCGTCCCGCGCCGACCCGAGCGCGACCGCAAGCGGCTGCGGGGCGGGCGCGATCGTGATTGACGGCCGATCGAGGCTTGTCGGCGGGCGAGAGCGAGGGTATGAACACTTTCAAGGGGCTACCGCGATGGCCCCGTGAGGCGGCAGCCGAAGATCGCGTCCATGCTTCCGACTGAATTGCGGATTGGACGCCCCATGCCGTCGAACACCGAAATCACCGTTTCGCAGCTCTCCCGACTCGTCGGCCTGCCCGACGCGCCCGTTGTCGTCGACGTTCGCACCGACGCCGACGTCGACGCCGACCCGCGGATGTTGCCGGGCTCGATACGTCGGCCCGCCGCCGATGTCGCCGCCTGGCTGGACGACATCGCCGCTCACCGTATCGTCGTCGTCTGCCGTCACGGGCAGACGCTCAGTCAGGGTGTCGCGGCGTGGTTGCGCGCCAACGGCACGTCGGCGGAAACGCTCGAGGGCGGTCACGACGCCTGGGTCACGGCCGGCGGGCTGCTCTGGCGCGCAGCGGCCCTGCCATCGGCCGGCCGCTCCGGCGGCAGTGTCTGGGTGACCCGGGCCCGGCCGAAGATCGACCGCGTCGCCTGTCCCTGGCTCATCCGTCGCTTCGTCGACCCGCAGGCCCGCTTCCTCTTCGTCGCCCCCGGCGAGGTCGTCGCCGTCGCCGAGCGGTTTGGCGCGATGCCCTTCGACGTCGAGGGCGTGTTCTGGAGCCACCGCGGCGAAGGCTGCACGTTCGATACGATGCTGGCAGAATTCGGTCTCGCCTCGGCGCCGCTCGACCGCCTCGCCGCCATCGTGCGGGCCGCCGACACCGACCGGCTCGACCTCGTCCCGCAGGCGGCCGGCGTCCTCGCCATCTCGCTCGGCCTGTCGCGGATGTATCGCGACGACCTCGCACAGCTTCAGGCCGGGACGATGCTCTACGACGCGCTCTACCGCTGGTGCCGCGACGCCGTGGCCGAAACCCACACCTGGGACGTCGCAGGTGCCGACACGACGAAGGGGGCACGATGACCGAGACGACGATGCCGGCGGCGCCAGCCGTGCCCGCTGCCGCCGAACCCGTTCTTCCGAGCCTGCGGGAGGCCATGAAGCTGTGGGCTTATGTCGGCGTCATGAGCTTCGGCGGCCCCGCCGGCCAGATCGCGCTGATGCACCGTGAGCTCGTCGAGAAGCGGCGCTGGATCGGCGAGGCGCGGTTCCTCCACGCCCTCAACTACTGCATGCTGCTGCCGGGACCGGAGGCCCAGCAGCTCGCCACCTACGTCGGATGGTTGATGCACCGCACCGCCGGCGGCCTCGCGGCCGGCCTGCTCTTCGTGCTGCCGGGCGCGCTGGTGATGCTCGCCCTGTCGCTCGTCTACGTGATCTGGCGCGACGTGCCGCTGGTCGACGCGATGTTCTTCGGCATCAAGGCGGCGGTCTTCGCCGTCGTGGTCGAGGCGGTGCTGCGGATCGGCCGACGGGCGCTGAAGACGCGGGCGAGCCTCGTCGTCGCGGCACTCTCCTTTCTCGGCATCGCCGTCTTCCACCTGCCGTTTCCGCTGATCGTCTTCGGCGCCGGCCTCGCCGGCTGGCTGGCGGGACGACACCGGCCGGGCCTGTTCGGCGCGGGGGGCGGCAAGGGAGCGGGCGAGGGCGATCCGCCCGGCCTCGTCGACCGGCTGATCGAACGCGGCGACCTCGACCACGTCCGCCCGTCGCGGCGGCGCGCGCTCGGCGTCCTCGCCACCTGGCTGCCGATCTGGCTCGGTCCGCTGGCGCTGCTCGCCGTTCTTCTCGGCCCCGACGCCTTCTGGTCGCGTCTCGCCGGCTTCTTCAGCCTGATGGCCGTCGTCACCTTCGGCGGCGCCTATGCCGTGCTCGCCTACGTGGCGCAGGCGGCGGTCGACGGCTTCGGCTGGCTGCGACCGGGCGAGATGATCGACGGCCTCGGCCTCGCCGAGACGACGCCCGGGCCGCTGATTCTCGTGCTGCAGTTCGTCGGCTTCCTCGCCGCGCACCGCTCGGGCGAGGGGCTCGACCCGCTGCTCGCCGGCACCCTCGGTGCCCTGCTCACCACATGGGTCACCTTCGCGCCGTGCTTCCTCTGGGTCTTCCTCGGCGGCCCCTATGTCGAGGCGCTGCGCGGCAACCGGGCGCTCGCAACCGCTCTTGCGGCGATCACCGCGGCGGTGGTCGGCGTCGTGCTCAATCTCGCGCTCTGGTTCGCGATGCACGTGATCTTCGCCGAGGTGCACTCCTATCGGATCGCCGGCATCGGCCCGGATCTGCCGGTGCTCGCATCGATCGACTGGCGGGCGGCGGTTCTGGCGGTGGCGGCGATGGTGGCGATGCTGCGCTTCCACGTCGGCCTCGCCCCGGTGCTCCTCGCCTCGGCCTTCGCCGGCGTGGCGCTGACCTACCTGCCGGGTTGACCGGCCTGCCGAGCCGAGCTGCTTGCCAAGCCAGCTGGCGGCGCGGAAACGCGCAGGAGAGGCGGCTCGGCCGAGCGGACGGGCAGAGTAATTCGCCCCGATCTTCCGGGATCGTCAGGCCGCGAGAGGCATAAAATCGAACGCGGCCACCACCGGAACGTGGTCGGACGGTTTCTCCCAGCCGCGCACGTCGGAGACGATGGCGGTTGAAACCAGCCAGTCCGCGGCCTGCGGCGACAGCATCAGATGGTCGATGCGGATGCCGTTGTTCTTCTGCCAGGCGCCGGCCTGATAGTCCCAGAAGGTGTAGAGGCCGGCGGCGTCGGAGGTCGCCCGCACCGCCTCGGTGTAGCCGAGGTTGCCGAGGGCGCGGAAGGCGGCCCGGCTTTCCGGCTGGAACAGGGCGTCGCCGGTCCAGGCCGACGGCTCCTTCGCATCGATCGGCTCGGGGATGACGTTGTAGTCGCCGGCGAGAATCAGTGGCTCCTCGAGCGCGAGGCGGGCGCGGGCGAAGTCCTCGAGCCGCTTCATCCAGCCGAGCTTGTAGGGAAATTTCTCGCTGCCGAGCGGGTTGCCGTTCGGAAGATACAGTGAGACGACGCGCAGCCGCCCGCCTGCGACAGCGATCACCGCCTCGAGAAACCGGGCCTGAACGTCGTCGTCGTCGCCGGGCAGGCGCGGCGTCACGTCCTCGAGCGGATAGCGCGACAGGATGGCGACGCCGTTGAAGCCCTTCTGGCCGTGGGTGACGACGCAGTAGCCGAGTGCCTCGATCGCCTCGCGCGGGAAGCCCTCGTCGACGCTCTTGATTTCCTGCAGGCAGACGACGTCCGGCGCGTCGCGCTTCAGCCAATCGACCAGCGTGTCGAGCCGCGCCTTTACGCCGTTGATGTTCCAGGTGGCGACGCTGATCATGCCCCGGCGATGCCTTCCGTTTGCGAGGGTGCCTTCAGGCCGCGACACGGTCGCGGACGCTACCAGTCCGAATGCCGGTGCGCGGAGACGCCGATCAGATGGCGAAGCTGGTGCCGCAGCCGCAGGAGGCGGTGGCGTGCGGGTTCCTGACCTGGAAGGACTGGCCGATGAGGTCGTCGACGAAGTCGATTTCCGAGCCGTCCATGAAGGGAAGCGACACCTGGTCGACGAGAACGGTGACGCCGTTCTTCTCGATCACGACGTCATCGTCGGCGCGGTCCGAAACCAGGTCGAACTTGTAGGAGAAGCCGGAGCAGCCGCCGCCTTCGACGGAAACGCGCAGCGCCTTGGCGCTGGCGTCGCGGGCGAGGATGCGCGCGATACGCTTCGCCGCCCGGTCGGTGACGGTGATGGTCTCGGCGGAGATGTCGGTCACGGTCATCGGGGAGAGTTCCTCCGCGGAATGGTCGGGCGGCGCGGCGCCGGTGCTTCGGCGTCCGGTCGATGCGGCCGCCGCCCTTGTCACGATAGCTTGTCACTAGGTAAGTAGCGAGGACAAGGACGTCAATTCGCCCGCGGGCGTGCCAGCCATGCCCGGCGCGGGATCAGCGATGGCGCGACGACGTGGGGAGGGCAGCAGTGACCGCACCGCACGGCTTCGGCCGCGAGCCGCTCGCGCCCTACGCGGTCGACCCCGCGGCCTCGCGCGGCCGGCGCATTCCCGAGCCGGTCAGCCCGACCCGTACCCCGTTCCAGCGCGACCGCGACCGCATCGTCCACTCGACCGCATTCCGCCGGCTCAAGGACAAGACCCAGGTCTTCGTCTACCACGAGGGCGACCACTACCGAACCCGGCTGACCCACACCATCGAGGTCGCCCAGATCGCCCGGGCGCTGGCGCGGGCCCTGCGCCTCGACGAGGATCTCGCAGAAGCCCTCGCGCTCGCCCACGACCTCGGCCACACGCCCTTCGGCCACACCGGCGAGGACGCCCTCGACGAGGCGATGCGGCCCTACGGCGGCTTCGACCACAATGCCCAGTCGCTGCGCATCGTCACCCGGCTCGAACACCGCTACGCCGACTTCGACGGCCTCAACCTCGCCTGGGAGACCCTCGAAGGCCTCGTCAAGCACAACGGCCCGCTGACGGACGAGGGCGGCGCCCCGATCGGACGCTATGCGGCGGCCGGCCTGCCGGCGACGCTGCTCGACTATCCGCGCCACGACGAGTTGATGCTGTGGACGTGGCCGAGCGCCGAGGCGCAGGCCGCCGCCATCGCCGACGACGTCGCCTACGACGCCCACGATCTCGACGACGGCCTGCGCGCCGGGCTCTTCGCCCTCGACGATCTCGCCCCGATCCCCTTCGTCGGCGATCTCCTCACCTTCGTCCGCACCCGCTACCCGGGCCTCGACCGCAGCCGCACCATCCACGAGATCACCCGCCGCCTGATCACCGCCATGGTCGAGGACGTGATCGCGGAGGCGCAGCGCCGGCTCACCCTCGTCGCACCGGCGTCGGCGGACGACGTCCGCAGGGCGGGGAGGGCGATGGTCTGCTTCTCGGAGCGGATGGAGGCGGTCGACCGGGCGCTGAAGGGCTTCCTGTTCCCGCGGATGTACCGCCACCCGGAGATCGTCCGCATCCGCCGCGACGCCGCCCGCGTCGTCTCCGACCTCTTCGCCGCCTTCCTGAGCGACCCGCGGACGATGCCGGCGGAATGGTGCGCCGACGTCGAGGCCCTCGACGAGCGGGCGCGGGCGCGCCGGGCGGCGGACTACGTCGCCGGCATGAGCGACCGCTTCGCCCTCGCCGAACACCGGCGCCTGTTTGACGATACGCCGGATTTGCGCTAGGCGACGCGGCGGAATTGGGCCGATGGCGAGAGGCGTCAGGTCTCTGCGCAGCGGCTCCGGGGGCTTTTCCCTCGTCCTTCGAGACGGCCTTACAGGCCTCCTCAGGATGAGAGAAAAGAAGCGGCGCCGCGGCGAAGGACAGATCACAGGAGGCCTCATCCTGAGGAGGTCCGTCAGGACCGTCTCGAAGGACGAGGCCGGGCCCACCGTCGGTGCCGCGAGCGATGCCCTCGGCACCCGCCCTATCGAACCGCCGACCGGAGCAACGTGGACCACCGCGTTCGCAGCATCGCCTGCCGCAGCGGCCAATCTGTCAGGACAATCGGGCATGAATGTTTTCACGGTCTTCGCCGACCGCATCAGAGCCATCCTCGCCGATCTCCATCCCGCGCTCGGCGAGGCCGATCTCGCCCGCATCGTGGTCGAGCCGCCGCGTGACGCCGCCCACGGCGATCTCGCCTGCAACGCCGCGATGGTGCTGTCGAAGACGCTCGAGGCGAAGCCGCGCGATCTCGCGCTCGCCGTGGCCGGACGACTCGAGGCCGATCCGGACGTCGCCGCCGTCGATGTCGCGGGGCCGGGCTTCATCAACGTCCGCCTCGCCCCGGCCTTCTGGACCGGCGTGCTGAAGGCGCTGCTCGCCGATCCCGACGGTTTCCTCGTCTCCCGCCTCGGCGCGGGCAGGACGGTCAACGTCGAATACGTCTCGGCCAATCCGACCGGGCCGATGCACGTCGGCCACTGCCGCGGCGCCGTCGTCGGCGATGCGCTCGCCTCGCTGCTCGCCGCCGCCGGCTTCGACGTCACCCGCGAATATTACATCAACGACGCCGGCGGCCAAATCGACGTACTGGCCCGCTCGGCGATGCTGCGCTACCGCGAGGCGCTGGGCGAGGCGATCGGCGCCATCCCCGAAGGGCTCTATCCGGGCGATTATCTCGTCCCCGTGGGCGAGAAGCTCGCCGCCGGCCACGGCCGCGCCTTGCTCGACATGGACGAGGCCGAAGCTCTGGAGATCGTCAAGCCGATCGTCATCGCCATGATGATGGAGATGATTCGCGGCGACCTCGACGTGCTCGGCGTGCGCCACGACGTCTTCTTCTCCGAAAGGAGCCTCCACGAGCGCACCGGCGGCGAGAGCGAGATCGACCGGATGCTCGCCGAGCTCCGCGCGCGCGATCTCGTCTACCAGGGCAGCCTGCCGCCACCGAAGGGCCAGCTTCCGGACGACTGGGAGGACCGCGAACAGACGCTGTTCCGCTCCAGCGCCTTCGGCGACGACATCGACCGGGCGCTGGTGAAATCCGACGGCAGCTACACCTATTTCGCCGCAGACGTCGCCTATTTCCGCTCCAAGTTCCTGCGTGGCTTCGACGAGATGATCTACGTCCTCGGCGCCGACCACGGCGGCTACGTCAAGCGGCTGGAAGCCGTCGGCAAGGCGATCTCAGGCGGCAGGTCGCAGGTGATCGTCCGGCTCTGCCAGCTCGTCAAGCTGTTCCGCGACGGCGAGCCGGTGAAGATGTCGAAGCGCTCCGGCGACTTCGTCACCCTGCGCGAGGTGGTCGACGAGGTCGGCCGCGACGCGGTGCGCTTCATGATGCTGATGCGCAAGAACGACGCTCCGCTCGACTTCGACTTCGTGAAGGTGAAGGAGCAGTCGAAGGACAACCCGGTCTTCTACGTCCAGTATGCGCGCGCCCGCACCGCGTCGGTACTGCGGCAGGCGGCGGAGAAGATGCCGGAGGTCGCCGCCGCGGCCGCGGCCGGGGAGGGCGATCTCGCGCTCCTCTCGGACGAGAGCGAGGTCGCGCTGATCCGTCGGCTCGCCGAATTCCCCCGCATGCTGGAGGCGGCCGCGGCCGCGCACGAGCCGCACCGGGTCGCCTTCTACCTCGCCGACCTCGCGGCCGACCTCCACGGCCACTGGAACCGGGGCAACGAGCGGACCGACTTACGCTTTGTTAATCTTAACGAAGCAGATTTGACCAAGGCTCGTCTCCACTTGGTGCGTGCGATCGCCTTGGTGCTGGACAAAGGTCTGGCTATACTCGGCGTGACGGCACCGGACGAAATGCGTTGAAGTCAGCGTCGTCGGCGATCGGCGGACCGGCAAGGTCGTCGCGCGGGGCTGCTAAGGAAAAGCCGGATCACGATGTTCAATCTTCGCCGAGAGCCCTCGTCCGAAACTTCCGGGCGCGGTCGTGCCCAGGATGACGCCTATGGCGACATCGATCCGCTCGCGGAACTGAGCCGGCTGCTCGGCGAAGATCTGCGCGGCAAGGGAGGCGATGCCCGCGAGCCGCGGCTACGCGAGGTCGATCCTCTTCACCACGATCCCCGCTACGACGACGATGCGACCGCCTCCGAGCAGGATCCCGACGTCGCCGGCTGGTACGACGATGCCGCCGCCGACACGCATTACGGCGAGGAGGAGTATTACGAAGAGGCCTACGAGGAGGTCGAGGAGACCTACGCCGAGGACGCCTACGCCGAGGAGCCTTACGCGGAGCAGGCCTACGACGAGCCCGCGCAGGGTGAACAGGCCTATGACGAGGTCGCCTACGCGGATGAGCGGGCCGCGGCCCCGGCCGACATGGACCGCCACCTCGCCGATCTGCTCGATGCCGACCTGCGCGGCGGGGTGCACGAGCCGGTTCGCCCTGTAGCCTATGCGCAACCGGCCGACGACGAGGACGACTGGGAGGCCGAGGAGATCGCCTATCAGGCCGCCGGTGCCGATGGCCTCACCGCCTACGGCGGCCAGCGCGCCTTCCAGGAGCCGGGACGCCTCGAACACGGCACGCTGCCGCCGCACGACGCGGCCGAACTCGCCGCCTCGCCGGCCCAGCCGCGCCGGTCGGGCGTGATGCTGGCGCTGCTCGGCGTCGCCGCCCTCGGCGGACTCGGCGCCCTGGCCTGGGGCCTCACCGGCGGATCGACATCGTCTGCTCCGGCGCTCGTCCAGGCCCCGACCTCGCCGTTCAAGATCATTCCCGATCCGAGCGAAGCCCCGGTCGACGACGAGAGCGCCGACGGCTCGGTGGTGTTCGACCGTACTCTCGGCGAAACCGGCAAGAGCGAGGAGCGGCTGGTCGCGACCGCCACGGCCATTCCCGATCTTCCCGGTGTCGACGCCCGCGAGACGGCGATCGCCCCCGCCGGGACCAGCGGCCCGACGCTGGAGACCCCGCTCGACGTCGGACCGCGCAAGGTTCGCACCGTTCTCGTGCGACCGGACGGCACCATCGTCGCCAATCCGGTCCGCCCGGTCGCCTCCGCGCCCCCGGCGGCGGAGGTCGACGCCTCGACCGCGCTGCTCGCCCCCGCGCCGACGTTGCCCGGTCCGACGGTGAACGGCAGCGAAGCGGCGACCGCCGCGCCGACCGCGCCGACTCTCGATATCGGGGCCGCGACGCCGGACGCCGCGGCGGCGGAAGCCTCGGCGCAGGCCGAGGCCGCCGTTCCCGTAGCGACCGCCCCCGTCCAGGTACCCCGTCCGGGCGATCGCCCGGCCGCGCCG
>CALCDT010000193.1 GCA_937900425.1 uncultured Alphaproteobacteria bacterium | reverse complement strand
TGCGGGATAACCGCGGTATTGGTATGGGGCGTCTGCGGTGGCGTCGGCCTTGGCGATTTCGAGGAGGTCGGCGTGCATGGGGGATCGGTGGCAGGCGGGGTCGGTGTTTCGGGCGTCGCCGGTGAAGGCGAGGGCCTGGCATCGGCAGCCGCCCCAGTCGAGCTCCTTGCGGTCGCAGCTGCGGCACGGCTCGGGCATCCAGTCGGTGCCGCGGAAGGCGGCGAAGGCCGGGCCGTGGTTCCAGATGTCGGCGAGGGAGTGGTCGGCGACCGACCAGAAGTCGAGGCCGGGGATGGTCTCGGCGGCGTGGCAGGGCAGCACCCGGCCCGACGGGGTGACGTTGAGCGAGCGCCGGCCCCAGCCGCCGACGCAGGCTTTCGGGAAGCGGGCGTAGTAGTCGGGCAGCACCGCGTCGATGACGAGGGTGCCCTTGAGGCGGGCGCGGGCGTCCTCGACCACCCGCATGGCGGCGAGCACGTCCTCCTTGTGGGGCATCAGCGCGCCGCGGTTCCGGAAGGCCCAGCCGTAGTACTGGACGTGGGCGATCTCGAGCCGCCGGGCGCCGAGCGCCAGCGTCAGCTCGATCATCTCGGGGATGGCGCGGATGTTGGCGCGGTGGATGACGGCGTTGACGGTGAGCGGCAGGCCGAGATCGGCGACGTCGCGGGCGAAGGCGAGCTTCTTCGCGTGGGCGCCCCTGAGGCCGGCGACGTCGTCGGCGGTCGCGGCGTCGGCGGCCTGCACCGAGAGCTGGACGTGGTCGAGGCCGGCCGCGGCGAGCGCCTCGAGCTTCGCCCGGTCGACGCCGACGGCCGAGGTGATGAGGTTCGAGTAGAGGCCGACCTCGGCGCAGTGGCGGGTCAGCTCGACGATGTCGCGGCGCGCCGTCGGCTCGCCGCCGGAGAGGTGGACCTGCAGCACGCCGAGCTCGGCCGCCTCGGAGAACACCCGCTTCCAGGTGGCGGTGTCGAGCTCGACCGAGCGCCGCTCCAGCGCGACCGGGTTGGAGCAGTAGGGGCACTTCAGCGGGCAGCGGTGGGTGAGCTCGGCGAGGAGGCCGATCGGCGGCGGCACCGCCGCGGCGGGGGTGGGCACGGTGGCGGGCGCCGCGCCGGCGCCGGGATCGAGGATGGTCGGGCTCATGGCGCATCTCCCGTGCCCGCGGCCGCCGGCGTGACCTCGAGCATCCGCTTCTCGGCGAGGTCGGCGAGGAAGCGGATCACGTCGGCCTCGACCAGCGCCCGGTCGGCGGCGAAGGTCGCGGCGAGGTCGTCGACGACGGCGGCGAGGCTGCGGCCGTCGCAGCGCTTCAGGATCTCGGCGCCGATCGCGTCGGTCTCGATCACCCGCTCCGGGCCGAGCACGGTCCAGCCGTCGCGGGCCTTGTCGTGGTGGAGGCGGACGCCGCGCGGCAGCGTCGGCACCGCCGAGGGAACGAGGGAGGTCACGAGGCCCGCCTTTCCGCCGCCGCCCGCGCGGTGACGACCATGCCGTCGTGGCCGACCTCCCAGCCGGCCGCCTCGACGGCGCGGCGCTCGGGCGATCCCTCGATGAGGATCGGGTTGGTGTTGTTGATGTGGACGTAGATGCGCCGGCCGGCCGGCACCCCGGCGAGCGCCGCCATCGAGCCGCCGGGACCGGAGATCGGCAGGTGGCCCATGCGGCCGCCGGTCTTGGTGCCGACGCCGGCGGCGATCATCTCGTCGTCGGTGAAGACGGTGCCGTCGACGAAGATCGCCGCGGCGCCGGCGAGCCGGCGGGTCAGCGCCTCGGTCACCCGCGCCATGCCGGGCACGTAGACGAACCGCTCGCCGCCGGCGGCGACCTCGAGGCCGATGGTCTGGCCGCCGATCATCGCCGTGTCGACGACGTCGCCCTCGAGATAGAGCGGCACCTTGCCGGGCACGGCGAAGCCGGTGACGACGAGCCCCGGCAGGATCTCCAGGGGCTCGTCGAGGACGAGGCGGCGGCGGCCGACGACGTCGTCGGCGAGCACCCCGAACACCGGGTTGTCGTCGACGACGGCGTGGATGTCCTCGGTGGCGACGAGGTCGAAGGGCTGCCGCTCGCGCAGGGTGATCAGCCCGGCGACGTGGTCGACGTCGCCGTTGGTCAGCACCACCGCGCCGATCGGGCTCGCCCGCAGCGCCCCCGGCGCGGCGCCGGCATCCGGATGCAGCGCCGGCGTCAGCTCGATCTGCCGGCGCAGGTCCGGCGAGGCGTTGAGCAGCGCCCAGCGCCCCCCGTCGGCGGAGACGGCGAGGCTCGACTGGGTGCGCGGCGTCACCCGCGGATCGCCCGCCCAGGCGAGCGCGCAGACGGCGCAGCGGCAGTTCCACTGCGGATAGCCGCCGCCGGCGCCGGAGCCGAGGACGATCGCCCTCAGCCCCGCGGCTTCGCCGGACCGTCCGCTCATCGCGTGCCCGTTCCCGGCCGCCAGGCGCCGGGCGGCACCACGCCGGGCTCGACATAGGCGAAGTGCAGCGCGTCGAGCTGCGCCCACAGCACCGCGCACTTGAACTCCAGCGCCGCGATCGCCGCCCGCTGCTTCTCGGGCGTGTCGGCGTGGGTCTTGACGTAGTCGAGGGCGAAGTCGGCGTCGCGCGGCGCCTGGGTCAGCCGCTTGTCGAAATAGGCGAGCGTCTCCTTCGAGACGAAGTCGTAGCCGGCCAGCATGCCGGCGACGCGCTCGCGGATGATGCCCGGCGAGAACATCTCGGTCAGCGACGAGGCGACCGCCTCGAGGAGCGAGCGCTCGCGGCAGAAGTGGACGTAGGCGTCGACCGCGAAGCGGGTGCCGGGCAACAGGCCCGCGCCGGAGACGACGTAGTTCCGGTCGAGGCCGAGGCCGTCGGAGAGCTTCAGCCAGCGCTCGATGCCGCCGTCGCCCTCCGCCTCGCCGTCGTGGTCGATGATCCGCTGACGCCAGGCGCGGCGGAGCGCGGCGTCGTTCATCCGCGCCATCACGGTGGCGTCCTTCACCGGGATCGTCGCCTGGTAGTAGTAGCGGTTGAGCGCCCAGGCGGTGACCTGGTCCCGGTTCAGCTCGCCGGCGTGCAGCCGCCGGTGGAAGGGGTGCTTGTCGTGGTAGCGCTCGGCCCCGACGGCGCGCAGGCGCGCCTCGAGTTCGGCGGGGGTGAGCAGCGTGTCGGCGTCGGCGGCCGGTGCGAGAGCGGCGAGAGACGTCATCGGTCGAGAAGCTCCTGAGATCGGCGGCCCCGGCGTCGCGCTCCGCGATCGCCGTCGCCGCCCGTTCCATCCCCGGGGCGTCGATCGCGGCGGCCCGTCCCTGCGGCGTCCGCCGTCGTCGCGCCCCTTGCTGGCGCCGGCCGGCCGGCCGGCGGGGAGCCGTGTGCCGCTCGCCCGGCACGGCCCCGGGGGCCCCTTCGGCCCGTCTGACGAAGCGCGGAAGTCCCGCGGATCACCGCGCCCGCTGCATGAGCGGGCGAGCTCCGACCGGAGCGCTTCGGTCCGGGTCGGATCCGCGGTGTCTGCGGTGCCGGATCGCTCGCATGGATCGCCCGCATGGATCGCGGATCGCCGCCGCGGCCACCGCCGAGACGGTCACCGGGCCCACCGCATCCGCGGCGTCCCGCGTTCGCGGCCCCCGCGCGGCGATCGTAGCGGTCCCGTCGCCCGCCCGGGCGGTCGCCGGGCCCGGTCCCCCGCCGGCCGATCACCCCCGAGCGTCACCCCCCGAGCATCACCCCGGAGTGTCGCCCCCTGGACGTCGCTCTCCGAGTGCCACTCTTCGAGCGTCACCCTCCGGGTGTCGGCCGTCGTTCCCGAACCCGCCTTCCGCGGGCGACGCCCGCATCCGAGGGCGTCGCGAACGGTCGCGGCCCGAAACCGCCCCCGGACCCGCCGGTCCGAACGCGGCGCGAGATCCACCGGATCCTTCGGAACCGTGCGGCGCCGGGCGCGGGACAACCCGCGGCGAAGGCGCACCACGCCACCGCCCAGAAGCGCGAAGGCGTCGCGCTCATCGCCCTCCGCCCTCGCGCCCGGCTCACGCCAGTCCGAGCGATCAGTACTCGGGCGGGAGGTAGCCGTTGATCTCGAGACCCACGCAGATCTCGACCAGCTTCGGAGTATGCCAGCTCATGGTGGTTTCCTCTGAGTTGGTTTCGTTCCATCCCGCCGAACGACGGGACAGCACAACCTTACACCGGCGCCGAAAGGAATTGGAAGCTGCAGTTGTCATGTGAGACCAAATTATGAATTAATGAAGAGCTTATTATGCTGCAGCGCAGCGGTCATTGCGCGCCCGTCTCTATTCTTCGTAGAAATGGCAATCCGTTGCCACTTGTTCCCAGCGACCTGTGGGCAATCTTCCAGAGACATCGCAATCCGTATTGCCGATAGTTCGGCCCGCGATGCGAAGCAGGCGACGACCGCCGCAGACAATGGGTCCGCCCAACGGGCCCGGTTTCGCTTCGCGGACGGCCGGTCCAGCCACCCAGGACACGCCGGCGGGGGCGACCCCCGCGGCGGTCCGACGGCCGGTACGAGGGCGGGAAGGAAACGCGAGAGGCTGCGAAATGAACAAATATCTGGCGACGGCGTCGATCCTGGCGATCACCGCCGTCACACAAGCGGGCATCGGCGCGGCGGTTGCCAACGACAAGCTCATCGAGCTGTCGAAGAGCAACAACAACTGGGTGATGACCGGGCGCACCTACAACGCCGACAACTACAGCCCGATGACGCAGATCAACAAGGAGAACGTCAAGAATCTGCGTCCGGCGTGGTCGTTCTCCACCGGCGTGCTGCACGGCCACGAAGGAACGCCGCTGGTCGTCGGCGACGTCATGTACCTGCACTCGCCGTTCCCGAACACCACCTTCGCGCTCGATCTCAAGGAACCGGGCCGAATCATCTGGCAGCACAAGCCGAAGCAGGACCCGACCGCGCGCGCCGTCGCGTGCTGCGACGTCGTCAACCGCGGTCTCGCCTACTGGCCGGGTGACGAGGAGCGGGGCCCGCTGATCCTGAAGACCCAGCTCGACGGCCACATCGTCGCGCTCGACGCCGAGACCGGCCAGGAATACTGGAAGCTCGAGAACTCCGACATCAAGGTCGGCTCGACGCTGACCATCGCGC
>CALCDT010000192.1 GCA_937900425.1 uncultured Alphaproteobacteria bacterium | reverse complement strand
CGAATAGGCGCCGATGTGGCCGATCTCGATCCAGTCGCCGGTGTCGACCGTCTCGGGCAGCAGGAAGGGGCGCGAGAGGATGTCGACCGAATCGCAGGTGGCGCCGCAGACCTTGTAGGGCACGATCGCCTGCGGATCGCCGGTGCGCCGGCGCCGGGCCGGATCGGGGATGTGGCGGGCGGGAAGCGTGATCTTGCCGGTCCACGAATCCGACAGCGAGGCCCAGATGCCGTCGTTGATGTAGAGCCGGCGGCCCTTCTTGAGCAGCACGCGGACGACGAGCGAGATCGAGTGGGCGACGACGACCCGGCCGGGCTCGGCGACGAGCGGCAGGTCGGAGAAGCCCCAGTCGTCGATGTCGTGGCGCAGGCGCGCCATGATCTCGTCGAGCCCGGGCATCTGCGTCTTCTTGCGCTTGGGGTCTTCGCCGTAGACCGCCGGGAAGCCGCCGCCGACGTCGAGGCCGACGAGGTCGACGCCGGCGCGCGAGCGGATCCAGTGGGCCGTGCCGAGGGCGCGCTCGTAGGTGTCGGGATCCTCGATCTGACTGCCGACGTGGAAGCAGAGGCCGCAGCGGAAACCGATGCCGTCGATGCGCTGGAGCAGTTCCACGGCGTGGGCCGGCGCGGCGCCGAATTTCTTGGAGAGCTCGTAGGCGGCGTGGCCCTTGGTCTGCATGCGCACGAACAGTGCGATGGTGCCAGGGTCGATGTCGAGGGCGCGCACGATGCGCAGGATCTTGGCGACCTCGTCCTCGTGATCGACCGCGAGCGTGCGGATGCCGTAAGTCTCAAGGGCGAGGCGGATGTCGGACTGGGCCTTGACCGGGTGCATGTAGAGCATCTCGGCCTTCGGCGCGACCTCGCGGACGGCCCGGAACTCGGCCGGCGAGGCGACGTCGAAGCAGTCGACGCCGATTTCGGCCAGTGCCTTCAGGATGAATCCCTCGCCGTTGGTCTTGACCGCATAGGCGGTCTTGCCCGGAAAATTGGCCATGAAGTGTCGGGTGTCGTGTTCCAGCACCTTGCGGCGGAAGCAGTAGACCGGCTCGTCCGGCCGTTCGGCGAGGGTCATCTCACGGGCGCTCGGGTACTGCTTCATGCGGGGCTCCTCGATGTCGCGGGGTGCAGCCTAGCATTTCCCCGTAGCGGAGAAACGACCGCGACGGCATCCGGTGCCTTCCGCCGCGGCCGGCCCGACGAAGACAGCGGCGGCGCTGAAATGCTATGGGTGGCCGCAGCTTCCGCAGTCGCTTTCAGGTGCCAGACGATGCTTCACGCCCTCGACCTCGCCGCCGACCTCGCCTCCGGACGCCTCGCCCCGGCGACGCTGCACGCGCGAATCGCCGAGGCGTTGGCGCGGGAGGAACCGCAGGTGCAGGCCTTCGCCGCCCTTGACCTCGACGTCGCCGCGGCGGCGATGGCGGCCGCGACGGGCCCGCTCGCCGGCCTGCCGGTCGGCGTCAAGGACGTCTTCGACACCGCCGACCTGCCGACGACCTACGGCTCGCCGGTCTACGCCGGCCACCGCCCCGCCTGCGACGCGGCGATCGTCAGCATGGCGCGCCGGGCCGGCGGGGTCGTGCTCGGCAAGACGCGGACCACCGAGTTCGCCTATCTGCAGCCGACCGTCACCACCAATCCGGCCGCGCCCGGCCACACCCCCGGCGGCTCGTCGTCCGGGTCGGCGGCGGCGGTCGCGGCCGGGATGCTGCCGGCGGCCTTCGGCAGCCAGACGGCGGGGTCCACCCTTCGGCCGGCATCCTTCTGCGGCGTCGCCGCGGTCAAGCCGTCCTACCGGCTGCTGCCGACCGTCGGGCTCAAGACGTTCTCGTGGAATTTCGACACGGTCGGGATCTTCGCGGCGCGGGTCGCGGACTGCGCCTTCGTGCTGTCGGCGATCTCCGGGCGTGACCTCCGGGTCCACGGCCGGGAGGTCGACGCGCCGCGAATCGCCGTCCTGCGCGACGGATTCGAGGTCGAGGCCGGTCCGGAGATGCAGGCGGCGATCGACCGGGCGATCGCGATCGCCGAGCGGGGCGGCGCCCGGGTGCGGTCGATGTCGCTGTGCGAGCGCCTCGTCGCCGCCGACCGCGCCCATCCGGTGATCATGGAATTCGAGGGGGCGCTGGCGCTCGCCCACGAGCGCGATCATCACGGCGACGCACTGTCGGAGCGACTGCGCGCCGCACTCGACCGGGGCCGCGACATCTCGCCGGAGGTCTACGACGCCGCGCGGTCGCGAGCCCATTCCGGACGCCGCCGCTTCGACGAGATCTTCGGCGACATCGACGTCATCCTGATGCCCTCGGCGCCGGGCCCGGCGCCGCTCGGCCTCGAGGCGACCGGATCGCCCGCCTTCAACCGGCTGGCGACCCTGATCGGTGCGCCGGCGGTGAACGTGCCGGGCCTTCGCGCCCCCGGAGGCGAACCGCTCGGGCTGCAGGTCGTCGCCCCGTTCGGACGCGACGACGTCGCGCTCGCAGCGGCGCACTGGCTGGAGACGCGGATCGGCGCAAGCGATTGATATGGCGATGAAAGACGACGAGGCCGCACCAATCTGCCGCGACGCACAACAAGATTCGCTTCGCGAGGGACGAAAATCGCCCTAGTCTCCGCCGTCCGGTCGACTGTGCCGGACAAGCGGGTGAGGATGAATCATGTCGTTGTCGACCAGCCTCAACGTGCTCTGCGTCTGTGCGGCGTTCCTGTTCGTCGGCGCCGTCGTCATCGGCGCCTTCTGAACCGGGTGCCTTCGGATCCGGCCCGTCTGTCGGCCGGATCGCCTATTCCATAGGAACGATGCCGGGTCGACCGGCAGCCGCCGCGTCTTTCGATCGGGGACGGAGTTCCCGATCGCATCGTCGCGTCGTTCGGACGACGTCAACTCGCGGCCCGCGCGAACGGGATGCTCCTGCGGGCGCAGGATGCGCCCGGAGGCTCGAGGTCCTGAAGCCTCTTGTCCCGAGCCTCAGTGCTCGAAGACGAAGCGGTCGAGTTCGACCCGCCGGCCGTCGCAGCGACCATAGGCCCGCGCCATCACGGCGACCGGGGCGAGGTTCGCCTCGCGCCGCACGTAGACCTGCGCCCGACCTTCGAAAAGGTAGTCGTGAAGGTCGAAGGCAGCCGGATTCGTCTCGATATGGTCGACTTCGATGTCGGCGTTTTCGCCGAATTCCCGCGCCCATTCCGCGCTGCTGCGGAGGGGGTAGCGGCTCACCGCTTCGGCGATGATCGTCTTGGTGCGGTCCATCTGGTCCTCTCGGGGGTCACGGGTCCTGTTGGGGAAACACCAGCTGGCAGGGTGCGTTCCTCACTCTTTCAAAATCGCTTAAAACTGGCCGTTTTTGCGGCGGAGGTCCGTGCATTCCGTTGCATGGTGAATGGTTCGTGACATTTTTGTACCACACGTTAGGAAAGCCGGCGAAGATGGGGCGACGGGTCCGGTTGGGAATTGTCGTTCATGATGAACAGGTTGAGGATGGAGGGGAACTTGCGGTTCGGCGAAGCGTTCGCGACGAGGTGTCGCTGCGATCCGGACGCCGGCCCTACCGTGGTCGACGCCCGCGCGGTGGACGCGATCGGTCGACGGCTGCGGGAATCGCGATCACGACGGTGATTGCCCCCTCGGGCGATCGCGGGCAGAGTGCCGCCCTTCCTTGACGACCCAACAGCCGGTTCCGCGCATGCCCGAGATCGCCGACGACCTTCGCCTCACCATCGCCCAGCTCAACCCGACTATGGGCGACATCGAGGGCAACCTCGCCCTGGCGCGGCGGGCGCGGGCGCAGGCCGCGGAGGACGGGGCCCATCTTCTCGTCCTGACGGAGCTGTTCCTGTCGGGCTACTCGCCCGAGGATCTCGTGCTGCGGCCGAGCTTCCTCGCCGCCTGCCGCCGGGCGGCCGAATCGCTCGCCGCCGACACCGCCGACGGCGGACCGGGCGTCCTCGTCGGCTGTCCGTGGGCGGAGGACGGCGAGGTCTACAACGCGGTGCTGCTGCTCGACGGTGGCCGGATCGAGGCGGTACGCTACAAGGTCGATCTGCCCAACTACGGCGTCTTCGACGAGAAGCGGGTCTTCGCGGCCGGGCCGATGCCCGGTCCGGTGAATTTCCGGGGCGTGCGGATCGGCGTGCCGATCTGCGAGGACATCTGGGGCGAGGAGGTCGTCGAGTGTCTGGTCGAGACCGGCGCGGACCTGCTGATCGTGCCGAACGGCTCACCCTACGCCCGCGAGAAGCACGAGGTGCGGCTGCAGATCGCCGTGGCCCGCGTGGTCGAGAGCGAACTTCCGATCGTCTACGTCAATCAGCTCGGCGGCCAGGACGAACTCGTCTTCGACGGCGGCTCCTTCGGCCTCGACGGCGACCGCTCGCTCGCCTTCATGCTGCCGTCCTTCGAGGAGGCGGTCGTCACGGTCGCCTATCGGCGCGGCGAGGCCGGGCGCTGGTGCGGCCGCGGCGGACCGGTTGCGAGCCCGCGTGGCGCCGACGAATCCGACTGGATGGCCTGCGTGCTCGGACTGCGCGACTACGTGCTGAAGAACCGTTTCCCGGGCGTCGTGCTCGGCCTTTCCGGCGGCATCGACAGCGCGGTCGTCGCCGCGATGGCGGTCGACGCCCTCGGGCCGGAGCGGGTCCATTGCGTGATGATGCCCTACCGCTACACCTCCTCGGCGAGCCTCGCCGACGCCAAGGCCTGCGCCGACGTGCTCGGCATGCGCTACGACATCCTGCCGATTTCTGCACCGGTGGAGGGCTTCCTTTCGGCGCTTGACCCGATCTTCGCCGGTACCGAGCCGGGAATCACGGAGGAGAACATCCAGTCGCGCACCCGCGGCACGCTGCTGATGGCGATCTCCAACAAATTCGGCTCGATGGTGCTGACCACCGGCAACAAGTCCGAGGTCTCGGTCGGCTACGCCACGCTCTACGGCGACATGAACGGCGGCTACAACCCGATCAAGGATCTCTACAAGACCGAGATCTACGCCCTCGCGCGCTGGCGCAACGCCCATCGGCCGGAAGGCGCCGCCGGACCGGAGGGCGAGGTCGTCCCGGTCGCGATCACCGACAAGGCCCCGACCGCGGAACTGCGCGAGAACCAGACCGACCAGGATTCGCTGCCGCCCTACGACGTGCTCGACGCCATCCTCGAAGGGCTGGTCGAGGAGGAGGCCTCCGTCGCCGAGATCATCGCCCGCGGCTTCGACGAGGCGACGGTGCGGCGGGTGGAGAACCTGCTCTACGTCTCCGAGTACAAGCGCCGGCAGGCGGCGCCGGGCGTCAAGATCACCGAGAAGAACTTCGGCCGCGACCGGCGCTATCCCATCACCAACCGCTTCCGCGATCGCGGCTGACCGGCCGCTGCTGAGCCGGACACGTCGCGCCGTTCGACCGGCGCGCGGCACCGCTTCCGCAGCGGAGAGAGGCACCGGCGAGAGATGTCCAACAGCCGGCCCGATGCGCCGGCGAGGCTCGAATCATGATTGTTCTGCCGAAATCCGGGCGCCCGTGGCTCGCCGCAGGCTTCCTGATGATGCTGTTTTCCGGGTTCGGGCAGACCTACTTCATCTCCCTGTTCTCCGCTCACCTGACCGGGGCGCTCGGCCTGTCCGCAGGGGCCTTCGGCTCGATCTATGCCGCCGCCACCCTGTCCAGCGCCGTGGCGCTGCTGTTCGCCGGACGTCTCGCCGACGCCGAGCGGTTGCGCGCGCTCGCCCTCTGCCTGCTGGTGGCGCTGGCGGCCGCCTGCCTGCTGATCGCCGGCGTCGGATCGGCCGCGGTCCTCCTCGTCGCCCTGTTCGGCCTGCGCTTCTTCGGGCAGGGCATGGTCACCCACGTGGCGATGACGGCGATGGGGCGGTGGTTTCCGCAGGGGCGCGGCACGGCGGTGGCCGTCGCGGCGCTCGGCATGCCGGCCGGCGAGGCGCTGCTGCCCGGCCTCACGGTCGGAGCGATCGCCGTCCTCGGCTGGCGGGGCGCCTACGTCGCCGCGGCGGCGGTGCTGGTGGTGGTCGCCGTGCCGCTGATCGCCTGGCTGCTCGCCGGTGCGCCCGGCACCGCGCCCGGCGACCCGTCCCGGCCGGGGGATGTCGACGATGACCGGCGCCAGTGGACGCGGGCGGAGGTGCTGCGCGATCCGCTGTTCTTCGCGATGCTGCCCGGCCTGCTCGCTCCGTCCTTCGTCTGGACCGGCTTCGTTTTCAACCAGGTTCCGCTGTCGGCGGTGAAGGGCTGGGACATCTCCTGGTTCGCCTTCTCCTTCCCGTTCTCGGCCGCCGCCGCCGTGGTCGCCAGCCTGACCGCGGGAGCGATCATCGACCGGATCGGCGGGCGGAGGATCCTTCCGGTCTTCCTGCTGCCGCTCGCCCTCGGGCTCGCCATCGCTGTGACGGCGCACGATCCGAGATTGCTGCCGGCCGCCTTCGCGCTGTGCGGCCTGACGATCGGCAGCGCGCAGACACTGCTCGGGGCGCTCTGGGCAGAACTCTACGGCACGCTCCATCTCGGCGCGGTACGTTCGCTCGCGACCTCCGGCATGGTGCTGGCCTCGGCGCTGGCGCCGGCGTTGATCGGGCTTCTGGTCGACGCCGGCTTCGGCCTCGAGGCGATCGTGCTGGCGCTTTCGGTTTATCTCGTCGCCGCCGCCGCCAGTCTCGCGCTCGTCGCCCGCCGGATCCGGATCCGCGCGAGCGCTGCCGGCGGCATTGCCGCGGATCGCGGCGCGGGCTAGATCGGGGCCATGACCGTCACCGTCCGTTTCGCCCCGTCGCCGACCGGGCTCATCCACATCGGCAACGCCCGCACGGCGCTGTTCAACTGGCTGTTCGCCCGCCAGCGCGGCGGACGCTTCATCCTGCGCTTCGACGACACCGACCGCGAACGCTCGCGCCCCGAGTTCGCCGAGGCGATCGAAGAGGATCTCGCCTGGCTCGGCATCCGGCCCGACGCGGTGTTCCGCCAGTCGGAGCGGATCGCGGCCTACGAGGCGGCCAAGACGGATCTCGCGGCGCGGGGGCTGCTCTATCCGGCCTACGAGACCGCCGACGAACTCGACCTCAAGCGCCGCCGCCAGCGGTTGCGCAACCTGCCGCCGGTCTATGACCGGGCGGCGCTCGCCCTCACGGCGGACGACCGGGCGAGACTCGAGGCCGAAGGGCGCCGTCCGCACTGGCGCTTCCTGCTGCCCGGCCACGACGGCAGCAGCGCCGAAGGCCGCCGTCACGAGACCTGGACGGATCTCTGCAAGGGACCGACGTCGGTCGACCTCGGCTCGCTGTCCGATCCGGTGCTGGTGCGCGAGGACGGCAGCTTCCTCTACACGCTGCCCTCGGTCGTCGACGACATCGACATGGACGTCACCCACGTCATCCGCGGCGAGGATCACGTCACCAACACCGGCGTCCAGGCCGCGATCTTTCGCGCGCTGGGGGTAGAGCCGCCGGCCTTCGGCCACCACAACCTCCTGACCGACGTCCACGGCGAAGGGCTCTCGAAGCGCAGCGGCGCCCTGTCGATCCGCTCGCTGCGGGAGTCCGGCTACGAGCCGCAGGCGGTCGCGGCGCTGGCGGTGCGGATCGGAACCTCGGAAGCGGTGGCGCCGATCGGCGGTCTCGACGACCTTCTGGCCGGCTTCGACCTCGCCGCGACCTCGCGCTCGGCGTCCCGTTTCGACGAGGCCGATCTTGCCGCGCTCAACGCCCGCGTGGTGCGGGAGCTGCCGTTCGAGGTGGTGGCGGGGCGGATGGCGGCGGCGGGCGTTCCGGCGGAACCGCCGGTCTGGACCGCCCTTTGCGGCAATCTCGAGCGGTTCTCCGATGTCGCGGACTGGTGGGCGGTTGTGACGGGTCCGGTCGAGCCGATCGTGGCGGCCGGGGACGAGGAGTTTCTCGCCCGCGCCGCCGACCTGCTGCCGGCGGAGCCCTTCGGCGGCGACACGTGGCGGAACTGGACCAAGGCGCTCTCCGCCGAGACCGGGCGCAAGGGCAAGACGCTGTTCCTGCCGTTGCGGCTGGCGCTGACGGGTCGCGAGCACGGGCCGGATCTTTCCGCCCTGCTGCCGCTCATCGGGCGGGAACGGTGCCTGTCTCGGCTTCGGCCGACGGCTCGTCCGTGAGCGGGAAGGGCGCGGGATCTGCTCCGGGAAGGGCTCGCAGGTCTCCCGCAGGGTCGGGGACCGCCTCGGAAGCGACGTCCACGCCCCGCTGGCGGAGCGCGGCGGTGACGTCGATCAGCCGGGCGGTGGAGCGATCGGCCGGCGCCGGGGTCAGGATCGAATAGCTCGGCGGCGGAGCGGCCTCGTCGGGCGGAGCGCCGTCGGCGTCGGGCTGCAGGGGAACGGCGTCCGCCATCGCCGGGCGAGGCCGCGGCAAGGTGTTGTCGGGCCTGCCGCCGATCGGCGTGCAGGCGGGGTCGAAGCGTTTGCGGTAGGCGAGGGCGGTCGGCAGGCTTCGGTAGGGGGTGCCCTCGCGGAGCGAGACCGCCTCGATGCTGTCCTGGCCGGGGTTGCGGTGGACGTAGAGGCTGAAATCGGCGCCGTTCTGCCGGCAGATCGCTTCGTCGCGGCCGAAGCCGCGCGGGCCGGTCGCGAAGCTCAGCGGAAAATAATAGCCGTCGCAGGCGCGTACGCAGAGCGTGCGATAGGCGCCGGACGCGAAGGAGGCGGTATAGGCGCCGCCGGCGACGGTGGTCAGGCCGGAAGCCGCGCCCTTCGGCCGTGTCACGTCGCGCAAGGCCCTCGCAGTGGAGGGACCCTCCCGTCCGGCGCCCTCGACTGTCGGCCCCGCGGCCCCTGAACCAGCGGCTTTCGCCGACCTCCCGAAGCAGCCGGCCGCGTCGATCCGGGCCTTGAGGCGCACGAGTTCGGCGCCGCCACCGCCGGGGGCGTGTCTGTCGCGCTTGCCCTCCAGGGCGGCGAGGTTCGAGCGCATCTTGACCACCGTCGGCATCAATTCGGCGCAGAGCGGATGCGGCTTGCCGCCGAACAGCGCCTTGCCTTCGCAGTTACCGCGGGCGACCTGGCGTTCCGCCCCCTTCAGCGCCTCGGCCTGCCGTCTGGCGAGAGCGTCGAAGCGGGCGAACAGCTTGGCGTCGCCGCTGCGGGCGGCGGCCTTCTCGGCCCGGGCGAGGGCGGCGGCGAGGCTCTTGCAGCTTTCGGCGGCCGTGACCGCGGTCGGCGCGGCGAAGGCGAGCAGGGTGGCCAGGGCGGCCGCGGCGATGCCGCTTCGTCTGGACATGGCGTGCTCGACGTATGACGGGATCGGATGACCTCCAGTCCGTCACATCGAGCGGAGAGAATCAACGGAACTTTAACGAAAGGCCGGAGTCTTGCGGGATTAGCCTTAATGCACGCCCCGGATCGTCCCGAAACGACGCCCTCGGGGACCGGGCGTCGGAGATCGCGCGAAGATCGGGCGCCAAGGCGCGGACGATCGACAGCCGATCGGCGTCTCCCGCTTTCGGGCGGGCGGCGCCGATCGGGTCGCGACGGGACGGTCCGACGAGCCTCGGCAGCAGGCGTGTGGCGAGCGCCATCGTCGCCGTCGCGCGAGGGCTCGATCAGCGGTAGACCAGAACCGGGATCTTGGAGTGGGTCAGCACCTTCATCGTCTCGCTGCCGATGAGGATCGCCGCCATGCCGCCGCGGCCGTGGGAGGTCATGGCGATGAGGTCGCAGCCACGCTCTTCGGCCGCGTGGACGATGCCCTCGAACGGCCGCTCGCTCTCCACCGCCACGGTCTCGCAGGGAACGCCCGCAGCCGCGGCCTGCGCGGCGGCGGTCTGCAGCGGCGCCATGGCCCGGGAGACGACGCGCTCGTTGTATTCCTCACGCAGGTTGGTGATGTGGACCGCCTCGCTGGCGTAGACGTGGAACGGCTCCATCGAGGTCATCACCGTGACCTTGGCGCCGAGGGTCCTGGCGAGCTGCAGGCCCTTTTCGATCGCGGTGCCGGCGAGCGCCGAGCCGTCGGTCGGGATGAGGATGTGGCTGTACATGATGTTCCTCCTGCGTTTCTTTACATTGGCATTATGCATGCCATTTGTCGGGCGTGCGTTGATGCGGATCAAGTCGCAAAATGCGATCGGTGATCCGCCAGCCGCCTCGATTGTTCACAATTGCGGGAAGATGCCTTTTGTTCCGCGAAGATGCGGCGCTCATCGGACGATGCGGCGCATCCAGTCGGTGACCTCACCGACGACGCCTTCGAAGATGGCGAGGGTTTCGGTTCTGCGGCCGGTCCGGTAGTCGATCGCCTGGCGAGCGGCGAGGTCGACCCGGGGGCCGAGGAGGCCGTCCGCCCGTTCGCCGAGTTCGCGCGCGACGACGACCGTCTGTTCCCGGATACGCTGTTCCGGATGGGTGGCGATCGCGCGGATCGTGTCGGCATAGGGCCGGGCGAAATCGGCGAACTTGGCGATCTGCCCGGCCAACGTCGATTCGAGTCGCCGGCGTTCGGCGTCGAGCGCGAGCGCCTCCGCCTCGTCTCCGCGGCGCCTGGCCTCCTCGATCGCGTCCGCCGTCCTCGCCAGACGGGCCTCGGTGTAGTTCGCCCCTTCCGATCGCAGCGTCAATTCCCCGGACAGGACTGCGGCGTTGAGCAGCGCCATCCTCAGGCCACGCAGTTCGGCCTCGTCGCGCTTGACGAACTCGGCGTCGAGACCGGCCCGTGCAGCGTCCAGGGCTTCGCGCAGCGACCGGTTCTCGGTCGTCGCCGCGATGAGAGCGAGGGTTTCGGTCGGCGCAGGGGCAGGCGTCTCCGGCTCGCGGCCGAGCGCCTTTGCGGCGCTTTCGAGGGCGCCGACGTCCGTCCCTTCGCCGATCGCCGCGGTCCCGATGACGACGCGAAAACCGACGTCCGCGGGCCGGACCTCGCCGCCGGAGTCCCGGGAGAAGAAGGGATTCTCGTCGCGCAGGGCCGAGGTGATCTTCGCCGCGGCGTCCTGATACGATCCGCCCCGGACGATGAAGCCGCCGACCTGGCCGTGCAGGCGGTCGGCCCGCGTCATGCGGAACGGCTCGAGCACCAGTTCGCCGACGTTGCCGTAGACGTCGTGGAGGCCGAGCGGGTTGGGCTCGAGCTGGCCGATGGGCTGTACCGCGCCGCCCGACGAAGCCGGATCGTTATGCCAGGCGTAGGCGGAGAAATCCTCCTCCATCGGAAACAGCCGGTCGGCGCGGCGGGCGTCGTCGACGGCCAGGCCGCCGCGCACGGCGAACTCCCACTCGGTTTCGGTCGGCAGCCGGACGTAGCCGTCGACGACGTCGAGGGCGATCAGGGCGTCGAGCGCGGAGGCGTTGTCGGCGTAGATCCAGCGGTTGAGACGGCGGGTGAACTCGACCGCGTCGTACCAGCCGACGGATCGCCGGGGCAGGGCGTCGTCTTCCGTGAGGTCGGACGGGCAGGCCCCGGGCGTCTCCGCCATGACCGCGCGATACTGGGCCTGCGAGACCTCGTACTTGCCGATGTAGTAGAAGCGGCTGCCGTCCGCCGTCGTGATCGGGCCGGCGAGGTGTTCCCCGCGGCGGTTTTCCATGAACCCGCGCTCGCCGTCGGTCGGCCGTCCGAGCGTGACCTCTCGGTCGGTGAAGCGGGCGTCCTGGGAGGCCGGGTCGCCGAGGACGTCGGTCATGACGCGCCGCAGCGCCAGCGCGCCGCCGCAGGGCAGGGGCAGCAACACGTCGTCGTCGGCCGGGCGGGGATCGTAGACCGCCTTCGGCCAGCCGGCCGCCATGGCCCGCTCCGGCGGCGACAGGGCGCCGGCGATCCCGGCGAGGACGGCGGGAGCCGCGACGGCGAGCAGGCCGGCGGCCACCGGTCGGCCGAAGGTGGTGCGGAGGGCTCGGCTTCGGCCGCGACCGCGGCCGCCGGGAGTGTCAGATCTCATCGCGAAGGGCTCCTGCGGGGGAGAGGCCGGCCAGCCGGCGGGCGAAGGCGAGGGCGAGGACGGCGAGAACGACGAGGGTGAGGGCCGCACCGAGCAGAAGGCTCGCCGGGGAGAGGTCGCAAATCGGCCCGTCCGCGGCGTCGGCGAGCGGCTGGAGGCGGTCGAGACCGGCGGCGACGGCGTGGAAGGCGCCGACCGCGATCACGACGCCGCCGCAGCCGATGCCGAGGGCGATCGTCAGCACGTAGGCCGAAACGTCCGCCCCGCGTGCGCCCATCAGCTTGAAGAGCGCGAGGTGCCGGCGCTGCGGCAGCATGCCGAGGTCGAGCGTGCTCCACAGCGAGAGCATCGCCCCGGCGGCGAGGGCGCCGCCGAAGACGAGGACGAGGAGGCGGGCGGCGCGATCGAGGGCGAGGGCGAATGCGACGGCGCCGGAGTCGCCCGAGACGCCGCGATCGAAGACGGCGAGGGCGTCGATCAGCGGCGCGACCGATTCGAGGTCCGCGGCGAAGATCCGCGCGTTGGCGTAGGCGGGCCGTTCCTCGGCCGGATCGCGGCCGGCGAGGCCGCGTCCGGGGAGGGCGAAGCCACGGCCGAAGGACTCGATCTCCCGCGCCAGCGCCGGCGCCACCAGAAGGCGGTTGCCGGGAAGGTGGGTCGCCGGACGGATCGCGGCGAGCGTCAGCGTGACCTCGAAGACCTCCGGCCGGCTGTCGACGCTGCGGCTGAGGACCACGCCGTCGCCCTCCTTCAGCCGGAGCCGGCCGGCCGCCGCCTCTCCGGCGACGATGGTCGTCTCCTCCGGGGGCGCCCGGTCGCCGAGCAGGGGGTCGCCGGCGCTCGACGGCAGCAACGTGACGTCGAGGGCACCGCTGCCGTCGGCGCGGCCGAGCACGGCCGATAGCGACAGCCACGCCGGCAGCGGCTCGACATAGGCGACGCCGGGCAGCGCCCGGATCGCCGCGAGCTCCGCCTCGCCCAGCGTCTCGTCCGCGCGAAAGCCGATGGCGAGAGCGCGCGGATCGGCGCGCAGGCCGCCGACCATCCGGTCGACGTAGCCGGCCTTCAGTCCGGCGGCGACGAGAATCGGCAACAGGCAGGCGGCGATCGCCAGCATGGCGAGCAGGTTGGCGCGCGGCCGGCGGCGAAGGTAGGCGAGGCCGAGGCTGACGCCGATCATGGCTGGACCTCGCGGCCGGATTCGCTCTCGGGTCGGAGCACGCTCGTCGAACCGCTTTCACGCTCCATCCGCCAGATCGCAAAGCCGTGGCGGCGGACGAGGGCGGCGTCGTGGCTGACGACGAGGACGCCGGCCCGCTCACCTGCCGCGGCCAGCATCACGGTCATCAGCCGGTCCGCGGTCGCCGGGTCGAGGGCGCCGGTCGGCTCGTCGCAGAGCAGGAAGTCGGGGGCGTGGGCGAGGGCGCGCACGACAGCGAGCCGCTGGCGCTGACCGATCGACAGCGCCGTCACCGGCGTGCGCGCCGGAAAGTCGATGCCGGTCTCGCGCAGCAGACGGGCGACGCGCCGCGGCTCGACGCGCCCCGACAGGCGCTGGGCGAGCGCGGCGTTCTCGGTCAGCGTGAGAAAGGGAAAATGCGGGCTCGTCTGCAGCACGTAACCGAAGTGGCGGGCGCGCAGGCGGGCGAAATCGCGCCGCCCGCCGGCGGCGGCGAGATCGATCGACGTGCCGTCGGCGCGGAGCACGAAGCGGTCGGCGGCTGTCGGCGGGCTGGCCAGCGCCAGGACGTCGAGCGCCGTCGTCTTGCCGGAGCCGGTCTCGCCGAGGATGGCGATCCGCTCGCCGGCTCCGAGTCGGAAGGCGGGGATCTTCACCTCGAACCGACGGCTGCCGTCGGTGAGGGCGATCGCGAGGTCGCGGATCTCGATCTCGGCCATGGCCGGTCAGGGCAGCAGCGAGAGCGGCATGGCGACGACGTCCTCGCCGTCGGGTGCGTCCGGATCGAGCTTGGTCCACCCGTCGCCGCCGGCGATGCGTTCGTAATAGGCGAGCTTCGACCTCATCTGCCGCATGACGTCGTCTCTGCGGACGTCGTTGTAGTCGCGCCAGTCGTCGGCGACGAGCCCGGCGACGGCACTGGTGTAGGGCAGGCCGGCGAGATACTCGCCGAGCAGGTCGCCGAGGGGCGTCGTGTCGCCGACCTGGCGCATGTCGTTGTTGGCGCGGGCGGCGAGTTCCTGGAAACGGCGAAAGGTCTCCATCGGGTCGGCGCCGAAGGCGGTGCGGTCGGCCTCCGCCACGATGTCCCGCAGCGCGGCGGCGAGCGAGGAAAGCTGGTTGCGGGTGATGAGGACGCGGATTTCGAGGGCGTCCCGGATCGGCTTCTCCAGCGCCTTCTGTCCGGTCCAGGCCCGGTAGAACGGCGGTGCCGCGGTGCCTTGGCGCCGGCCGAGATAGTCGAGTTGGAAGGCCCGTCCGACCAGCGCCATGCGGCGGGCCGCGTCGCTATCGTCGACCGGCTCCGGCGTCCGGTTGGCGCGGATGGCGCTGACGTCGGCGATCGCCTGGCGTGTCAGCGGCTCGACCGCCCGGCCGAAAGCCTCGGCGCTGCCGCCCTCGACGGGGAAGTAGAGGCCGTTGCCGGCGGAGAACTGGCGATAGGCCTGTTCGGCGGCGTCATGGTCGCGTTTGCCCGAGGGGGTGCGCAGGTGGAGGGTCGCGATCTGGATGCCCTTCGCCTGGGCGAGGCGGGCGAGTTCGGCGACGTCCATGGCACCGGCGAAGCTGCGCCCGATCTCGGGGCGATGCGGACTGGCGTCGGTGACGAGAACGACGTAGCGGGCGCCGAACGGTCCCCAGTCCATCGCCTCGACCGCGGCGAACAGGCCGCCGATGGCGTCCTCGGCGAAGCTCGCCGTCGGAACTTCGGCCGCCTTCATCTGCTTCAACTGCGCGAGCAGGGCGTCGCCGGTTCCGGCCTCGCCGAGCGGCAGGAACGGCTGGACGTGGTATTCGAGCGCCGCCTCGTCGGCCACGGACTGGCGGAATCCGACGAGACCGAAGCGGACGTTGGCGGCGACGGCGCTCCCGGCGAAATCGCCGTTGATGCGGGCGATGATGTCGCGGGTGGCGTCGATGTAGGGCTGCATCGACAGCGTGGTGTCGACGACGAAGACGATGCCGGCGCGGAAGTCGTCGGGCGGAGGCGCTGGCTCGGGGTCCTCGGTGTTGATCGACGCCACTTCCAGGGCCCGGCCGCGCTTGCCGTCGGCGAAGCGGACGGCGTCGTGATCGAGGATCGGAAGCAGGTAGAAGGTGGCGTCGTCGACGGAGGTCTCCGGCTCGATCGCGACGACGCCGGACGAGGGATCGACGGCCCCGCGCGCGGCGTCCTCGCGCAATTCGGCGAGCAGGTCGACGTAGCCGTCCGCTCCGACGGCGGCGGCGAGGGCGTCGCGGTCGGCGAAGAAGAGCACCCGCTCGCGGCCGGCGGTGACGCGGTTGTTGAAATAGGCGACCATCGAGTGCTTCCACGCCTCGACGTGAGCCTTCGCGACGAACCCCTTGGCCGCGCCGCGTGTGGCGACGCCGACCTCGACGAACTCCGGTGTTTCGGAGAAGACGTAGTAGATCGAGAACGGGGGGAGGTCGGCGGCGACGACCGTCGCCGAAGCTTCCGGCGCCGCGAGCAGGCTGGCGCCGGGCTTGGTGATGACGCGCTGGTAGAGCGTCGTCTTGCCGGGCATCAGCAGCGCCCGGCGTTCGGTCTGTGCCGAGGCCGTGACAGGCGGCAGCAGCAGGAGCGCGAGGAAGGCGAGAAGCGGAAGAAGGCCGCGGTGCAGGCGGTGTTCGCCGCCGGATTCGTTCGCTCTTGATCCGCTCATCGCGGTGTCCCTCCTCCTGGCGGCGGCTCAGGGCCGGCAATGGTTCTCGATGGCGATGCGGTCACGGTCGATGCCGTCGAAGCGGCGTCGCTCCAGGAAGGCGCAGAGCTTGCGCTTGCGGTCCCCGGCCGCGTCGTCGCCGCGGTCGGCGAGCCGGGCGAACATGCCGAGGGCGAGATCGGGGTCGCGTTCGTCGCCGAGGCCGGCCGGATCGTCGTCCCGGCTCGGATCGTTGGCGTCGGCGGCCCAAAGGGCGGCATCCGGATCACCCCCCTCCGCGGCCCGGTAGATCGCGGCGCGGGCGAGCGGCTTCAGCGCGGGATCGCAGGACTGCCCGAGCAGCCACAGTCCGGCCTGCCGCAGCAGGGGCGGCGCGGCGGGCGGCTGGAACAGCGCGGATCCGATGGCGGCGGCCGGCCGGTCGAGGAGAGGGTCGAGGTCGGCATCGCCCGGAAGGCTGGTGCAGGCCGTCTCCAGAACCACGGGCCTGCAGAGCACCCCGAACCAGTCGCAGGACAGTGTCGGCCGGAACCACAGCAGCGCGGCGAAGGCGCCGACGACCAGCGCCGTCGAGAGGAGGGTCAGGGCGGCGGCCGGTCTGCTCCACCATGGTGGAGGGAGCTCCGGCTTCTCGTCCTCCGGCGGCGGGTCGGTCGGCCCGGGTCCCCCGGCGACGGTCGTCGGCTCAGGCGGTTCGCGCCGCGGCTCGACGATGGGCTCGCGTTTGATCGTCGCTTCCATCCGTTCCGGGCCGATGCCGCCGACGATCGGGCCGGCGTCGTCGGCGATACGGCCGCGACGGGGGATCTCGGGCCAGAACAGCCGTCCGGAGGACCAGATTCGGGTCCCGGCATCGTCTTCGAGGGCGAGTTCCACCTCGATGTTGCCCGGGACGAGGTTGCAGACCCTCGGCCCGAGCAGGATCGCCGTTCCGGAGACCGCATCGATCGGGATGGGGTGTGGCGCATCCTGCCAGCCGGCGACGCCGAGGAACGGCTTGCGGTCGCCGTCGAAGCGGCGGAGCACGAGGCGCGGGGCCGCGGGAGCCGGCCGGCCGAGGTCGACCCGGGCGTGACCGGGGCCGCGGCGCTTGTCGTAGCTGACGACGTCCTCGCTCACCGCGTCGCCTCCTCGTCGCCGGTGTCGAGACCGAGATCTGTGAGGATGGCGCCGAGGGCGGCGTTCTCCCTCGGATCGACGCCGGTGCCGTCGGCCTCGAGGGCGTTCTCCTCGACCGTGCGGTAGAAGCTGAACAGCCAGTCGTCGGCGAGGGTGGTGGCGAAGGCGGCCGGCTCGGGTCCGATGCCGGAAGCGTCGCAGGCCACCGGGCGCTCGGCGAAAACCGCACGCAATTCGGCGCCGTCCGGGCCGGTGGGCACGAACCGACGCTCGGCCTCGGGACGCGCGCGCATGCCGAAGTCGGCGACGAAGCCGTTGATGGCGCGTTCAGCGACGAGGGCGGCCTTGTCGCGGGCGACGTCGCGGCGGTCGTTGGCGTGGCTCTCCCGCTCGACGGCGGCGGCGATCCGATCGGTCAGGCGCAGGCGGTGGGCGGCGGCGGCGAGTTCGAGGGCGAGTTCGCGCAGGTTCTCGGCGCCGACCCGGGTGTGGCGGGACAGAGCCGGCCGGCGGGCCTGTTCGAGGAGATGCTCGACCCAGGCGTCGACCGCGGCGGCGGCGCCGAGGGCCGCCGGGCTGCGAAGGCTCGCAGAGCGCGACGGCGAGACCGCCGGAGTCGCGGCGGACGGGGCGGCGATTGGCGCGGCGGGGCCCGCGTCGGCAGGCTGGC
>CALCDT010000191.1 GCA_937900425.1 uncultured Alphaproteobacteria bacterium | reverse complement strand
AGATAGTTGGCGAGCACGTTCTCCTGAACGTTGGAGAGCTTCTCCCACATGTTGCGGCCGGCCGGACCGCGGATCTCTTCCATGATCGCGGAGACCTTGTCGGGCGGCAGCACCGAGAGCAGCAGGCGCTCGGTGGTGTCGAGGTTGCCGGTCAGCGCCCCCGACGAGGTCAGCTTGGTCACGTATTCGACCATGAGGTCGTCGAGCATCTGCGGGGTGATCGGCCCGAGGCGGGCCATGGCGATCGAAACCTGCTTGACCTCGATCTCGTCGAGCGAGCCCCAGATCGGCGCGCCGAACTTCTCGCCGAGGGCGAGCATGATGGCGGCGGCCTTCTCGGGGCCGGAGAGATCGCGCTGGATGCCGGCCGAGGAGACCGTGAGGCCGTTGCCGGCCGGGCCGGAGCTGAGGGCGAGGGAACTACCGACGGCGGACATCGATCAGGCGGCCTCCGAGAGCCAGGTGCGGATGACGACGGAGGCTTCCGCCGGGTGTTCGGTGACGAGATTGCCGAGCTTGCGGATTTCCAGCATCTGCGCCTCGCCGATGGCCTGGGCCTCCTCGATGCGGCTCGGCTCGGCGGGGCCCTCGATCTGGGCGAGGGCGCCGGCGGGACCTTCGAGGGCGGCCGTCTGGGGCACGGGGTTGCCGTTCTCGTCATAGACGACGGTCTGTTCGGTGATCTGCAGGCGCTCGGTGACGGTCTCCGGAGCGAGGATCCGCTTGATCAGCGGGCGCACGGCGAAGAGCAGCACGAGCAGGGTGAGGACCGACATCACCCCGAGCTCGGCGAAGCGCATCATGTCCTGGCGCGAGAAGTCGAACAGGCCGGGCTCGGCGTCGTCGACCGGCAGCGAGGGCGGCCCCTCGGCGAAGCGCAGGTTGACGATCTCGACCTGGTCGCCGCGACCCTGGTCGTAGCCCATGGCGGTGCGCACCAGCGCGGCGATTCGGTCGAGCTCGGCCGGGTCGCGCGGGGCGTAGGCGAGGGTGCCGTCGGCGTTCGGGGCGTAGCTGCCGTCGACCAGCACGGCGACCGAGAGCCGCTTGACGCTGCCGGCCTCGACGATTGCGGTGCGGGTGGTCTTGGAGATCTCGTAGTTGACGGTCTCCTCGGTCTTGGAACTCGCGTCCTGGGCGCCGCCGCCGGCGCCACCGGCGCCGCCGTTCGGCACCTGGTTGCCGACGGTGACCTCGCCGTCCGGCTGGCTCGAGGTCGAGTTCTCCTCGCGGGTCTGGCTGGAGCGGACGACCTGGCCGTCGGGGTCGAAGCGGTCCTCGGTCTCGGTGACGCGGTTGAAGTCGAGCTGGGCGGCGACCTGGACGCGGGCGCGGCCGGGTCCGACGACGCTCGCGACGATCTCCTCGATCTTCGTGGCCATCCGGTTCTGGTAGGCGGTGGTGCGCTCGTCGAGGTTGGCGGCGAACAGCGAGGCGTCGGCGTCGCCCCCGGCGCTGGCGAGCAGGCGGCCGGTCTCGTCGACGATCGAGATCCGGGTCGGCTCGAGGCCCGGAACGGCGGAGGCGACGAGGTGCTGGATCGCGCGGATCTGCGGGGTCTCCAGGGCCCCGCGGGTGCGCAGCACGATCGAGGCGGTCGGCTTCTCGGCGTCGCGGCGAAACAGCTGGCGCTCGGGCAGCACGAGGTGGACCCGGGCGCTTTCCACGCGGTTGAGGGCGCGGATGGTGCGGGCGAGCTCGCCCTCGAGGGCGCGCAGGTGGTTGACGTTCTGGACGAAGTTGGTGGTGCCGAGGCTGTCGGTCTTGTCGAAGATCTCGTAGCCGACCGAACCGCCCATCGGCAGGCCGGATTCGGCGAGGGTCATGCGCAGCTTGAGGACCTGGTCCTCCGGCACCATGATGATCTTGCCCTCGTCACGCAGCTCGTAGACGACGTTCATGCCGTCGAGTTCGCGCACCACGGCGGCGGAATCCTCGAAGGTCAGGCCGGTGTAGAGCGGGGCGGTCTGCACCTCGTTGAAGCGCATGATCATGAAGGCGAAGAAGGCGACGAGGCCGAGCGCGACCGCGCCCATCGCCCCGATCCGGGCCGCTCCCATCGACTTGATCACTTCAACGAGACCGTTCACGCCCACGCGCTCCCCACTGCGGACCCCGGGTGGATCGTCATCGCCGACCCTGCGACGCACTCTGCCGTGCCACCCGGCAACTATTTCCCCCCGGGCTGGTAAACAAGTTGTTAACGCCCTGTCGCCTTTCGACGAATCGGCGCGGCGCGGCCGCGGGAAAGCGCGGATTTCCGCCGCTTCGCCACTCGGCAGATTTTGCCGGGTGGCGACCGGACGCCGAACGGAGGGCTTCCTGCCGCCCGTGCGCCGCAGGGATCGCCGCCGAGCGGCGGCGCGGCCCGGCTCGCCGGCTCGAACCGCCCCGAACGCGAAAAGCGGACCGGCGCCGGGCCGGTCCGCTTCACGAAGAGCGCAAAGGTCGCGAGGAGGGGCCGGTCAGGGCCTGTATTGCTGGACGCGGGTCGCGCGCAGACCGGCGAGGCCGTGGCGGTCGATCGACTGCTGCCAGGACAGGAATTCCTCGACGGTGAGCGTGTAGCGGCTGCAGGCCTCCTCGAGGGAGAGCAGGCCGCCGCGGACGGCGGCGACCACCTCGGCCTTGCGCCGGATCACCCACCTCTTGGTGTTCTCAGGGGGAAGATCGGCGATCGTGAGCGGACTTCCGTCCGGTCCGATCACATACTTGACCCGGGGTCGCATCTGTTCGGTCATCGTACTCTCACACTGAACCTGACCTGTTCGTGTGAGACATTAGCGCGCCCGATTTAACATTCGCCTAATCGTCAGGAAACAATTCGGTAATAATTGGAAGGGCTTGGGAAGGTTCTGGCAAGGTTTTGGAAAGGGGAGCCGGGCGAGGCCTCTCGAAGGCGTCATACGAATGAAATCAAGGCCTCACGCGGCGCGGACCTCCTCCGCCCGCGGGCGAGCCGGGTGCCGGCGGCCGTCGGCGCTCGCATTCCGCATCACCCGCCGTCGGCGCGGCGCGGACGCGCATGACCGCCGACCGAGCGTTCGGACTTTGCCTTCAGCGAAGGCGTCGACAGGTCGAGCCTTTCCGTATTCCGCGTCAGTGGCTGACCGAGAGCACGTTCGACAGCGGAATCTTGCGACCGGCGACGGTGAGATAGGGCTCGGTGCCCGAGAAGTCGACGGTGCTGACGGTGCCGGTGATGCGGGTCGAGACCGAGACGGATTTGCCCTCGCCGTCGGCCGCCTTGAAGCTGATCGTGTAGTTGCCGCTCGGGGCCGCCGTGCCACTGTCGGCGGTGCCGTCCCACTCGTAGGTCTGCTCGCCGGCCTTCGCCGCGATCGTCTCGGTGCGGACGACGGCGCCGGCGGAGTTGGTGATGGTGACCTTCACGGTCTCGGCGTCGGCGCCGAGGGTGTAGTCCCAGCTCGCCGAGCCGTTCTCCAGCCTGGTCGTGTCCGAGAGCGCGGTGACGTCCTGGCCGACGTAGTTGACGAGATTGAGCGTCGCGCTCGCCGCCATCGCCGAGAGCATGCTCTCGAGATTGCTGTTGGTGGCGATCTGCTGCTCGACCGAGGAGAAGGAGACGAGCTGCTCGGTGAATTTCTCGCTGTCCATCGGATCGAGCGGATTCTGCGTCGTCAGCTGCGTCGTCAGCAGGCGCAGAAAGGTGTCGTAGTTCGTCATCAGCGAACTCGCCGCCGAGCCGGACTTCGAGGAACCGGAGGACGAACCGCCGGTGAGGGCCGAGATGTCCATGACCTGATACTCCGCTCGCCTGCACCGCCGGGTGGCTTCCACCGACGACCATCGTCATTCGTTTCGGGCGGTCCACGCGCAAGACCTGTTCTGCGAATTCAACCAAGCAAAATTCGTGCCGTCAGACCCTGACGTCGAGCCGGCCCGGCTGGCGGGCGCCGTAGAGCGCCGCGGCCTGCCCGGCGGCGGCGGCCGTCTCCGCGCCGTCGACCAGGCCGACCTCCTGCA
>CALCDT010000190.1 GCA_937900425.1 uncultured Alphaproteobacteria bacterium | reverse complement strand
CCTCGCCGGCCTCCGTCTCTTCGCCGCCCTCGGCGGCCGCGACCGGATCGCGCTCGACGCGGACGGTTTCGATCTCGCCGATCTCGCCCCGGTACCGACGACGGACCTCGCCTTCGGCGGCCCGACCCTCGGTGGCCCGCAGACCCCGGTCCGGCTCGACGATCTTTGGGTGAGCGGGCCGCGCAGCCTCAAGCTGCGCTTTTCAGCGCGAGACGCCGGTGTCGGCGCCGGTGCAGGTGGTGGTGCCGGCGGTGGTGCCGGCGTGACCGCCCTGTCGCTCGACGTGCTGCAACTGCGCCGCGTCGGCGCCGGCTTCCTCGTCGTTCCGCTCGCCACGGTGCCCGATTTCGGCGGCCGCGCCGCGATCGCCGACGTCGCCCTCGACAGTCCGTTCATGCCGCTGGTGTTCGTGATGAGCGACGGCGAGGGCCGGCTCGTCGCCAGCGACCTCCTCGCCTTCCCCTCGCTCTGCCGCGGCGGCGCCCACGCCGGCGAGGCCGCCGCCTTCGGCACCCTGGCGGATGCGCGGGTCGATCTCGCCGAAGCGCAGGTCCGGCTGCTCGATCTCGCGCTCGCCGGCCGCACCGCCGCCACGCTCGGCACCATCGCCGTCGACGCCACCGGCGCCACCGGCGCCGAGCCGATGTTCGACCGCGATCATCTCGACTGGGTCTGCGGCCTGTTCGGCGTCGCGATCACCCTCGACGGGAGGGAAGCGATCGATCCCTCCCTCGCCGCCCACCTCTCGGCGCTGGTGGCGGAGGCCGCGCCCGAGACGCCCCGGAAAGGCGCGACCCGGTTGAGACTTCCGGCGAACGGCACGCCGACCGTCGCGGCGCTGGCCGCCCCGTCGCTCGCCCCGCCCCTGGAGCGAGCCGGTGCTCCGCCCCCCTTTCTCGTCCGCGAGGCCGGGGCCTTGCCGTCGGCCTGGATCGTCACTCTTCCCGGCCTCGGCGGCCGGCTCGGCGCCCTGCAGCCGGCGGGCGACCCGCTGCCCTATCCACGGATCGAGGCCCCGGCGGACGAGCCGGCCGGCGCGCTTCACGCCCCGCTCGCCATCCTCCACCGCGAGGCGCCGACGACGCGCGGCAACGACGGCCCGCTGGTGACCGCCCTCGACCGGCCGATGCCCCTCGTCGCGGCGACGGCCGTTCCCGCCGCCCTCGAGGTGGTGATCGCGATCGAGCGCGACGACGAGATCGCCGCCGCCTGCGCCCTGCTCGACACGCTGGCCACCCAGGACGGTGCGCGGGACATGACCGTGACCGTCGCGGGTCCGGCGGCCGGTCTCGGCGATGCGGTGCTCGGGGCGCGCGTCGCCGCGCTCTTTCCCGGCCGCCATCGCCTGCTCGCCGGCGCCGCCGGCCTTTCCCGCGGCGAGCGGATCGACGCGGCGGTGGAGGGCCTTTCCGACGCCACCGTCGTCCTCGTCGCCGCGCCGCAGATCCGGCTGCACGATCCGCGCACGGCCGGAACGCTCGCCGCGATCGCCGCCACGGCCGGCGTCGGCACGGCCTCCTGCCCGCTGGTCGAGGCCGGCCAGGGCGCGGTGCGCTTCGTCCTCGGCGGATGGTCGGTCACCGGCGTCGCCTTCTCCGGCCTGCCGTCGCTGACCTACGAGATGATCGACGCCCGCGTCCTGCTTCCCGGCGCCGCCGTGCCGGTGGCGGCCTGCTGCGGGGCGTTGCTGGCGTCGAGGGCCGGCGTCCTGCGGGCCGCCGGCGGCATCGGGCGGGCCTCGTCCTTCGCCGGCTGCGCCGACATCGACCTCGGCCTGCGCGTACTCGCGGGCGGTTCGGCCAACGTCGTCTGCGGGGTCGTCACCGCCGCCCACGTCGGACGGGCGCCGGCGCCGCGGGGCCACGTCCTCGGCGCGGGAACCGGCGATCCGGCGGTGGCGCTCGCCACGCTCCTTTCCGGGGCCGCCGTGGTCCGCAAGGTGGTCTGATGCGCCTCGCGATCCTCATCCCCTCCGAGGCCTTCCTCGCCGCCGCCGGGATGCGGATCCGCTACGGCCGCCTCACCGGCCACGTCACCCGTCCGGGCGTCGAGATCGAGATCCGGCCGGTCGGCGAGGTGATCCGCTCCGCGTCCTTCGACTGCGACGTCTACATCTTCGCCAAGATCTTCGACGCCCGCGCACCCGCCCTCGCCCACCGCCTGCGCGCGGCGGGCAAGTGCGTCGGCCAGGACGTCTTCGACGATTACTTCAGCCAGCGCGGCGACGCCCGCCTCGCCCGCTTCCGCGACGGCATGGCGGCGATGGCGCCCTTGACCGACTTCGCGATCTGCAGCACCGGGCCGATGGCGCGGGTGCTGGGCGAGGCGCTGCCGGAGGTGCCGGTCACCGTGGTCGGCGACCCCGTCGAGAGCTTCGCGCCGCTCGACGTCGCCGACGCCGCCGAGACAAAGGTGGCGCGGGCGCGGGCGAGCCGGCGGCTGCGGCTGCTCTGGTTCGGCATGGGCGACAACCCCTATTTTCCGGTCGGTCTCGCCGACCTCGTCGCCTTCGCCGGCGAGATCGCCCGGCTGCGCCGGGCGGGCTACGAGCCGGATCTCACCGTGCTCACCAATCCGCGGGCGCTGACGCCGGAGGCCCTGGCGGCGCTGCGCACCCTGCCGGTGCCGGCCCGGATCGAGGAGTGGAGCGAGATGGGCGAGGAGGCGGCGCTTCACGACGCCGACGTCGCCTTCCTGCCGGTCAACGGCCAGGGCTTCAGCATCGCCAAGTCGCTCAACCGCGCGATCTCGGCGCTCAACCGCGGCTGCCAGGTGCTGACGCCCGGCCATCCGCTCTACGCCGACCTCGACGGTTTCGTCTACCGGCGCGCCGAGGATCTCACCGCCGACCTCGACACCGGCCGCTGCCGCCTCGGCCGGGCCGGCCTCGCCGCCTTCTGCGCCCGCATCTTCGCCCTCGCCGATCCCTACGCCCTCGGCGAGCGGTTCATCGACGCGGCGATCGGGGCTGCGGCACGGCCGCGGCCCGCTCCCGCGGGCGCCGACGCTGACGTCGCCGTCGTCGAAGGCTTCGAGACCGGCGCCGAGATCCGCCGGGATGTCGCGGCGCTCGGCGCGCTCGTCGTCACCTCGCCCTTCCTTCGCTCGCGGAGCGACGCGCCGGTGCGGATCGAGCGGCAGGCCGACGGCAGCCTCGCGGTGCTGCTCGCCGCCGCGGCGGCCGAGCGCCTGCCGGACGGGCTCCGGGCCCGTGCCGGCGAGGCCGGCGACGGCCGCCTCCGCCTCGAGGCCGCCGACTGCGGCCTCGCCGGGCTCTTTCTCGGCGACGACAGCCTCGCGACGCAGGTCGCGCTCTATCCGAAGGTGATGACGGCGATCGCCGGCTTCTGCCGCGAGGCCCTCGGCTGCGGCGCCGTCGTGATCGCGGAAAGCTGGGCCGGCGCACCGTCGCTTCGCCTTCGCGGCACGGCGACGCCCGGCGGCGGCCGCGGCTTTCCCCTCGCGGCGGCCGGCGCCGGGGAGGCGGCATGACGGCGCGGCCGCTGATCGCCTTCCACGTCGATCTCGTCCAGGACGTCGCCGTATTGCGGCCGCTGCTGCGGCTCGCCCGGACGATGGACCACGCCGATCTCCTGCTGATGGTCGGCCGGCGTTTCGCCGATCTCGACCAGACCGGCCTGTGGCGCGCCGAGGTCGAGGAGATCGCGGGCGGGCTGGGGATTCCGGCCCATGTCCATCGCAGCGAGCGCGAGGCGATCGAGCGGCTGGCCGGGCGCCGCGGCCTGCTGATCGCGGGCAGCGAATCTTCGCTGTCCAATCATATGCCGACCCACCGGCTGATGACGACGCTGCCGCCGCAGATCACCGCCGTCACCCTGCAGCACGGCGTCGAGTGCATCGGCTTCCTGCACAACGAGCGCCACGACGCCACCGCCGGGCGCGACGTGCGCTTCGCCGCCGAGGTCCTCGCCGGCTGGTTCGCCGCCGACCGCCTGACCGCGATGCCGGCGCGCGAGCGCGGCAAACTCGTCGTCACCGGCCCGCCGATGTTGATCGACCCTCGGCCGGACGTCGCCGCGCCGCGCGATCCGGCGCGGCGGGCCGAGGGCATCGTCTGCGAGAACCTTCACTCCGTACGCTTTTCCGGCGCCGGCCTCAGGCGCGGTTTCCTCGACGTCTTCACCGACTTCGCGGCGCGGATGGCGCAGGCGGGACACCGGATCCACCTGCGCCCCCACCCGGCCGGGCGCTTCACCGAGCGCAACGCCGTCACCCTGCCCAAAGGCGTCACGCCGAGCCGGGCGCCGATCTACAAGGAAGACATCGCCCGCTTCGACTACGGCCTGTCGGCGCCGTCGTCGGTGCTGCTCGACTTCGTCGTCGCCGGGGTACCGGCCGCGGTCTGGGTCGACGAGGAGGGCGCGGTCGACGCGCGCAACTTCGCCGGCCTGCCGACGGTGAGCGACGCCGACGACTGGGCCGCCTTCGCCCATGCGGCGGTCGAACGCCGCGCCGACCTGATCGCCGCGCAGGAGGCCTGGCTCGCCGGCCTCGGCATTCCCGCCGACGTTCCGGCCCGCTACCGGGCGCTGCTGGCGATGGCCGGCTGAGGCAGCGGCGGCGCCTTGCGCTGCAGCCGGGCGAACCGGCCCGGCGCGGCGAGGGCGAAAAGGTCGAGCACCTGGCGGGTCAGCCGCTGCGGCGAATACCGCTCCACCAGCCGGCGCTGGGCCCGCATCACCGCGGCGTAGCGTTCGCCGGGCTGGCGGACCAGCCGGTCGAGCGCCTCGAACCATTCGCTCTCGCCCGAGGGCAGGAAGCCGCAGCCGTCGGCGCAGCAGGCGTCGTAGACCGTGCTCCGGCTCGCCACCGTGGCGATGCCGGCGGCGGAATATTCGATCCACTTGACGTCGGTCTTGACGAGGTTGAAGGCGTCGGTCACCAGCGGGCAGATGCCGACGTCCCAGTCGAGGTCGCAGAGCCGCTTCAGGAAGGCGTCGTAGCCGCGCACCGGCCCTTGCGCGCGGACCCGCTCGCCGAAGCGCGAGAAGCTCCAGGGCAGCGGGATCGGGCCGAAGATCTCGAAGCTCACCTGCGGATGACGGCGCAGGATCTTCTCCACCGCCGGCGCGGCGATCGCGAAGTCGGCGGCGTGGTCGAAGCCCATGTAGCCGATCCGCCGGGTCGGGCCGCGCGCCGGCAGCCGCATCGGCGAGAGGCCGTTGATGACACCGGCGACGTCGGCGCGGCGCAGCCTCGCCTTGGCGGCCATCTTGGCGGCGAGGCGCTCGTTCGAGAAGTGGACGACGTCGCAGCCTTCCATCAGCGCGACGACGCTCGCCCGCCGTTCCGGGTGGCTGTGGAAGGCGTGCTTTTCGGCGCCGATCGACGGCGGCACGTCGAGGAGGTCGTCGTCGAGTTGGTAGATCGTCGCCGCGCCCGCGGCCCGGGCGATGGCGAGGAGATCGTCGGCGCGCGGGCCGTTGTAGCGGGAGAAGACGACGAGATCGACGTCGCGGCCGACGTGGCCGGCGAGGCTTCCCTCGCCGATCCTCGTGATCACCTCGCGCTCGAACAGGAGGCGCAGGTCGATCGCGCCGGCCTGCGACAGCGCGCGGAGCGGCCGGAGGAAGCTGAACTCCAGCGTCGGCGTCATGCCGTTGGCGACGAAGAGCACCGCCGGGCGGCGGCCGGAGAGCAGCCTCACCGCCACGCCCGCCCCGGCGGCGCCCGCCTCACCGGTCCACCGCCGGATGGGCGTTGAGGTAGATCGCGTAGAGCGAGGTCTGGGCGGTGATGTAGAGGCGGTTGCGCTTGGCCCCGCCGAAGGCGACGTTGGAGACGATCTCCGGGATCGGGATCGAGCCGATGTGGGTGCCGTCCGGGGCGAAGGCGCAGACGGCGTCGCCGGTCGAGCACCAGAGGTTGCCGGCGGTGTCGAGGCGGAAGCCGTCGAAGTGGCCGACCGGGGACAGGATGAAGGAACGGCCGTTCGAGACCGAGCGCCCGTCGGCCGAAACGTCGTAGGCGCGGATCTCGCGCGGATGGCCGGGCACGTGGCTCGACCCGGTATCACCGACGTAGAGGATCGTCTCGTCGACCGAGAAGGCGAGGCCGTTCGGGCGGACCATGTCGGTGATCACCGCGGCGATTTCGCCGGTTTCGGGGTCGAGGCGGTAGACGTTGCAGGCGCCGATCTCGCTCTCGGCCCTGTGGCCCTCGTAGTTGGTGTCGATGCCGTAGGAGGGGTCGGTGAACCAGACCGTGCCGTCGGACTTGACGACGACGTCGTTGGGCGAGTTGAAGCGCTTGCCCTCGAAGCGGTCGACGAGGGCGGTCCAGCGGCCGTCGAAGCCGAGGCGGGAGACGCGCCGGCCGCCGTGCTCGCAGGCGACGATGCGGCCCTCGCGGTCGAGGGTGTGGCCATTGTGGTAGCCGCAGGGATGCTCGAACACCGAGACCGAGCCGTCGGTCTCGTCGTAGCGCATCAGCCGGTCTTCCGGGATGTCGGACCAGATCAGCGACTTCGCCGCCGGCACGTAGACCGGCCCCTCGGCCCAGCGGCTGCCGGTCCAAAGCCTTTCGAGCCGGGCGTGGCCGATGATCAGCGCCTCGAAGCGGCGGTCGAGAATCTGGTATGGGCTCATCGAGCAGGCTCCCCCGGAGGTTGTCCGCCGGCCCGTCCGGGCGACGCCGGGGCGGTGGCCGCGGGGTCCGGAGCGCCGGTCTCGTTGCGCGGACGGCGCGCCGCCCGCCGAAAATCCATAGCCGCATCGAAGGCGGGCGGCAACGCCGGCGCCGAAGGCGGCACGAACCGGAGAGGACCCCGATGACCGACCGACCCAAGCTCCTTCTCGCCGCGGCCTTTCCGGACCGCGACATGGCCGCCTTCGCCCGGCATTTTACGGTGCTGCGCCTCGACGAGATGGCGGACCCGGCGGCCTTTCTCGCCGGGCCGGCGCGGGACGTGACCGCACTCGCCACCCGAGGCGACATCGGCGCCGACGCCGCCCTGATCGGCGCGCTGCCGGCGCTGAAGATCATCGCCTGCTACGGCGTCGGCTACGACGCGGTCGACGTCGAGGCGGCGCGGGCCGCGGGCGTCGCCGTCACCAACACCCCCGACGTCCTCACCGGCGACGTCGCCGACCTCGCCGTCGGCCTCACCCTCGACCTCTGCCGGATGATCGCGGTCGGCGACGCCCACGTGCGCGCCGGCAAGTGGGGCACCGAGCCGCTGCCGCTGGCGACGCGGGTCCACGGCCGCCGGGTCGGCATCGCCGGCCTCGGCCGGATCGGCGCGGCGATCGCCCGCCGCTTTTCCGCCTTCGACTGCCCGGTCGGCTACTACAACCGCTCGCCGCGCGAGGTGGCGGGTTGGCGGGCCTTTCCGACCCTCGACGACCTCGCTGCGTGGTCGGAGATCCTCGTCGTCGCGGTGGCCGGCGGCGCGGGCACCCGCGGCATCGTCACGGCGGACACGCTCGCCGCCCTCGGGCCGGAGGGCTTCCTCGTCAACATCTCCCGCGGCACCACCGTCGACGAGGCGGCGCTGATCGCCGCGCTGGAGGAGCGCCGCATCGCCGGCGCCGCGCTCGACGTGTTCCTGAACGAGCCGGACATCGACCCGCGCTTCCTCGTCCTCGACAACGTGTTGCTGCAGCCGCACCGGGCGAGCGCCACGGTCGAGACCCGGGCGGCGATGGGCGACCTCGTTCTGGAAAACCTGCTCGCCCACTTCGCGGGTAAGCCGTTGCCGACGCGGGTGGTGTGACCTTCCGCTGCGTGGACCCGACGCCGGACGTCACATAACCCGGTCCAGCGTCTCCACCAGACGGTCCGCGTCGGCCTTGGTCACGCAGAGCGGCGGGCGGAGCTTGAGGGTGTCGCCGTGGCGGCCGGCGGCGCCGATCAGGATGCCTTCGCGGCAAAGGTCGTTGATCAGCCGGGAGACGGTCGGCGCGTCCGGCGCGCCGCCCTCGGTGCGGAATTCGACGCCGACGTAGAGGCCGACGCCACGCACGGCCGCGATGCCGGCGTGGCGGGCCGCGAGGTCGTCGAGGCCGGAGCGAAGATGCGCCCCGACCTCGCGGGCGTTGGCGACCAGTCCGTCCTCCTCGATCGCCTCGAGCACCGCCAGAGCCGCGGCGGCGGCCACGGGACTCGCCGCGAAGGTGTTGAAATAGCCGAAGTCCTCGTAGAAGCGGGCGAGCAGGTCCGGCCGGGTGACGAGGCCGGCGACCGGATAGCCGTTGCCCATCGGCTTGCCCATCGTCACGATGTCGGGGACGATGCCGTGGCGGGAGAAGCCCCAGAGCCCGGCGCCGGTGCGCCCGAAGCCCGGCTGGACCTCGTCGGCGACCAAGAGCCCGCCGGCGGCGCGCATCGCCGCGACCGCCGGGGCGAGGAAGCCGGGCGGATCGGCGAAGACGCCGTCGGAGGAGAAGATGGTGTCGACGAGGAGGGCCGCCGGGCGGATGCCGTCCTCGGCGAGCGCCGCGATCGCCGCCTCGACCGCCGCCGCGAAGCCGGCACCGACGTCGTCGCCGTAGATCCGCGGGTCCGGCGCCGGCACCGTGCGGACGCGGGCGGGCGGGCCGCCGCGGCGGTAGGACGAGGGCGAGACCTCGGTCACCGCGGCGGTGTTGCCGTGGTAGGCCGCCTCGGTGACGACGACGCCCTCGGCGCCGGTGGCGAGCCGGGCGATGCGCAGGGCGAGGTCGTTGCTCTCGCTGCCGGTGCAGGTCAGGGCGAGATTGGAGAGTTCCGGCGGAAAGGTCGAAAGCAGCGCCTCGGCGTAGTCGTGGGCGTCGTCGGAGAGGTAGCGCGAATGGACGTTGATCCGGCCGACCGCCTCGCGCACCGCCTCCACCACCTTCGGGTGACAATGACCGACGCTCGGGACGTTGTTGTAGAAGTCGAGATAGGCGCGCCCGTCGGCGGTCAGGATCGTCGCGCCGCGCGCCTCCGTCACCCGCAGCGGCTCGTCGTAGAACAGCACCGATCCGGCGCCGTAGCTCGCCTGCCGCCGCCGCACCGCGGCCTCGACTTCGGGCGGAAGCGCCGCCGGGTCGCGCCCGCCGAAGGCGTTGAGGGCGAGGATCTCCGTGGCGGCCGCGCTCACGAGGCCACCGCCGCCGGCGCCGTGCCGAAGTCGCGCAGGAAGGCGCGGGCGAGGTCGACCGTGCCGCGGGTGTAGGCCTCGCCCATGGCCTCGGCGGTCGGCGTTTCGGAATGGGAGGCGATCCAGGCGGTGAGCAGCATCCGCCGCAGCATCACGAAGACCGGGATGATCGCGCAGTCTTCTTCGGAGAGCGGCGCGACGGTGCGGTAGCCCTCGATCCAGGCGGCGAGCAGGTCCGGCACCCAGGGTTCGTGCTCGACGAAGCTGATCGCGGCGGCGAAGTCGTAGAGATACCAGGAGAAGCCGCAGTCGTCGAAGTCGATCACCGACAGACGGTCGCCGTCGACGAGCAGGTTGGCGACACGCATGTCGGCATGGACGAGGCCGAAGCGGTCGGGGCCCTTGCCGTAGGCGTCGAGCCGGCGCTGCAGCACGGCCGCTGTCTCCTCCAGCACCGCCAGGCCCTCGGCGTCGAGGCCGAGGGCCTCGCGCCAGTCGCCCCAGAGCCGGACCTCGCCGAGCATGGCGTCGAAGTCCCAGGTCTTGCGGACGAAACCGTCCGGGCGCGGCCAGGCGCGGGCGTGGGCGTGGAGGCGGGCGTTGATGGCACCGAGTTCGCGGAACCAGCGCGGCAGGTCCTCCCCCTCCGCCGGCTCGCGCCCGGGCAGCAGGGCGAAGGCGACGGCGTGGCGGACGGCGCCGCCGTCGTCGATCTCGGCGATCAGGCCGCCGTCTGACATCGGGATCGCCGAGAGCGTCGCCACCACGCCGTCGCGGCCGAGGGCGTCGAGCCAGGCGAGTTCGGAGGCGATCTCCTCACGGCTGTGGTAGCCGGGCCGGTGGACGCGGAACACCACCTCGCGACCGTCCGCCGGATCGCGGGCTTTGAACGTGGCGTTCTCGGATATCGTGAGGAGCGTCAGTTCCGTCCGCGGCGAAAGCCCCCAGCGCGGCAGGGCCGTCGCGAGGCCGGCTTCGAGCCGGGCGAGAAAGTCCGCGTCATACATGGGTCGGGCCTCCTGGGTGGGTCGGCGAGAGGTTGCGTGGGACGTCGCCCTCACCTTCATCGTCCCCTCCCCCCTTGAGGGGGAGGGACAGGGAGAGGGGTGGGCGGCACGGCAAGTCCTCGCGATTGAGGAAAACAGACGAAAGACGCCAACCTCTTCGCCGCTCGACATCTCACCCCTCCGCCACCAGCACCTCCACCCGCGCCCGCTCCAACGCCCGCGCCAGCGTGCCCGTCGGGGCGCGGTCGGTGACGAGGCGGCGGATGTCGGCGGGGCGGGCCCAGATGGCGAGGGCGGCGACGTCGAACTTGTCGTGGTCGGCGACGACGACGGTCTCCTCGGCCCGGTTCATCATCGCCCTGTAGACCTGGGCGGCCGGGGCCTCGGCGTCGGCGAGGCCCTCGGCGGTGATGCCGGAGGCGCCGAGGATGGCGCGGTTGACGTTGTAGTCGGCGAGGAAGGTGATCGCCTCCGGCCCGACCATCATGCCCTCGCGGCCGTGGTAGCGGCCGGGGCACATCAGGATCTCGATGGTCGGATTGGCGGCGAGGACGGTGGCGACCGAGAAGGAATGGGTGATGACGGTGAGGTCGCGGCAGGTCGCGGCCATCCGCCGGGCGACGTGGGTGGTGGTGGCGCCGGCGCCGATGGCGATGACCTCGCCCGGGCGGACCAGCGCCGCGGCGCGCACCGCGATCGCCTCGCGCTCGGCGACGCGCTGGCCGTGACGCTCGGCGACGGCCGGCTCGGCGGCGAAGGGGCGCACGGCGCCGCCGTAGGTGCGGTTGACGAGGCCCTGCTCCTGCAGCTCGAACAGGTCGCGCCGGATGGTTTCGGTGGAGACGGCAAGATCGGCGGCGAGGTCGCCGACGCGGAGCGAGGCGTTGGCGCGCACTTCCGCGAGGATGCGGTCCTGCCGGGCCTTCTTCGGCAGCCTCGCCTTTCGGGCGGCGGCATCGGGCAGGTCGGGCGATGGGGTCGTCATGTCGCCTCGCCTCGTCGGTCGACCGCGGCGACCGCGCCGGCGGTCACCAATGTTGGACTTTGTGGGATCATAGCCATCTCCTCGTGGGCTTTACAACATCAATTTCCCGTCGCAGATTGCCTTCATCGGCGGCAGCGTTGAAAATGGGCAACGGAACCGTGGCCGGACGCGACCGCATTCGAAGGAAAGGGCCGGAGCCATGTTCACGCCGCTCGAAGGACGTACGGTGATCGTCACCGGAGCCAGCAAGGGAATCGGCCGCGGCATCGCGCTGCGCTTCGGGCAGGCGGGGCTCAACGTCCTCGTCGTCGCCCGCGGCCTCGCCGACGCCGAGCGGGTCGCCGCCGAGATCGGACCGAAGGCGTCGGCCTTCGCCGCCGACGTGACCAGTCCGGACGACTGCACCGCGATGGCGTCGGCGGCCCTCGACCGCTACGGTTCGATCGACGTGCTCTGCGCCAACGCCGGCATCTTCCCCGCCGCGAAGCTCGGCGACATGACGGCGGCCGATTTCGACCACGTCATCGGCACCAACCTCAAGGGCACCTTCCTGTCGGTGTCGGCGGTGCTGCCGGCGATGAAGGCGAAGAAGGCGGGGCGCATCGTCCTCACCTCCTCGATTACCGGGCCGATCACCGGCTATCCCGGCTGGTCGCACTACGGCGCCTCCAAGGCCGGCCAGCTCGGCTTCATGCGCACGGCGGCGATCGAGCTCGCCCCCTGGAACATCACCGTCAACGCCGTGATGCCGGGCAACATCCGCACCGAGGGCCTCGACGGCCTCGGCGCCGATTACATCGCATCCATGGAAGCCTCGATCCCGATGAAGCGGCTCGGCACGGTGTTCGACATCGCCAACGCCGCCCTCTATTTCGCCTCCGAGGAGGCCGGCTACGTGACCGGCCAGCAGATCGTCATCGACGGCGGCCAGGTGCTGCCGGAATCGCTGATGGCGCTGCAGGAGATGGGCACGGCCTGATACCAGCGTGCGTTTGAATCGACCTCTCTCCGCCCTCACCCTGAGGCGCGAGCGCAGCGAGCCTCGAAGGGCGGGGGCGGCCTCGTCCTTCGAGACGCATCGCTTGCGCGATGCTCC
>CALCDT010000189.1 GCA_937900425.1 uncultured Alphaproteobacteria bacterium | reverse complement strand
GAGCCGCCCCCGGCGCCGCGCCCGCTCGACGTCGGCGCCATGGCGGCGGGCATCCGCGCCGGCAACCGCGGCGTTCTCGCCCGGGCCATCACCCTCGTCGAATCGCGCAAGCCCGAACACCAGGCCGTCGCCCGCGCCCTGCTGCAGGAACTCGTCGGCGACACCGGCCGCTCGCTCCGGATCGGCATCACCGGCGTTCCAGGCGTCGGCAAATCGACGACCATCGACCAGTTCGGCACCAACCTCACCGCCCTCGGCCACAAGGTCGCGGTGCTGGCGGTCGACCCGTCGTCGAGCCGCACCGGCGGCTCGATCCTCGGCGACAAGACGCGGATGGCGCGGCTTTCGCTCGACCGCAACGCCTACGTCCGCCCCTCGCCCTCCGCCGGCACCCTCGGCGGCGTCGCGGCCAAGACGCGCGAGACCATGCTGCTGTGCGAGGCCGCCGGCTTCGACGTCATCCTCGTCGAGACCGTCGGCGTCGGCCAGTCGGAGACGACGGTCGCCGAGATGGTCGACTTCTTCCTCGTGCTGATGCTGCCCGGCGCCGGCGACGAGTTGCAGGGCATCAAGAAGGGCGTGCTCGAACTCGCCGACCTGATCGCCGTCAACAAGGCCGAGGGCGACAACGCCGCCCGCGCCCGGGCGGCGGCGTCGGAATATCGCGCGGCGCTGCACATCCTCGCCCCGGCCTCGCCGGACTGGACGCCGCCGGTGATCACCATCTCCGGCCTCTCCAACCTCGGGCTCGACGAGCTCTGGACCGAGATCGGCCGCTACCGCGAGGCGACAGGAAAATCCGGGCGCTTCGCCGAGAAGCGCCGGGCCCAGCAGGTGCACTGGATGCGCGAGATGGTTCTCGCCCGCTTCCACGAGCGGCTGGAGCGCGATCCCGATATCCGCGCGCTGGTGCGCCGGCTCGAAGTCGAGGTGCGCGAGGGCCGCGCCGCGGCCTCGCTCGCCGCGGCGGAGATCGCCGGCCGGCTCGGCATCTGACGCCGCCAGCCGGCGGCCCCCCCTCCCCTCTCCGCATTCCGCCGGAACCGATCGGCACCCTCGCGGTTCGACGGCCGCAAGGACGTGCCTTGCCGACGAATTTCCACGAGAGGCAGATCATCATGTTCCATCATTCTTCGAAGCTGCAGTACGAAGTGCGCGTCGACAAGCCGAACCCCGAATTCGCCAAGTATCTCCAGCAGGCGATCGGCGGCATCGAGGGCGAAATTCGCGTCGCTATGCAGTATTTCTTCCAGGCGATGGGCGCGCGGGGCCCGGCGAAATATCGCGACATGCTGATGATGACCGCCACCGAGGAGCTTTCGCACATCGAATTCCTCGGCCACGCCGTCGCCCTCAACCTCGAGGGCGCGCCGCTGTCGATGCAGGAGGAGGCGGCGCAGGATCCCGTGGTCGGCGCCATCCTCGGCGGCATGAACCCGCGCCACATCCTGTCGTCGGGGCTCTCGGCGATGCCGGTCAACGCCAACGGCGTGCCCTTCGACATGAGCCACGTCTACGCCACCGGCAACATCGGCGCCGACATGCTGGCCAACGCCACCGCCGAGGCCGGCGGCCGGGTGCTCGCTTCCCGGCTCTACAACATGACCGACGATGCCGGCATGAAGGACATGCTGTCCTTCCTGATCGCCCGCGACACCATGCACCAGCAACAGTGGCTGGCGGTGATCGAGGAACTCGGCGGCTTCGCGAAGCAGCTGCCGATCCCCAATGCCACGCCGGAGAGCCACGAGGCGACCGAGCACTCCTACTACTTCCTCAACACCTCGCTCGACGAGCCGACGCCGCAGGGTCGCTGGACCTCCGGCCCATCGCTCGACGGCCGCGCCGAATTCTCGGTGCGCGAGAAGGTCACCCCGCTCGGCCAGAAGCCGAGCCTCGGCAAGGCCCGCGAGGGCTCCGGCGCCCAGGCCGGCCAGATCCACTGACGGCACGACGACGTCGGTCATCCTCCGAGTAAAGCCCGCGACCCGACCGGCCGACGCCGGCCGGGTCGTTCCCGTCAAGTCCCTGACGTCGCTCGCCCTGCGTCGCCAGCGGCAGGGCATCGGAGTCGTCGCGGCGGCACCCGGCTCACCGGGGCGCGAGCCCGTTCCCCCGCCGCTCCACCTCTTCCCGGAACGATCCTTGCTGCACACCTCCCGACAGCGGCAAGGAGCACCACTATGGATCGGCGCGCGTTCCTCTATGGCACGATGGCCACCGTCGGCACCGGGATGATGCTGGTCCCGGCCCGATCCGAAACGGAGCGGGCGCGGCTCGCCGGACTGCGCGGGTCATTCGGCGGCGGCGACGAGTTGCTGGCCGCGGCGGGCGACGACCAGAGCAAGGTGATGCAGGCAGCGCTCGACCGGGCCGGCCGCGAGGGCCGGCCGCTGTTCCTGCCGCCGGGTCGCTACGAGGTCTCCAACCTGGTGCTGCCGGCCGGCGTCCACGTCATCGGTGTGCCGGGCCAGTCCCGCCTCGTCTATTCGGGCGGCGGGCGGCTGCTCGACTGCGCGGACGCGTCGAACGTCGGCATCGACGGCGTCGTCATCGACGGCGCCAACCGCTCGCTCGACGATCCCGAAGCCGGCCTGCTCGCCTTCCGCGACGTCCGCGACCTTGTCATCGAGCGCAGCGAGATCGTCGGCAGCTCCGGCTCGGCGCTGGTGCTGACGCGCACCGCCGGTCGCATCACCTCCAACCGGATCAGCGGCGCCGCCGACATCGGTCTCTCGGCGGTGGAGAGCGGCGGGCTGACGATCTCCGACAACACCGTCACCGACTGCGGCGAGGCCGGCGTCGCGCTGACGCGCTGGGACGCGGGGGAGGACGGCAGCATCGTTTCGGGCAACCGCATCGAGCGCATCGCCCGGCCGACCGGGGCCGGCGGGCGGACCGGGACCGGCATCCGCCTGACGCGGGCCGGCGCCGTGATCGTCACCGGCAACCGCGTCACCGACTGCGCCACCTCGGCGATCGCCGCCAGCGAGAGCGCCAACCTCCAGCTCGTCGGCAACAGCTGCCTGCGGTCCGGCGGCGCGGCGATCGACCTCGAGGCCGGCAACGAGGGGGCGGTGCTGTCCGGCAATCTCGTCGAGGAGGCCGGCGCCGGCATCCGCCTGTCGAGCGGCACCGCGGCGGCCCGGCTCACGGTCTGCCAGGGCAACGTCCTGCGCCGCCTGCGCGGCGGCGACGACGAGGCCGGAAACGACGGCGTCGGCATCGCGGTCGAGGCCGACGCCTCGGTCACCGGCAATGTCGTCGAGGACGCCGCGAGCGTCGCGCTGATGCTCGGTCCGGGCGGGCGGCTGCGCAACGTCGTCGCCTCGGCCAACGTGCTGCGCGGCGGGCGTGTCGGCATCGCCGTCTCGGTGGCCGAGACCGCCGGCCACGCCGTGCTCGCCGACAACGTCATCGAGGGCCAGAGCGAGGGCGCGATCCGCGGCCTTCGCGGCGGCCTGCTCGTCACCGGCGACCTCGCGAGGGCGAGCGCGGCGAACTTCCCGCACCTCACCATCGAAAACAACCGGGTCGGCTGATCAGCCCGCCGACAGCGCCCGCGTCAGCGCCTCGGAGGCTCGGATTTCGCCGACGGTCTCCTTCATGCGCGAGAGGATCGCCGGGCGGCGGAGAGCGGCGAGGGCCTCGCCGCCGAGCTTGAGGAAGCTCGCGATCGCCTCGGCGGTGACGACCTCGGAGGCGCGGGCGGCGCCGTCGTCGATCTTCACGGCGATGCCGAGGCCTTGCTCGGGCAGGGCCACGGTGAAGACGCCCTCGGCGCCGGTCTTGACGAAGGCCCGCGCCCCCAGCGCCTCCATCGCCCGGGTGCAGAAGCGGCCGCTGCCGGCGACCATGAACGGGTTCGCCGCCACCGCCGTCCGGATCCGCGCCGCCGCCCGCGCCCGCTCCGGGCCGAGGCCCGCGCCGTTCGCGAAGCGGGCGAAACCGTGGGCGAGCGCGGTCAGCGGCACGGCGAAGGTCGGGATCGAGCAGCCGTCGGTGCCGCAGAGATCTTCGGCGAAAGGCGCCCCGGTCATGTCGCAGACGGCGTCGATCACCGCGTCCATCAGCGGATGGCCGCATTTGGCGTAGCCTTTCGGATCGACCCCCATGGCGACCGAGGCGCAGATGAAGCCGGCGTGCTTGCCCGAGCAGTTGTTGTGCATCCGCCCCGGCCGAGCCCCGATCCGGGCGAGACGGGCCTTGTCGGCCTCGCGCTCGGGCGGCTGCGGTCCGCATTCGAGGCAGCCCTCGTCGCAGCCGCAGGCCTTCAGCATCGCCCGGGCGGTGTCGACGTGGGCCGCCTCGCCGTTGTGCGAGGAGACCGCGAGCGCGATCGCCGCGTCGGAGAGGCCGAAGCGGTCGGCCGCGCCGCTCTCGAGCAGCGGCAGCGCCTGGAAGGCCTTGATCGCCGAGCGCGGAAACACCGGCGCGGTGACGTTGCCGAGCGAGAGCAGGTCGTTGCCGTCGGCGTCGACGACGACGATCGAACCGCGATGGCGGCTTTCGACGACCCCGCCGCGGGTGACTTCGACCAGAACCGGATTGGTCATGCCGGGATACCTTCGGATTTTTCTCGGTGCGGTCTCGGGACGGAGACGGGTGCCGGCGACGGGGGGCCGACGATCAGGCGACGCGGCGCAGCCAGCGATCGAGCCGCTCGACCGCGGCGTCGAGCACCTCGTCGCGCTTGCAGAAGCAGAAGCGGATGAAGCGGGTCGGCGGCGCACTGGCGTAGAAGGCCGAGACCGGCACGGCGGCGACGCCGGCCTCGCGCGTCAGGCGGATGCAGGCGGCCGCGTCGTCGTCGATGCCGAGCGGCCCGGTGTCGGTGGTGACGAAATAGGTGCCGCCACAGGCCATCACCGTGAAACCCGCCGCGCGAAGGCCGGCCGACAGCCGGTCGCGCTTGGCCGCCTGGGTCGCGGCGAGGTCGGCGAAATAGTCGTCGCCGAGCGAGAGGCCGTGGGCGACGGCGGCCTGGAGATTCGGCGGCGTCGTGAAGGTGACGAACTGGTGCGCCTTGGCGATCGGGCCGAGCAGGTTCGGCGCCGCCGTCACGTAGCCGATCTTCCAGCCGGTCAGCGAGAAGGTCTTGCCGGCCGAGCCGATCCGCACCACCCGCTCGCGCATGCCGGGGAAGGCCATCAGCGTCTCGTGGCGGCGGCCGTCGAAGGTCAGGTGCTCATAGACCTCGTCGGCGATGACGTAGGCGTCGTGGGCGAGGCAGAGGTCGGCGATCAGGACGAGTTCTTCGCGGGTGAAAACCTTGCCGGCCGGGTTCATCGGATCGTTGACGATGATCGCCTTGGTGCGCGGCGAGAAAGCCTGCGCCAGCGCCTGCGGGTCGAGCCGCCATTCGGGCGGCGTGATCCGCAGGAAGACCGGCGTGCCGCCGGCCTGGCGGATGATCGGGACGTAGCTGTCGTAGAACGGCTCGATGACGACGACCTCGTCGCCGGGCGCGACGAGGCCGAAGATCGCGTCGGCCAGCGCCTCGGTGGCGCCCGAGGTGACGAGCACCTCGCTCTGCCAGTCGACGTCGAGGCCGTAGAACCGCGCGTTGGCGGCGGCCACCGCCTGGCGCAGCTCGGGAATGCCCATCATCGAGGGATACTGGTTCGGCCCGGCGAGGGCGACCTCCGCCGCCTTCGCGCGGATCTCCTGCGGCCCGTCGACGTCGGGAAAGCCCTGGCCGAGGTTGATCGCCCCGGTCTCGCGGGCGAGCGCCGACATCGTCTCGAAGATGGTGGTCGGCATGCCGGTGAAGATCGGATTGGTTGGCTTCATGTCGGCGCGGCTTTCACGGGCGGGCGAGGAGACGGACGGGGCCGCGGCGCGCCAGGTCGCGACGCACCGGCCTTCGGCCGGGCGCGACGATAGAAAGGCCGCGGGCCCTCGGCAAGCCCCGAGCGGTGGCGGCGGGCCGGCCTGAATTGCGAGGGATACCCGCGCGGGCGGCCGTCACACGACGAGGAAGGGCGCCATGACCCTCGCCGGCGGCGCCCTTCCTCGTGTCTTTCCGCCGATCCCGCGTCCGGCTCAGGCCGATCGCAGGTCCGCGACGAAGCCCTCGACGGCGCGGCGCAGGTCCTCGGCCTGGGCCGACAGGCTGCCAGAGAGTTCCATCAATTCGCCCGACGCCTCGCCGGTGCGCTCGGCCGACTTGCCGACGTTGCCGATGTTGCCGGTGACGCGGTTGGCGCCATGGGCGGCGAGGCTGGTGTTGCCGGCGATCTCGGCGGTGGCGGCGCCCTGCTCCTCGACGGCGCCGGCGATCGCCGCGGCGATCTCCTTGACGTCGGCGATGGTGCGGACGATCTCGGTGATCGAGCCGACCGCGGTGTCGGTGGCCAGTTGCATCTCGCCGATCTTGGCCGAGATCTCGCCGGTCGCCCTCGCGGTCTGGGAGGCGAGCTGCTTGACCTCCTGGGCGACGACCGCAAAGCCCCTTCCGGCCTCGCCGGCGCGGGCGGCCTCGATGGTGGCATTGAGGGCGAGAAGGTTGGTCTGGTCGGCGATGCCCTTGATGAGGTTGACGACGTCGCCGATCGCCCCGGCCGCCTCGGCGAGGGTCGAGATGTGGCGGTTGGCGGATTCGGCCTCGCGGAAGGCGGTGTCGGCGACGTTGGCCGAATGGACCACCTGGCCGTTGATCTCCTGCACGGAAGCGGCGAGTTCCTCGGCCGACGCCGCGACGGTCTGGATGCTGGTGGCGGCCTCGCCGGCGGCCAGCGAAACGCTCTCGGCCTCGTGCGAGGTCTGCTCGGCGGTGCGCGACAAATTGGTGGCGGCCCCCGACACCCGCTGCGAGGAGGCGAGGAAGGCGTCGGCGAGGCCGCCGACCCGGGTCTTGAGGTCGTCGGCGATCTTGAGCCGCTCCTCGCGGGCACGGCGGGCGGCGAGCGCGTCGTGCTCGGCCTGCTCGCGCCGCATCCGCTCCGCTTCGGCGAGCTTGCCGCGGAAGCCGTCGACGGCGCGGGCCATGGCGCCGATCTCGTCGCCGCGGGCCGTTCCCTCGACCGCCGCGTCGAAGCGGCCGTCCGCGATCTGCGAGATGGTCGCCGAAAGAACGCCGACCGGCCGGGTCACCCGCAGGACGATGAAGACGATCGCGGCGAGACCGATCAGCGTTCCGACGGCGGTCATCGCGTAGTTGCGCCAGATCGCGGCGGCGTGGACGCCGGCGCTGACGGCGAAGGCGTCGGCCGAGCCGTCCGAGTTGTAGCGGATCAGGTCGGCGAGCGTCGCGGTCATGACCGCATAGGCGTCGGCCATCTCACCCTTGAAGAACAGCGAGGCGTCCTCGACGCGGTAGGTCTCCGTCAGCTGGACCATCTGGGCGTGCAGCCCCTGGTAGTCGTTCCACTCGGTGGCGAACCGGTCGTAGGCGGCGCGCTCCTCGGGCGTCGAGATCAGCGCCTCGACGATCGCCCGGCTGCGGGAGAGCTTGGCATCGGCCGCCGTGATGCCCGCATTGGCGGCTTCCATCTGCTCGGGGGTCGAGGACAGGATGTTGGCGCTCTCGGCGATCCGGTATTCGGCTATGGCCGTGTCGAGGGCGTGGACGGCCGCGACGCTCGGCAACCACTTCTCGTCGACCTCGATCAGGCGGTCCTGGATGGCGTTGATCGACGAACTCGACAGCAGGCCGACGGCGGCGATGAGCGCGGTCAGCAGCAGGCTGAGGCCGACGAGTACGTTCCTGATCGAAAGGCCCATTGTCACTCCCCCGGCCGGCGAAATTCTTCGGCTTCGCCCGGTCGTCCACGTCTTTTCACCAGGATCGACCGTCGATCTGCCGTGAAGGGACGTCATTCCGCATTGGTTCAATTCGACGATGCGGTGGAGCGGTCAACAAGAGGTAAACGGCGGGCGCCATTCCGGCGAAGGGTGACTTCGCGAACGACAGGAACCCGCCTTCGTCTCGAACGGATACTTCAATGTCCACGGACGTGGTGGCGGCGATGCCGGCCGGCTCGTGGAGCTTCGGCGCCGAGCGAAGTGGTCCTGCGCGTGGAGGCCGGTCGACAGCGCGATCAGAACGCGTAGCGCGCCACCACGAAACCGCCGATCAGCAGGGCGAGGGACACGCTGAAGACGAGGCCGAGCCGCTTTTCGATGAAGTCGCGGATCGGCGGACCGAAGCGGTGAAGCAGCGCGGCGACGACGAAGAAGCGGGCGCCGCGGGCGACGATGCTGGCGAGCACGAAGACGGCGAAGTTGAGCCCGGTGGCGCCGCTGGCGATGGTGATCACCTTGTAGGGAAAGGGCGTGATTCCCGCGACGAGGACGATCCAGACGCCCCAGTCGTTGTACCAGCTCTGGAACTCGGCGAACTTGTCGAGATAGCCGTAGGCGCCGAGGATCGGCCGGGCCAGCTCATCGAACAGGAAGGCGCCGATCAGGTAGCCGGCGATGCCGCCGAGCACCGAGGCGATCGTGCACAACGTCGCGTACCACCAGGCGCGGTCGCGCCTTGCGATCACCATCGGCACCAGCAGCGTGTCGGGCGGAATCGGGAAGACCGAGCTCTCGACGAAGGAGACGCCGGCGAGCGCCGTGGCGGCGTGGCGTCCGGAGGCGAGCGACAGGGTCCAGTCGTAAAGGCGTCTCAACATCGGACGGGCGCGCTCCGGCTGCGGATCGGGGCGAGGCACCCCCGCGCCCGTTTCGGGTCGAGGCCGGCCCTCGCCGCTTCTGAGGTGCCGGATTTGCGTAAAGATTCCGTCTTTGTCGAGGCGGCGCCGACGTGAGGATACGCGGCAAGCGATGGGACGAGGTCGAAGCACCGGCAGGCGCCTCGCGCCGGATCGGTCGGCCCGCGATCCCGCCTTCATCTTCCCTCGGGACCGGCCGCGGAACAAATGGGACGGGCCTCCGTTATTCCGTCACCACACCCGATGAAACAACCCGAGGAGATGAAACGATGCTCGGCTGGGCTCTTACTTTTCTGATCGTGGCGCTGATCGCCGCTGTTCTTGGCTTCGGCGGCGTCGCCGGCACAGCGATGGGTATCGCGAAGCTGATCTTCTTCGTCGCGATCGTGCTCTTCGCGATCTCCCTGATCTACGGTCTCGTCACCGGCCGTCGTCCCCCGACGGTGTGACGCCAGAGGCGTCACAAAACGGGACCCCTCAAAAAAGAAAAGCCGCGCCCCGGACCGGAGCGCGGCTTTTCTTTCTTCGTGCCCGACCGGCCCCGCCGGCAGAGGCCGTCCCATGATCTCCCGGCCGGAGCCGAACGCCCCGGCCTGGAGGGCCGCCTCAGCAGAAGCGGTTGACGAGGCTTTCCAGATACTCCTGTCGGCCGGACACCGGCTGCGGGTCGAGGCCGGTCTCCTCGACGAGGGCCGCGCAGTCCTCGAGGCTCTTCTCGCCCGCGAGGATCGAGCGGCCGAGCGGCTTCTCCCAGCCCGCGTAGCGGTCCTTGACGAAGCCGTCGAGGGTGCCGTCCTCCATGATCGCCGCGGCGCCGAGCAGCGCCTTGGCCATGGCGTCGATCGAGCCGACGTGACCGTGGACGAGGTCGGCCGGGTCGAGCGACTGGCGGCGGATCTTGGCGTCGAAGTTGAAGCCGCCGGTGGTGAAGCCGCCGGCGCGCAGGATTTCCACCATCGCCAGCGTCAGCTCCGGCACGTTCATGCCGAACTGGTCGGTGTCCCAGCCGAGCTGGTAGTGACCACGGTTGAGGTCGACCGAGCCGAAGACGCCGAGGGCGGCGGCCAGCGCCAGCTCGTGCTCGAAGCTGTGGCCGGCGAGAATGGCGTGGTTCTGCTCGATGTTGAGCTGGACCTCCTTCTCGAGGCCGTAGGTCTTGAGGAAGCCGTAGACCGTGGCGACGTCGTAGTCGTACTGGTGGCTGGAGGGCTCCTTCGGCTTCGGCTCGATCAGGATCGCGCCCTTGAAGCCGGTCTTGTGCTTGTAGTCGACGACCATCGACAGGAAGCGACCGAGCTGGTCGAGCTCGCGCTTCAGCGAGGTGTTGAGCAGGGTCTCGTAGCCCTCGCGCCCGCCCCACAGCACGTAGTTCTCGCCGCCGAGCTCGCGGGTCACGTCGAAGACGTTCTTCACCTGCGCCGCGGCGTAGGCGAAGACCTCGGGATCGGGATTGGTGGCGGCGCCGGCCATGTAGCGGCGGTTGGAGAAGAGGTTGGCGGTGCCCCAGAGCAGGCGCACGCCGGTCTCGTCGATCTTCTTCGCGAAGATGTCGCCGATCGCGCGCACGTTGGCGTTCGATTCGGCGAGGCTCTTGCCTTCCGGCGCGACGTCGCGGTCGTGGAAGGTGAAGAAGGGCACGCCGAGGATCTGGAACAGCTCGAAAGCGACGTCGGCCTTCATCCGCGCCTGGGCCATGCCGTCGTCACCCTCGAACCAGGGACGCAGGAAGGTGGCGCCGCCGAAGGGGTCGAGGCCGGCGTAGGCGAGCGAGTGCCAGTAGCAGACGGCGAAGCGCAGGTGGTCTTCCATGCGCTTGCCGAGGACGACCTTGTCCTTGTCGTACCAGCGATAGGCGAGAGGATCGGTGGAATCCGGGCCGGCGTAGGTGACCGGCGCCAGATCGCCGAAGAATCCGCTGCTCATTTCAATGCCTCCTTGATGGCGGGATAGAGGGCCCGGTAGCGGGCGTAGCTGTCGTCGTAGGCGCGCACGAGCGCCGGGTCGGGTTCGATGACGCGGGCGACCGGCGGCGGCGTCGCGCCGCCGCGGTAGTCGGCCCCCGTCGCGGCGATCAGGCGGAGGCGGGCGGCGCCGAAGGCCCCGCCGAAGTCGCCGTCCTGGGGCAGGTCGAGCGGGATGCCGAGCACGTTCGAAAGGATCTGCAGCCAGACCGGCGAGCGCGAACCGCCACCGATCGCCGCCGCCCGCTCGACCCGGCTGCCGGCGTCGGAAAGGACGCGCAGGCAGTCGCGGAAGGCGAAGGCGACGCCTTCCAGCACCGCCTGCGTCATCGCCTCGGCGCCGCTCTCGTGGCCGAGACCGACGAAGGCACCGCGGGCGGCGGCGTCGTTGTGCGGCGTCCGCTCGCCGGAGAGATAGGGCAGAAAGACCAGCGGCGACGGCGCCGCGACGGCGTCGCCGAGCCGGCCGGCGAGATCGGCGGCGGGCGTCTTCAGCAGGCCGGACAGCCAGTTGAGGCTGTCGGTCGCCGACAGGAACACCCCCATCTGGTGCCAGGTGTCGGGCACCGCGTGGCAGAAGGCGTGGACCGCGCCCTCGGTGTTGGGCGAGAAGCGGTCGTTGGAGACGAACAGCACGCCGGAGGTGCCGAGCGAGGCGAAGGCGGCGCCGGGCGTCACCGTGCCCATGCCGACCGCGCTCGCCGCGTTGTCGCCGCCGCCGCCGGCCACCACCGGCGTGCCCTCGATGCCGAAGCGGGCGGCGAGGTCGGCCTTGAGCCGGCCGGAGACCTCGGTGCCCTCGACGAGGCCGGGCATGTGGTCGCGCGAGAGGTCGGTGGCGGCGAGAAGTTCGTCCGACCACCGGCGGCCGGCGACGTCGAGCCACAGCGTGCCGGCGGCGTCCGACATGTCGGAGGCGTATTCGCCGGTGAGCGCGAGGCGGACGTAGTCCTTCGGCAGCAGCACCCTGGCGACCTTGGCGAAGACCTCCGGCTCGTGCTTCTTCACCCAGACGAGCTTGGGCGCCGTGAAGCCGGGCATGGCGATGTTGCCGGCGATGGCGCGGGAGGCCGGGCAGCGGGCCTCGATCTCGGCGCATTCGGCCGAGGAACGCACGTCGTTCCAGAGAATCGCCGGGCGCAGCGGCTTGTCGGCGGCGTCGATGAGGGTCGCGCCGTGCATCTGGCCGGAAAGGCCGATGCCGCGCACCGCCGCCATCGCCTTCGGCTGTTCGGCGCGCAGTTCGTCGAGTGACGCGAAGGTCGCCGCCACCCAGGCGTCCGGGTCCTGCTCCGACCAGCCGGAATGCGGGCGCGAGACCTCGAGGGCGACGGAGGCGCTGGCGACGATCTTCTGGTCGTCGTCGATCAGCACCGACTTCACCGACGAGGTGCCGATGTCAATTCCGATGTACATGGGACGGGTTCCTCCCTGCGGTTTATTGTTTCAGTCGAATGGCTTGCGAGGTCTCCCCCCTCCGCGCCGGGCCGCTTCACGGCAAGTTCTCCCGGAGAAACACGTCGATGCGGATGCGCTCCTGCGGGCCGGCGATCGGAAGCCCGGCGACGAGGGCCTGCATCACCCTTGCGGCCGAGCGGATCTCGTGGCCGCAGTCCTGGTTGATGACCGCGTCGAGCCGGCCGGCGACGAGGGCGGCGCGGTTCTCGGCGGTGAGTTCGTGGGCGATGACGACGAGACCGGCCGTATCGCGCCGCTCGAGCGCCTCGACGAGGCCGGCGTTGCCGGCGCCGACCGAGTAGATGCCGGCGACGTCGGGGTGACGCTCGAACAGGGCCTCGGTCGCGGCGCGGGTCGTTTCCGGATCATCGCGGCCTTCGAGCGCCTCGACGACGGCGAGGCCGGGGAAATCCTGCGCCAGCACCTGGCGGAAGCCGAGCAGGCGCTCGCCGTGGTCGCGCAGCGCGAAGGAGCCGCCGATCACCGCGACCTTGCCGGACCGGCCGGGCGCGAAGCGGCCCATCAGCGCCCCGGCGGTGCGCCCGGCCGCGATGTTGTCGATGCCGACGTAATGGGCCCGGCGCGAGCCGGGAAGATCTGAAACGAGGGTGACGACCGGCACGCTGGCCTCGGCGAGGCGGGCGACGGCCTCGCGCACCATCGGATGGTCGAGGGCGACGAGGGCGACGCCGGCCAGCGCCTCACGGTCGAGGCCGTCGAGCACGGCGGCGAGGCCCGCCCCGTCGAAGACGTCGACGTGGCGCACCTCGTAGTCCACACCGCCCGTCGGCAGCCAATCGCCGAGCCGATCGACGGCGGCAGCGAGGCCGGCGACGAAGGGGTTGTCGCCGGCGGGAAGCAGGAAGACGAAGCGGCGCGGCCGGCCGCCGACCCGGGCGTGGAGGGCGGAGGGTGCATAGCCGAGCCGGGCGATCGCCTCCTCGACCCGGCGGGCGCTGCGCGAGGCGTCGCCGGCGCGGCCGTTGAGGACGCGGTCCACCGTCGCGACGCTGACCCCCGCCTCCCGTGCCACGTCCCGGATCGTCACCCGCGCCATCGCGCCCCTCCGATTTCTTTGCATCACTAGTTTGATGCAATCACATCGTCAAGGGGTGACAGGGGGCGGCCGCTCGTCATTGCCCGCAGCGCCCCCCTCTCCCTCACCGTATCCGTCCTCCCGGTTGGGCGAGTTCGTCCGTTCGCCGGGGCCGCCCGGACCGAATATCCTACGGCTGGGCCAAGCCTCGCCGCCCCTCTCCCTCACCGTATCCGTCATCCCGGCCTCCGAGCCGGGATCCAGCATGCGGCAGGGGCGAAGGCCACGGCTCCTGCCGCGACGATGCGGAGCCACCCGCGCCTGACCCTCGAGGCCGCGCCCGCGGATGGCTGGATCCCGGCTCGGAGGCCGGGATGACGAATACGGGACGGAGGGATGTCGGAGGATCGGCCTCTCCAGGCCGATGCGCCCGCCGCGCCGCAGCCGGCGACCGCCGCCTCTCGCCCCGCCACCGCCTCTCGCCCCGCCGATCCCTCTCGGCCCATCCCGGCCAAAGCCCCTCCCCTCGCTCGCCGACCGCGCGCCGTTGCCCGTCCGAACAATTGTCGCTATGCAACGACAAACACTCGGGAGGGCTTTCGCCATGCTTCTGTCCTGCGGCGACGCGTTGATCGACTTCGTTCCGGTGACGCTTCCCGACGGGCGGGACGGCTACGTGCCCGCCGTGGGCGGGTCCTGCCTCAACATCGCCGTGGCCATGGCCCGGCTCGGAGCGCCGGCGGGCTTCGTCTCGGCGATCTCGACCGACCTCTTCGGCGACATGATCGCCGCCCACATGGCCGCCTCGAACGTGCGGTTCGACCACCTCGAGCGGTCGGAGCGCGAGAACACGCTGGCCTTCGTCAAGATCGTGGACGGCGAACCGCATTACGCCTTCTACGACGAGAATTCCGCGGTCCGGAACTGGCGCTGGACGCCGGGGTCGATCGACTTCTCCACCGTAGAGGTCGTCCACGTCGGCTCGACGACGCTGATCAACGATCCGGTGTCGAGCGAGACCCTCAAGATGGTCGAGGACGCCGCCGGCAGGACCGTCGTCTCGCTCGATCCCAACTGCCGGCCGAGCCTGACGAAAGACCGCGACGACTACCGCCGCCGCATCGAGGCGCTGATGCGCCACGCCGACATCCTGCGCATGTCGGACGTCGACTTCGACTTCCTCTACGGCGACGCCGACTGGGACGCCAAGGCGGCCGAGTGGCTCGGCGTCAATCCGGTGCTGGTGCTGATCACCCGGGGCGGCGAGGGCGCCGTCGCCTGGCACCGCGCCGCCGGGCGCATCGAGGTTCCCGCTCCGAAGGTCACGGTCGCCGACACCATCGGCGCCGGCGACACCTTCCAGGCCGGAACGCTGGTCGCGCTCCACGACGGCGGCTTCCTCGCCCGCGAGCGGCTCGCGGCGATGACGGCGGACGAGATCCGCGGCTGCGTCGCCTTCGGCATCCGCGCCGCGGCGATCACCGTCTCGCGGCCCGGCGCCAACCCGCCTTGGCGCCACGAGATGGACGCGCGCTGAGAGCGACCCGGCCGTTTTCGCTATCGCCGAGGGCTGGAGCGCCCGGCCCGGCCGAGGCTGATGAACCCGTCACGCCGCCGCGGCCTCGCCGTCGTAGGCGCGCTGGGCGGCGAGCACCGCGTCCATGTTCTGCTCGGCCCAGTGGGCGAGCGCGGCGACGGTGTCGGTGAGGGTGCGGCCGAGCGGGGTCAGCGCGTATTCCACCGTCACCGGCACCGTCGGATAGGCGGTGCGCGAGATCAGGCCGTCGCGCTCCAGCCGCTTCAGCGTCTGCGACAGCACCTTCTGCGACACGCCCTTGATGTCGCGCCGCAGCCGGTTGAAGCGCACCGGCTCGTCCTTCAGCCGGTCGAGCACGAGCAGCGCCCATTTGTCGGCGATCCGGTCGAGCACCATGCGCGTCGGGCAGCGGTCCTCGTAGACGTCGTAGGCGAGCATTTCGGCCGAACTCCCGTATCATCCGTGGCGTGTAAATCTCCGACTCGTCGGAAATTCATACCGTTGCGGCCCTCCCCGCCGACCCTGCCGGTTTCCCGAAGGAAACCAGGTGAGCGAAAAGTGCCTTCTTTCATCGCTTTCCGTTCCGCAGTATCTGCATTTCGGAAACATGGTTTCCCCTAGATACTACAGGAGACGGACGATGGCAAAGGCGGTTCTGGTTCTCGGCGGCAACGGCACGGTGGGCACCCATCTGGTCGCGGCTCTGCTCGCAAAGGGCGAAAACGTCAAGGTCGGCTCGCGCAGCGGCGCGGCCCCGGCGGGCGCGACCGGCGTCGTGTTCGACTACGCCGACCCGGCCACCGTCGCCGCCGCCTTCGAGGGCGTCGACCGCGCCTTCGTGATGCTGCCGGGCGGCAACACCGCGATCACCGAGATGCTGCTGCCGGTGGTGGAAGCCGCCGCCAGCCGCGGCGTCAAGATCGTGTTCCAGAGCGTCTTCGGCGCCGACGCCGACGACGCCATCCCCTACCGGCAGGTCGAGCTCGCGATCGAGCGGTCCGGCGTGCCCTTCGTGATCCTGCGGCCGAACTGGTTCGCCGACAATTTCCACGCCTTCTGGAAGGCCGGCATCGACCACGGCGTCATCGCCGTCCCGGCCGGCGAGGGCAAGTCGAGCTTCATCGACGCCCGCGACATCGCGGCGAGCGCCGCCGCCCTCTCCACCGACCGCTTCGACGGCAAGGCCTTCGGCCTCACCGGCCCCGAGGCGCTCGGCTACGCCGACGCCGCGGTCATCCTGTCGCGGGTTCTCGGCAAGCCGGTCGCCTACCACGCGATCGACGACGACGCCTTCGTCGCGATGCTGACCGGCGCCGGGGTGCCGGAGGCCTACGCCCGTTTCCTCGCCACGATCTTCCACCCGGTCCGTGAAGGCTGGACCGCGGCGGTGACGGGCGACGTCGAGGCGCTGACCGGGCGCCCGCCCTTCACCCTCGAAGACTACGCGACCGCCAACCGCGACCGGTTGGCCTGACCCGAGGCGGCGGCGCGACGACCCGCGCCGCCGCATCGCCCGCCGCTCACAGCAGCGTCAGGTGATTGTCGAAGGCGAGGTCGTCGCGGCGGACCGGCCGGGCGGCCTCTTCCCCGGCGGCGAAGGCGAAGCGGACGACATCGCCCTCGCCGCCGGCACCGACGATTTCGTCCGGAGACAGCCCCGGCGCGATGCCGCAGCCGTCGGCGAGCGGGGCGAGGCCGAGGAAGCGGCGCGTCGCGGCGTCAAAGGCGAAGACGACGTTGCCGCGCGGGGCCGAGAAGGCGACGATGCCGCCGTCGCGGCTCGCCGAGACGGCGCCGACGTAGTTGCGCGGCCGCGCCCGCAGCCCCTCCGGCAGCGCCAGCAGTTCCATCGCACCGTCCTCGGACAGCCTGCCGGCCAGCGGCGGCAGTTCGGTCGGCGCGCCCTCGTGCTGGCATCCGAACCAGATCGAGCCGTCTTCGGCAGCGGCGAGATGGCGGATCGAGAGCTGGGCGTGGTCGGCGCCGAGGTCGTGCACCGCCACGACCCGCTCCGTCGCCACGTCGACGAGGGCGAGCGAGGGCGCCATCTCGGCGGTGTTGAGGTCGAGGCGGCCGAACTCGGGCGTGGTGTCGAGGCCGCCGTTGGCGATCGCCAGCGTGCGGCCGCCCTCCATCAGCAGCAGTTCGTGCGGGCCGACGCCGCCGGACGAAAATTCCCCGATCCGGGCATAGCCGGCGCGCACGTCGTAGACCCCGATCACGCCGCGCGCCGCCGCGGCGTCGTTCTCGGTGGCGTAGAGCAGCGCCCCGTCCGGGCTGAAGGCGCCGTGGCCGTACAAGCTGCGGCCCGGCGCGGCGGAAACGATCTGCGGCGCCTCGCGCGGGTCGTCCCCGAAGGCGGCGAGGAAGCTGCCGGGGCGGCGGGCGAAGGCGACGAAGCGGCCGCTCGGCGCGTGGTGGGCGATCTCGTGGCCGCGTCCCGGCAGCGGCCGGTGGCCGAGGATCACGCCGGCCTCGTCCAGCAGCACGGCGGCGAAGCGGCCGTCGGCGAGCCGGGCGCAGGCGGCGAAGCGCGGCGCGTCGGTCCCGGTGCCGGCGAAGGCCCGCGCCGGCCCGAGCAGGCTCGCCCCGATCGCGAGGGACAGGATCTGGCGGCGGTGGAGTTGCATGGTGGTCTCCGGTTCGGCGCGGCCGGCCCCTGCCCTTCAGTCGCCGTCGAGCGAGTTGAAGCCTTTCGACAGTCCGATCGCCCCCGTGAGGTCGCTTCCGACCTCGGCGCGCAGGCTCGACAGGGTCAGCGCCAGATAGCCGGCGAGAGCGCGCAGATCCGGTTCGCTCACCACCCGTTCGATCGGCGCGTCGAGCCGGGCGGCCGCCCGCTCGGCGTTGGCGAATTCGAAGTCGATCGCGTTGCCGAGCCAGGCGAGCTCGGCCGGCAGCCGGCCGGCCGCGCCGCTCGCCGCGACGACGGAACGAAGGCCGGCGACGTCGGCCCGCACGCTCGCCATCGTCAGGCCGGAGCGCCAGAACGGGGCGAGCCTCGGCTTCGCCTTTTCGGGCGTCTCGCCGAGGATGGTGCGCAGCTTGTGGTCGGCGACGATCTCGAGCCCGGTCGCGACCTGCTTGAAGATCTCGCCGGCCGCCTCCCGCGAGGTCTGGAACATCGGATTGTCCGGTCCCGGCTCGGCGAACAGCCGGCGCGCCGGCGAGGCCGCGTCGGACCAGGCCGCGTCGAGATCGCCGGCGATGCCGGCGACGTTGGCAGCCGCCGCGGCGGCGTAGCGGCAGCGGAAGTCGGCGGCACCCGGGACCGCCAGATCGTCGGCGCCGGCGCCCGCCAGCAGGAAATCGAGGGCGGTGACGCCCTGCATGGCCACCGACTTGCCCGCGAGCGTCTCTGCGCTGGCCGCGCTTTCGTCGGCGGCGGCGAGCGCGCCCTGCACCTGGCGCAGGCCGAGGCCGCGGGCGTCGGGCCAGAAGGCGAGGCGCTCCAGCCGGTGGTCCTCGAGGAGAGGCCCGAAGCGCAGGTATTCGACGGCCGAGAAGGCGAGCACCGTCTCCCGGAAGGAGCCGCGAAGACCGGCGAGGCCGGAAGCGTCCGGCGCCGCGCAGAAGGCGGCGACGTCGCCCGAGAAGCGGGCCGCCGCTTCGTCGAGCGTGGCGAAGCCGGGAACGACCGCCCCGTCGATCACGCCGGCGACGATCGCCGCGTAGTCGGCCTCGCCCAGCGCCGCCACCGGCGCCGGCCCGCTTTCCTGTGCGCCGGCCGGCGATATGGTGACGAGGCCGAGGAGACAGAGCGCGGCGAGGCGGCGGGCAAGGGTCATCAGAGCGACTCCACGTAGCGGATCAGCGCCCGGCGGTCGGCCTCGTCGAGGCCGGCCACCGCGTCGCGGGCGGCCTCGCCCTCGCCGCCGTGCCAGAGGATCGCTTCGAGGACCGAGCGGGCGCGGCCGTCGTGCAGATAATAGGTGTGGCCGTTGACCGCCTTGGTCAGGCCGAGGCCCCAGAGCGGGGCCGTCCGCCACTCGCGCCCGCTCGCCTCGGCCTCGGGGCGATCGTCGGCGAGGCCTTCGCCCATGTCGTGGAGCAGCAGGTCGGTGAAGGGCCAGATCAGCTGGAACGCCAGTTCCTTCTCCGCCGCGTCGCGGCGGGTCACGAATTTCGGCTGGTGACAGGCGGCGCAGCCGGAGGCGTGGAACAGCTCCTTGCCCCGCAGCACCTCGGGATCGTCGACTTCGCGGCGGGCGGGAACGGCGAGATTGCGGGAATAGAACACGACGAGGTCGAGCACGTCCTGCGGCACCTCGAAAGCGCCGAGCCGTTCCTGGACGCCGGTCGGCAGGTCGAAGCAGGCCGGCTGGCCGGCCCGGGTGCAGTCGCCGGCGGCGGCGGTCATCAGCGGGGTCGAAAGGCCCATGTCGCCGAAGAAGGCGTGGGCGCTCTGCTGCTCGATGGTCGGCTGGCCGGCCTTCCATCCGAAGCGGCCGAGGACGATGGCGCCGGTGCGGTCGTCGACGACGCGGTTGACCCGCCCGGAGATGCCGTCGCCGTCGGCGTCGTCCGGATCGGCCAGCGCCTCGATGTCGCCGGGGTGGACGGCTTCGAGCAGGCCGAGGCCGATCATCGGCGTCGCCACCCGCGGCGACATCCGCGTCTCCTCGCCCATCGGGCCGAAGCCGAGGTCGGTGACCGCATAGGTCGGCGCCCGCAGCGAGACGACGGTGCCGTCGGCGAGCGTCACCGGCCGTTCCTCGTAGGTGACCGATATCCTGCCCTCGGCCGGAAAGCCGGGGACGGCGAGATCCTGCAACTGACCGCCGTAGACCGGGTGCGGCCGGTCGACGCCGTCTGATCCCTGCACCGAGAGCCGCATCAGGAAGCTCTCGGCGTCGCCGCCCTCGGGCGGATGGCCGCGGCCGTCCTTGAGGTGGCAGTTCTGGCAGGCCCGGGAGTTGTAGAGCGGGCCGAGCCCGTCAGCGGCTTGGGTCGAGGACGGCGAGGACACCCATAGCCGCCGGAACAGGCCGTTTCCGAGCTTGAAGCTCTCCTCGCCCGCGAAGTCGAGATTGCCCGAAAACTGGGAGAAGGCGTCGCGGCCGAAGACCCGGGTGTTGGTCGTCGCGCCGCCGGGCATCGGCTCGAAGGGTTCGGGCGCGGTGAACGCCTTCGGTGCGGCGGTCACCTTGGCGACGCGGCCGCGATCCTTCGGCGTCAGGTCGGTGCGCCAGGGCATCGGGTCGCCGCCGGCGAGGGTCGGCGCGGTGAGGGTGGCTGTGAAACAGGCGGCCGCGAGCGCGGCCAGACCGGGGCGGGCCCTTCGGGCGAAGGTGAACATCGTTCTCGTCAACTCCCGGCCGCACGCCCCTCCGGCGGCCATCGAGGAGGATCCGCGAGCCGGCCCGTTCCCGGTCGCATCCACATCATCGGTCTTTGCGCGGCCCTTCGGCCGCGGCAACGTCTCGTCGGGGACCCTCCGCCGCGCCCGGCCGGACCGGCCGTGCGGCGGAGGGCACTCCGCACCTTACTGGAACACGGCGCCCGGATTGTCGAGGCTGTCGGAGCCCTCGAAGGCGATCTGCGACAGGCCGAGGGCGGCGACGGCGCGCTCGATCGAGCGGGTCTGGTCGACGAGGCCGTCGATCACCGCCTGGACCACCGCATTGCCCTCGGCGTTGTTCTCGCCGATCATCTGGTCGTAGGCCTCGACGCTCTCGCCGCGGGCCTTCATCGCCTCGGCGGCTGCAAGCGTCGCGTCGAGCTTCGCCTCGAGTTCGCTCGCGACGTCCGGCGCCTTGGCCTTCACCATGTCGGCGAGGCTCGGCCCCTCGACCGTGGTACCGTCGACGCGGGTGTAGCGGCCGAAATAGACGTTCCGGATGCCGACGATGTCGTAATAATGCGAGTTGAAGGTGTTGTCGGAGAAGCAGTCGTGCTCCTCCTCCGGATCGTGCAGCAGCAGGCCGAGCTTCATGCGCTCGCCGGCGAGTTCACCGTAGGAAAGCGACCCCATGCCGGTGAGGATGGTGGCAAGGCCTTCTTCCGGCGACTTCTCCTCGAGCGCGGTGCGCGCCTCGCCGCCGGGCGCCCAGGAGGCGACCATGTCGCGAAGGTCGGAGACCAGCAGTTCGGTCGCCGCGGCGAGATAGGCGGCGCGGCGGTCGCAGTTGCCGCCGGTGCAGTTCGCCGTGTCGAAGTCGGTCGCCGGGCGCGTGCCGGCCCCCGGGCCGGTGCCATTGAGGTCCTGTCCCCAGAGCAGGAACTCGACGGCATGGTAGCCGGTGGCGACGTTCGATTCGATCTCGCCGGCCTCCTGCAGCGTGTCGGACAGGAGCGCCGGGGTGATCTCGGTCGCGTCGACCTGCTGGCCGGAGATCTCCACCTTGGGATTGGCGATGATGTTGAGGACGTAGAGGCCGTTGGCGTCGGATTCGGTGCCGTAGCTTGCGTCGACGTAGTCGATCAGGCCCTCGTCCAGCGGCCAGGCGTTGACCTTGCCTTCCCAGTCGTCGACGGCGGCGTTGCCGAAGCGGTAGGCCTCGGTCTGCTGATAGGGCACGCGGGCGGCCTTCCAGGCGGTACGGGCGGCCTCGAGCTTCGCCTCGGTCGGCTCGGCGATCAGCGCGTCGACGGCTGTGGCGAGCGCCTCGGCGGTCGTGAGCGAGTCGCCGTATCCGGCCTCGGCGATGGCGACGTAGGTCGCGACCACCGCCTTCGCGTCGGGCGCCTCGGCGGCGAAGGCGGGTGCCGCCGTCAGGACGGCCGCGAGGGCGGCGCCCCCGGTGAGAAAGGATCGAAGTCGCATCGCGAATGTCCCCGTCAATGAATTTGGTCGCGCCGGAGCCCCGCCCGGCCGGCCGGAAACGGGCGCCTTTGCGCGCACGGCAGATGTCGTCCCCCGCCGGCGGCATCGCAGCCGCGAGGAGCGGGATGCGGGCGAACCGTCGGTCCGGCCCGGCGCGGACCCTCTCAGAGCCTCCCCACCCTGTCAAGTATACTGGAGGATTCTACTCATGTTTCCGACGTCGTGACCGAGCCACCCGCCAGCCCGGCCGAACGACGGCGCTTACCGAAAATCAACCAAGGCTGCGTAGGGTCGGCCATCGGTTCCGACGGGTCGCCCGGCCAAGGACGGCTCCAATTACCAACGACTTCGGCCGGATGCGGCGTGTGTTCGAGCATCGCGGGGCCGGAGCGGCCGCGGTCACGGCGACGCGGCCGGCGCCAGACGAGGACCCGCGCGTGGAAGACAAACGCAGCACTGCGCGCAAGCGCACCATCAAGGCGGCGAAGATCGTGTTCGGCGACTACCGTTTCGTCTTCGACTGCACCGTCCGCGACATCTCGGCTGCCGGCGCCCGGGTCAAAAGCGAGCACAGCGACGAGGTTCCCGGCGAGTTCATGCTGTTCGACGTTTCCGCCGCAACGATGCAGCCGGCCGCGGTGATCTGGCGCAAGGGCAAGGAACTCGGCATCAGCTTCGGCGGCGAGGCCTTCTCGATCCACGAGAAGAACGACCCCCGCCTCGCCCGCTTCCGCTTCATGAACTGACGGCGCGGCCCTGGGCGCCGACCGGCCCGACGACGGAAAAAGCCCCGGAAATCCGGGGCTTTCTCGTTCCTGTCTGGAGATACGAGGGCCTCAGCTGAGGCCTTCGATCTCGCCCTTCTCGTCGAGCCTGATGTGCATCGCCGAGGGCACCTTCGGCAGGCCCGGCATGCGCATGATGTCGCCGCAGACCGCGACCACGAATTCCGCGCCGGCGGCGAGGTGAACCTCGCGGACCGGGAGGACGTGGCCCTCCGGCGCGTTCTTGGCGTTGGGATCGGCCGAGAAGGACGACTGGGTCTTGGCGATGCAGACCGGGACGTGGCCGAAACCGGCGGCCTCGAACTCGGCGAGGCGCTTCCTGACCGACGCGTCGGCGGTCACCGCGCTCGCCCGGTAGAGGGTCTTGGCGATGGTCTCGACCTTGGTGAGCAGGCCCATCTCGGAGGGATAGAGCGGGGTGAAGGGCGCGTCGCGCGGGGCGTCGAGCAGTTCGGCGACTTTGCGGGCAAGCGCCTCGGTGCCCTTGGAGCCCTCGCCCCAGTGGGTGCAGAGGATGGCGTCGACGCCGGCCTTCTCGCTGGCGAGCCGGATGACGGCCTCCACCTCGGCGTCGGTGTCGGTGACGAACTTGTTGACGCAGACCACCACCGGGACGCCGAACTTCTTCGTATTCTCGATGTGGCGGGCGAGGTTGGCGAAGCCGATCTCGAGGGCGCCGACGTTCTCCTTGGAGAGGTCGTTCTTGGCGACGCCGCCGTGCATCTTGAGGGCGCGGATGGTGGCGACGATCACCGCCGCGTCCGGAGTGAGGCCGGCCTTGCGGCACTTGATGTCGAAGAATTTCTCGGCGCCGAGGTCGGCACCGAAGCCGGCTTCCGTGACCACGACGTCGGCGAGGGCGAGAGCGGCGGTCGTCGCCGACACCGAGTTGCAGCCGTGGGCGATGTTGGCGAAGGGGCCGCCGTGGACGAAGGCCGGGTTGCCTTCGAGCGTCTGCACGAGGTTCGGCTGGAAGGCGTCCTTGAGCAGCACGGTCATCGCCGGGGCGGCGCCGATGTCGCCGCAGGTGACCGGCTTGCGGTCGCGGGTCTCGGCGACGATCATCTTGGCGAGGCGCGCCTCGAGGTCGGCGAGGTCGGTGGCGAGGCAGAACACCGCCATCACCTCCGAGGCGACGGTGATGTCGAAGCCGTCGGTGCGCGGATAGCCGTTGGCGACGCCGCCGAGCGAGGAGGTGATCTCGCGCAGGGAGCGGTCGTTCATGTCGATCGCCCGGCGCCAGGTGACGCGGCGGGTGTCGATGCCGAGTTCGTTGCCCCAGTAGATGTGGTTGTCGATCATCGCCGACAGCAGGTTGTGCGCGGCGGTGATGGCGTGGAAGTCGCCGGTGAAGTGGAGGTTGATCGCCTCCATCGGCACGACCTGGGCCCAGCCGCCGCCGGCCGCGCCGCCCTTGACGCCGAAGCAGGGGCCGAGCGAGGGCTCGCGCAGGCAGATCGCCGCCTTGCGGCCGATGCGGTTGAGTCCGTCGCCGAGGCCGACCGTGGTCGTGGTCTTGCCCTCGCCGGCCGCCGTCGGGGTGATGGCGGTGACCAGCACCAGCTTGCCGCGCGGCTTGCCCTCGAGCGACTTGAGATAGGCACCGTCGATCTTGGCGATGTGCTTGCCGTAGTTGTTGAGCGCCTCGTCGGGAATGCCGAGCTTCGCCGCGACCTCGCCGATCGGCTTCATGGTCACGCTGCGGGCGATCTCGATATCGGTGGGCATGGCTGGTTTCCTCGACGCTCGTGTCAGTCCCCTTGACCGGGGCTCGTTTCGCCCGACACCATGCCCGAGCCCACGGCCGGGAGGAAGACGGGCACGCTGCCGCACGAGGGGCCCGGCCCGGCGACCGGCCGCCCGCGCGGCGAGGCGTTCCAGTGCCGAGCAAAGGCAGGAATTCCTTTTATTTCAATTCATTATATCTTGCGACGATCATAAGATCAGGTGAATTCGTGCCAGGACGTTGAAAGTGATCGTCCGGCCGCAAGCGTGGCGGCGAGGGGATCGGTCCGCGCGCGCCGGTCTCCGCCCCCTCCTCCGCACCCCCCGGTCCCGATCTCCCGAGAGAAGAGGGAATCTGAAGCGGGCGGAGGGCGACCGGCACCGGACGAAGCGCGCGGCGACGCCCGCCCTATTCCGCCGCCTCCGGCAGCGTCGTCCCCGTCAGCCGCCGCGGGGCGAGCGGCAGCGGCAGGGGCAGCGTCGGTTCGGCCTCGACGGCCGGCACCGCCGGTACCGAAGCCTGCGGCCGCCTCACCCGGAACCAGAGCGCGTAGAGCGCCGGCACGAACAGCAGCGTCAGCAGCGTGGCGACGGCGAGGCCGCCCATGATCGCCACCGCCATCGGCCCCCAGAACACGTTCTGCGACAGCGGGATCATGGCGAGGATCGCCGCGAGGGCGGTGAGCACGACCGGCCGGGTCCGGCGCACGGTGGCGTCGACGATCGCCGTCCACGGCGGGCTGCCGGCGTCGATGTCCTGGCCGATCTGGTCGACGAGGATCACGGTGTTGCGCATGATCATGCCGGCGAGGGCGATGAGGCCGAGCAGGGCGACGAAGCCGAAGGGCTGGCGGAAGGCGATCAGCGCCGCCGTCGCCCCGACGAGGCCGAGCGGCGCGGTGGCGAAGACGAGGGCGAGCTTGGAGAAGCTCTGCAGCTGGATCATCAGCAGCGTCAGCATGGCGAGGATCATCATCGGGAAGACCGCGTAGAGCGCGGTGTTGGCCTTGGCGCTCTCCTCGATCGCCCCGCCCATCTCGATGCGGTAGCCGACGGGAAGCGCCTCGCTCAGCGGCTTCAGCTTCGGCAGGATCGCCGAGGAGACGTCCGGCGCCTGGACGCCGGGGACGATGTCGGCGCGCACGGTGATCATCAGGTCGCGGTTCTGGCGCCACAGGATCGGCTCCTCGAAGCCGTAGTCGATCCGCGCCACCTGCGACAGCGGGATCGCCGCCCCGCCCACCACCGCGACGGTGAGATCCTCGAGGTCGGCGACGCCGGCCCGCTCCTCGGGCACGGCGCGGGCGACGACGTCGATCGCCTCGATGCCGTCGCGCAGGCTGGTGACGGTGTAGCCGGAGACGAGGGTCTGCAGGGTGTTGGCGATCGCCACCGGGTCGAGGCCGAGGGCGCGGATGCGGTCCTGGTCGAGGACGAGGCGCACGGCTTTGGCCTGCTCGTTCCAGTCGAGCTGGGCGTCGACGGTCATCGGGTTGTCGGCGACGATCGCCTGGACCTTGCGGGCGATGTGGCGCAGCTCGATCGGGTCGGAACCGATGACGCGGAACTGGACCGGGAAGCCGACCGGCGGACCCAGCGCGAGCTCGCTGACCCGGACCCGGGCGCCCGGCAGCCCGCCGTCGGCGACGAAGACCTCGATGTCGGCCTTGACGCGGTCGCGCGCCTGCGGCCCCGCGGTCTCCATGACGAGGATGCCGTAGTTGGCCTTGGGCAGCTCCGGGTTGGAGGCGAGGAACCAGCGCGGGGCGCCGGCGCCGACGTAGGTCGAATAGGTCTCGACCTCGTCGTCGCCGGCGATCTCGTCCTCGATCACCTTCAGCGCCGCGCCGGTGGCGGCGATGGCCGCGCCCTCTGGCAGGCGCACCTCGACCATCAGCTCCGGGCGCGGCGAATTGGGGAAGAACTGCTGCTCGACGAAGCGGAAGGAATAGATCGACCCGGCGAAGCAGGCGATCGTGACGAGGACCACGACGAAGCGGTGGGCCACGCACCAGTCGACGATCGCCCGCCAGATCCGGTAGGTCCGCGAGGCGTACATCGCCCGGGGGCCATGACCTTCATGACCGGGGCCGTGGCCGGCCCCGGTCTTCACGTCCGGCAGCAGCTTGACGCCGAGATAGGGCGTGAAGATCACGGCGACGAACCACGAGGCGACGAGGGCGATGCCGACCACCCAGAAGATGCCGCCGGCGTATTCGCCCGCGCTCGACTTGGCGAAGCCGACCGGCACGAAGCCCGCCGCCGTCACCAGCGTGCCGGTGAGCATCGGAAAGGCGGTCGAGTTCCAGGCGAAGGTCGCCGCCTTGAGGCGGTCGTAGCCCTCCTCCATCTTCACGACCATCATCTCGACGGCGATGATCGCGTCGTCGACCATGAGACCGAGGGCGATGATCAGGGCGCCGAGCGTGATCCGGTGCAGGCTCATGCCGAGCAGGTCGAGCACGATCATCACCGCGGCGAGCACCAGCGGCACGGCGAGGGCGACGACGATGCCGGTGCGCCAGCCGAGCGACAGGAAGCTGACGACGAGCACGATGGCCAGCGCCTCGATGAAGGCGCGCAGGAATTCCCCGATCGACTCCTCGACGATCTTCGGCTGGTCGGCGACCTGGGCGATCTCGAAGCCGAGCGGCAGGTCGGCGCGGACGGCGGCCATGGCGGTGGTCAGATTGGCGCCCAGCGTCTCGATGTTGGCGCCCTCGGCCATGACGACGCCGATGGCGAGCGCCTCGCGGCCCTCGTGGCGCACCTCGAAGGACGGCGGATCGGCGAAGCCCCTGCGGATGGTGGCGACGTCGCCGAGGCGGAAGCTGCGGCCGCCGGCCCGGACCGGGATCGCCTCCAGCGCCGCGACGTCGTGGGGGGCGCCGTCGAGGCGGATGGCGATGCGCTCGTCGCGGGTCTCGATGGTGCCGGCCGGCGTCACCGCGTTCTGGGCGGCGATCGAGGCGAAGATGTCGGATGGCGCGATGCCGAGGGTGGCGAGCTTGGCGTGGCTGAACTCGACGAAGATCTTCTCGTCGCGGTCGCCGTAGAAGCGGACCTTGGCGACGTCGGGCACGCGGAGCAGCCGCTGGCGGATCGCCTCGGCCTCGTCCTTGAGGTCGCGCAGGTCGGCCCCCTCCCCCTTCAGCATGTAGAGCACGCTGTCGACGTCGCCGAAGTCGTCGTTGATGAAGGGGCCGACGAGACCGGCGGGCAGGTCGGCGCGGATGTCGCCGACGCGCTTTCGAACCTGATACCAGACCTCCTTGACCGCCCCCGGCGGGGTGGTGTCGGCGATCTGGACCTGCATGTAGACCTGACCGGCCGTCGAGTAGGTCCGCACCTTGTCGAAATGCGGCACCTCCTGCAGCACCTTCTCGATCGGGTCGGCGACCTGCGACTGGATCTCGTCGGTGGTCGCCCCCGGCCAGACGGCGGAGACGATCATCACCTTGATGGTGAAGCTCGGGTCCTCGGCCCGGCCGAGCCGGGCGTAGGAATAGATCCCGCCGAGCGAGAGCACGATGATCAGGAACAGCACCAGCGACTGGTGCGTCACCGCCCAGCGCGACAGGTTGAAGCGGCCTTCCGGCACGGCGTCGGCCATGGTTCAGCTCCGGGCTTCGTCGACAAGGGGACGGACGGTCTCGCCGTCCTGCAGCTTGGCGGTGCCGAGGGTGACGACGCGCTCGCCGTCCTCGAGCCCGGAGGAGACCGTGACGGACCCGTCGCCGAAGCGGGCGAGGGTGACCGCGCGCTTTCGCAGCGTGCGGCCGTCGTCGCCGATCACGAAAACCGCCGGTCCCTCGCCCTCGTCGAGGATCGCGGTCGCCGGCAGCAGGGCGACCGGGGCGGGGTCGCCCTTCGTCAGCGACAGCGTCGCGGTCATGCCGAAGCGCACGGCCTCGTCGGCGTCGAGCAGGGCGTAACGGGCGCGGTAGGTGCGCGACAGCGCGTCGGCGCGCGGCGCCACTTCGCGAAGGCGCGCCGCATAGTCCCGTCCGCCGGCCCAGAGCCGGACGGTCGCCGAGGCGCCGTCGACGGCCGCGAGCCGGCTCTCCGGCACGAAGACCTCGATCTCGCGCTCGCCGAGGGGGGCGAGCGTCACCACCGCCTCGCCGGCGGCGACGACCTGGCCGGGCTCGGCCGAGACCGCGGTGACGACGCCGTCGGCACCGGCGACGAGGCGGGCGTAACCGAGGCGGTTGCGGTCGAGCTGCACCGCCCGCTCGGCCTTATCGAAGCGGGCCCGGGCTTCCTCGGCGGCGAGGCGGCGCTGTTCGTCGGTCGAGCGCGACACCGCGCCGCCGGCGGCGAGGCTGGCGAAGCGGGTGCGCTCGGTTTCGGCCTGGGCCAGCGCCGCGGCGGCGGCGGTGCGTTCGGCCTCGGAGGCTTCGAGGGCGAGCTTGAGATCGATGTCGTCGAGCCGGGCGATCTCGTCGCCGGCGCGCAGAACGTCGCCGACGTCGACGGGGCGCGCCGTGATCTTGCCGCCGACCCGGAAGGCCTCCGGCGTCTCGCGCCGCGGCACGACGACGCCGGCGTAGGTCACGGTGTCGGCACCGGAGACGAGGCGGACCACTTCGGCCCGCACCACCGGAGGCGGCACCTCGACGGTCTCCTGCTCCTGGCAGGCCGCCAGAGCGAGGGGCATCATCAGCAGCAGCTTGAATCTGAAATGCGGCATGGCGAACTCCGCCGGGCGAAGAGGAAAGACGGTGTGGTGACGAATGGACAGGTGACGTAAGCCGACATTCGTCAGACATCGGGCGTGACGACGGGACCGGCCGGAAAGGCCCGGTCAGTCCCGCTTCTTGAGACCGTTGACGAGAACCTGAACGAGCTTGCGCGCCACCGGCTCGACGTCGACGTCGCAGCATTGCTCGATCATTCGGGGGTGGAGGAACATCACGAAGCTCGACTTGACGACGTGGCCGAGCAGGTCGGCGTCATCCTCGGCGAACTCGCCGCTCGCGATGCCTTCGCGGATGAGGTCGGTGACGATGGCGCGCATCGCCGCGATGTGCGCCTCGATCGCCTCCCAGTTCTCCTCCATCGCGACGCCCACCATGTCGTGAAGACGCTGGTCGTTCATCAGCGTCGCCCGGTTGTGGCGGTGGATCTCGACGAGATAGCGTTCGAGGCGTTCGGCGACCGTGCCCTCGGAGCGGGCGATGGCGAGGCCGAGTGCCTGGATCTCGCCGGTGACGCGGGCGCAGATCGCGCCGACGATCGCGGCTTTCGAGGGGAAGAAGCGGTAGACGTTGGCCGGGCTCATCTTCAGCACGGCGGCGATGTCGGCCACGGAGGTCTTCTGGTAACCGAGCCGGCGGAAATGCTCCTCCGCCACTTCCAGAATGGCGGCGCGGACCTCTTCGGGGTCGGTGCGCAGGCGAATCGCTCGGTTCATCGGATGCCCGGTGAATGGGGCCCCGAATGATCGGAGCCTGTTGAATGACGATTTTTTTAAATCATCACTCGTCATCCGTCAAGGGCGCCCCGAAGGCATCGCCGCCCTGCCGATCGCCGGTTCCGGCGCGTCGGGCGGCACGCGGGACGTCATGGTTTCCCGATCGTTGCCGATCGGTGCGATTTCGCCGACCGCATTGACGATCCGCAAAGCATGTCCGGCAAATCCGCTTCGGATTTCCCTTCCTCTTCCTATTGTTAACGCGGTCGCCACTGCCCGCGGGCATCACTGGTCGCAGCAAGATCCTCCGCCCAGCTCGGACGCAAGACCCATGGCTCTTCAGGAAGGTACCGCAAGCTCCGCGCAGGCGCCGGCCGCCACCGGCGCGGCCCACGAGGTGGCCGAACGGCGCTCGCGCGCCGTGCGCCGCGTCGTCCTCGGTGCGAGAGCCCGCGGCGTCGCGACCGCGTTCCGTCAGGAGTCGATCCCGGCGAGCATCGTTTCCGGCATGGCGGCGATGCTGGAATTCGCACTGATGATCCTCCTCGGGGTCGCCTCGATCGCGATCTGGAGCCGGTCGCTGCCGGTGCCCGGCGCCATGCAGATCGGCCCCGTGCTCGGCGTGCCGCTGCTCGTCGTCCTCGTCAATCAGATGATGGAGAATTTCGCGCTCGGCCGGCTGCGCCGCGCCACCTTCCGCACCGTGCGCGCGCTGACGGCGCTCGCCGCCGTGGTCGGGGCGATGTTCGCCTTCCTCTTCGTCGGCAACATCGGCACCGACCTGCCGCGCGACTGGCTCGGCATCTGGCTGGCGGCGCAGGCGCTCGCCGTGGTGCTGGCGTCGTCGGCGATGGGCTGGCTGGTTCGGACCTGGACGAGGGCCGGCAAGCTGCAGCTGCGCACCGTCGTCGTCGGCGGCGGCCGCCACGCCGAAGACCTGATCCGCACCGCCGAGGCCCACGGCAGCAACGAGCTGAAGATCCTCGGCATCTTCGACGACCGCGCCGACGACCGCTCGCCGGAGGTGATCTCGGGCTACCCCAAGCTCGGCAGCATCGCCGAACTCGAGGTCTTCGCGCGCCTCGCCGCGGTCGATCTCATCGTCGTGGCGATGCCGCTCGCGGCCGAGACCCGCATCCTGCAGCTGCTGAAGACGCTGTGGGTGCTGCCGGTCGACATCCGCCTCAGCGCCCTCGCCTCCAAGCTGAAGCTGCGGCCACGGGCCTATTCCAACATCGGCGGCGTGCCCTTCCTCGATATCTTCGACAAGCCGATCACCGGCTGGGACCGCATCGCCAAGCGGGTCTTCGACATCGTCTTCGCCAGCCTCGCTCTCGTGCTGCTGTCGCCGCTGATGCTCGCGACCATGATCGCGATCCGCCTCGAAAGCCGCGGTCCGGTGCTGTTCCGCCAGAACCGCTACGGCTTCAACAACGAAGTCATCGACGTGATGAAATTCCGCTCGATGTTCCACGAGATGGCCGATCCGGCGGCCGCGAAGGTCGTCACCAAGGGCGACCCGCGGGTGACGAAGGTCGGCCGCTTCATCCGGCGGACCTCGATCGACGAACTGCCGCAGCTCGTCAACGTGCTGCGCGGCGAGCTGTCGCTGATCGGCCCGCGGCCCCACGCGGTCAACGCCCACACCGAGCAGAAGCTCTGGGAAGAGGTCGTCGACGGTTATTTCGCCCGCCACAAGGTCAAGCCCGGCGTCACCGGCTGGGCCCAGATCAACGGCCTGCGCGGCGAGATCGACCGGCCCGAGAAGATCCAGGCCCGCGTCGAGCACGACCTCTACTACATCGACCACTGGTCGGTGCTGTTCGACCTCTACATCCTGTTCATGACCCCGATCCGCATCCTCAATCAGGAAAATGCGTATTGATGCGCAAAGACATGATTAACATAAGATTAAATTAACCATCAAAAATCCCGATCGAGCTTCACGGATCGCACACCACTTGTTCACGTAAGACAGTCGCAGAGACAATGAGCCAATGACTTTGATGGAACTTCGCCTTAAATTGTAATCATCGAACCGACGGTCCGCGCCGCCGGTCATCACGGGACCAAGCGATGAACTCCATGGCTCAGAAACTCGCGATCCTTCAGGGCACCACCCCAGCTCTGACGAGTTCCCGCGCCCGGATGGCGCTGCCGGCGCCCTCCGACGTGGAGACGAGCCTGCTCGGCGGCCTGCCGATCGCCGTGATCGACCGCGCGACGTCGGCGGAGCTGATGGTCGACTGGGCGCTGGAGCGGCGGGGACAGGCGAAGCCTCCCGTCTACGTCACCTCGGCCAACGGCCAGGTGCTGGCCAACTGCGCCAGCGATCCGGAAATCCGGGCGCTGTTCGACGAGGCCGACCTCATCCACGCCGACGGCAATCCGATGGTGGCGATCTCGCGCTTCAAGTGCGCGGCGCCGATCCCGGAGCGGGCGGCGACCACCGATCTCGTCCACGACGTCGCCAGGATCGCCGAGGCGCGCGGGGCGAGCTTCTACCTGCTCGGCGCCTCCGAGGAAGTCATCCGCAAGGCCGAAGCCAACCTTCGCGCCCTCTATCCCCGTCTCGCCATCGTCGGCGCCCGTAACGGCTACGTCTCCGCCGGGGACGAGGACGCCGTGGTGGCCGCGATCAACGCCGCCGCGCCGGATTTCCTGTGGATCGGCATGGGCGTGCCGCTCGAGCAGCGGTTCGTCTCGCGCAACCGCGAGCGCCTCACCGGCGTCGGCCTCGTCAAGACCTCCGGCGGCCTGTTCGACTTCCTGTCGGGCGCCAAAAGCCGGGCGCCGAAGGTGATGCAGGCCCTCGGCCTCGAATGGCTCTACCGGGCGCTTCTCGAACCGCGCCGGCTCGGCAAACGCTATCTCGCCACCAACCCGCACGCGCTGTGGCTGCTGCTGACGAGGTCGAAATGAGGCTCGCCCGCCGGCTCGGACGTCTCGCTCTCGCCGTCGGCGTCGCCGCCGGCGTGCTCGGCGGCGTCGGCGCGGACGTCGCGTCCGCCGCGGCCGCGACCCCCTTCCCCGCCTGCCTCACCGACAACGACCAGGGCGTTCCCGCCGAGCGGCTGAAGGCCCTCGCCCGCGGCTTCAACATCCCGAGCTGGCTCGACCGGCCGGACGGGCGCGGGCCGGAGCGCATGGTGCTGCGCCACCTCTCGATCCTCGGCATGACCCACGTCCGCCTGCCGGTGCGCGGCGAGCTGGTGATGGCGCATTTCTCCGACGCCGCCACCATCGAGCGCCATCTCGGCCAGTTGCGCCGGGCGATCGACATTCTTGTTTCCGAGGGCTACGCGGTCAGCGTCGACCTCCACCCCGGCGGCCCCTTCGCCGATCTCTACGCCTCCGACCGGGCGGCGGCGGCCACGGCCGTCGAGGACGCCTGGACGCGGATGGCGCCGGTGCTCGGCGAATTCTCCCCCGGCAAGGTCTTCGCCGAGGTCCTCAACGAGCCGGTCACCTCGCGCAGCGTCTGGGCCGAGGACCTGCCGCGCTTCGTCGCCCACATCCGGGCGCTGCTGCCGCAGACGACGATCATCGCCTCGCCCTACGGGCCGCAGCGGCCGGAGGAACTGCTCGGCATGACGCCGTTCGAGGACCCGAACGTCGTCTACGCCGTCCACTTCTACGACCCGATGCCCTTCACCCACCAGGGTCTGACCTGGTCGAGCGAGGCGGACCCGCTGCGCCATCTCGCGGGCGTGCCCTTCCCGGCCAGCAAGTCCGACCCGAAGGTGCGCCGGATGATTCTCGACCTCAGGGCCAACGGCCACGCGGCGAGTTCCCGGCTGCTCGACGGCGCCCTCAACCGCGAGTGGACCGTCCATTCCGCCGACCGCCTGTTCGACGCCCTGCGGGACTGGAGCACGACCCACAAGCGCAGCGTCATCGTCAACGAGTTCGGGGTGCTGCGCTTCGTGGCGAAGCCGGACGACCGGGCGCGCTGGCTCGCCGCCGTCGTCACCGCGGCCGAGACGCGGGCCTGCGCCGGCTGGACCCACTGGGACTATGCCGACGGCTTCGGCCTGCTCGACCCGGCGACCGGCCTGCCGGATCCGGTGGTCATGGAGGCCCTGTTCGCCCCGGCGAAGGTGATCGGCGACTAGGCGGGTCCATCGCCGGATCTGCCGGCGCGGGGTGGACACGACGGAGCGAGCGGGATGGGGCCGGGCCGGCCGCGTCCCGAACCCTTCGAAGCCTTCGGCGCCCCCGCCCGGTCGGGCGGCGCCGAAGGCTTCGAGACTTCATCCTGCGGACCGGCGGCGGGGGCCGGCGGGCCGAAGGTTCGACGGGTGGCGAAAGCGCCGCCCGGTCTTGGGAGCGAACGGATCGCAGAGCCGGAACGGATCCGGACGGGCGTGCGCGGCCCGCGGGTCATCGAAGAGGGACATCATGTTCGGCAACGAAGCTTTGTCGCATGGAAAGATCGCAGCACTCGCCCCGGACTGGGCTGAAGGTCTCGGCCTCGTCGGCGAAACGGTGGCCGCCGACATGGCGGGCCTCACGGTCCGCGTGCACGACAGCATGACCGACGCCGCCCTGTGGGAGGCGTGGGACGCCCTCGAGGCGAGCGGCCACCTCACCGTGTTCCAGTCGCGCTTCTTCATGGAACGCTTCCTGCGCGAGATCCCGCAGGCGCACGGCGGACGTCCTGTCGTTGCCGTCGTCGACGACGCCCACGGCCGCCCGCTGCTGATCGCCCCCTTCGTGCTGCTGCGCCGGCAGGGCCTGCGCATCCTCGAGCTCGCCGACCTCGATCTTTGCGACTATTCGGCGCCGCTGCTCGCCGCCGGCGCCCGCTTCGACGCTGCGAGCGCCGACATGCTGTGGCGCCGGCTGCTCGCCGCGCTGCCGCCGGCCGACGCCGTGCGCATGAAGAAGATGCCCGACATGGTCGACTCGCTCGCCAACCCCTTCGCCCTGCTGCCCGGCGCCGTGCCGATGGGGGTGACGACGACCGTCGTGCCGATGGAAGGCGTCGACATCACCAAGTCGGGCGCCTACAAGGACGCCGCCGGCAAGATCCGCAAGATGCGCAAGGACGGCACCTACGAGTTCGTCGCCGCGTCCGATCCCGACGAGGCCGCCGAACTCGTCGACGTCATGATCGATCAGCGCCACCACCGCTGCCGCGAGCTCGGCCACATCAGCAATCTCGACGATCCGAGGATCGGCGGCTTCTTCCGCCGCCTGGCCATCGACGGCTGCTCCGACGGCCGTGTCAGCGTCACCGCGATCCGCTTCAACGGCGAGTGCGTCGCCACCATCCTCGGCTACGTCTACCGCGGCCGCTACAACGGCATCATCACGGCCATGGGCGGCGACGAGCACCGCCGCTATTCGCCGGGCCTCTGCAACATGGTCGAGACCCAGGCCCACTGGAAGGCCGCCGGCCTCGACACCTTCGACATCGGCGTCGGCGCCCTGCACTACAAGTCGCGCTTCAACGGCTTCGGTCTCGAGCTTTTCGAGTACCAGCAGGCCCTGACGCTGCGCGGCCACGCCGCGGCCCTCGACGCCAGGGCGCGCCGCTGGGGCCGGCGCATGCTGGAAAACCACCCGGAGTGGAACCGCCGCATCCGCCGCCTGATCGGAAAGTGAGAGCGGCCGATTCTGCGCGGGTCCGGCCCCGCCCGCGCCGGATCGCCGTGCCACGGGGCAGATCCATCCGCGGGAACGTGGCCGCCGTCGGCGACGGGTCCGCACTTTCGGGCGGCCGGTGCAACACGCGTCGGCGGGCTACCGTGTCGGCCGCCCGCCGAACGCCGCAACAGAGGATCCGTCGATGACGATCGAGGACGTTCCCTTCGACCCGCGCCGCTACCTCCCGCGCGATGCGGCGGCCGCCGTCCCGCAGGACCGCGCCATTCCGGCCGTCCCGACCGCGCTCGACCGCCCCTTCGCGGCCTCACTCCACGGCGTACGCGGGCTCGCCGCCCTCGCGGTCGTCTGGAGCCACGTGCTCGCGCTGTTCGTGATGTCCGGCGAGACGCTCGGCCCCCTCCACCTCGTCGCCGGCGGCGGGGCGGCGGTCGCCCTCTTCTACGTGCTGAGCGGCGCGGTGCTGGCGATCTCGCTCAAGCGCTTCACCGCCAGCCCCTCCGCCTACGTCGCCTACGGCCTGCGCCGGCTGTTCCGGCTCTATCCGCTGCTGATCGCGACGACGGCCTTCGCCTTCTTCTACGCCTTCGCCATCCACCCGCACGTCGCCCGGGCGCTGTTCTCCCCCGGCTTCTTCGGCCACTACGACGAGGAGGTCGGCCCGATCAAGATCGCGGCGAGCTTCCTCGGCCTGATCGACAAGGCCAACCCGCCGACCTGGTCGATCTTCGTGGAACTCGTCGCTTCGGCGCTGCTGCCCGCCTTCGTCCTGTTCGCGCGTGACCTGCGCCGGGCCGCCCTGCTCGCCGGCGGTCTGCTCGTCGTCTCCTTCGCCGCCTACGAACTCCCCGACAACCACGTCCTGCTCTACCGCTGGCCGGTGTTCATGGTGAACTTCGCCGTCGGCATCCTCGCGCTCTACGCCGCCGAGCGGCTGCGCGCACCGCTCTCCCGGCTGCCGGACCTCGCCCGCCTCGGCGCCACGATCGCCCTCTTCCTCGTGCTGATGAACGGGCGCGACCTGATGGACGCCGCCGGCTACGCCTACCGCGGCCACGCCGACCCGGTCACCAACCTCTTCGAGATGGCGGTGTCCTTCGCGCTCATCGTTCTGCTGCTCGAGGCGGCGCCGCGGGTGATGGCCTCGCGGCCGCTGAAATGGCTCGGCGATCTCTCCTACGGCGTCTACCTGATCCACTTCCCGATGCTGTTCACCCTCGCCGGGCTGTCGGTGATCCTCATCGGCGAGGACGTCCTCGTCGCCCACGCCGGCGGCTTCATGATCGCCGTCGCCATCCTCGCCCCGGCGGTGACGCTCGCGGCCAGCGCCCTGACCTGGCGCTATCTCGAAGCGCCGATGATCTCCCTCGGCCGCCGCCTCTCCGACGCGGTCAGCCCGCCGCGGCGGGGATGACACCCGCCGCCCGGTGACGAAGCACGCCGGGCCCTTTCTCAGACGACGAGGAAGTCGGCGGCCGACAAGGCGGCGTGGTTGTCGAGCGTTGCGAACTTGACCGCGGCACCGGCGCCATTGCCGTCGGCGTCGAAGTAGAGGTCGCCACTCGCGGCGTCGTAGAGGATGCGATGGCGGGCGTCGGTGGCGAGCGTGCCGAGCGTGAAGGCGACGGCGCGCAGCGCGCCGCCGGGAAGGCCGGCGAAGATCGCGTTCTCCAGTTCGATCCTGTCGACGCCGGCCTCGAAGTCGGTGATGTGGTCGACGCCGGCCGAGGCGAGCGCGCCGTCGAAGACGAAGACGTCGGCGCCGCTACCGCCGGTGAGGACGTCGGCGCCGACGCCGCCGTCGAGACGGTCGCGGCCGACGCCGCCGTCGAGACGGTCGTTGCCGGTGCCGCCGTCGAGGCCGTCGTCGCCGTCTTCGCCGAACAGGCGGTCGACACCGCTCCCACCCGTCAGCGTATCGTTACCTGAGCCACCCGACAGGGTGTCACGGCCGACGTCGCCATCGAGCACGTCATGCCAGCCGCCGCCAGCCAGCACGTCGTCGCCCCCGCCGCCGAGCAGGATGTCGGAACCGCCGCCGCCGGAGATCTCGTCGGCGCCGAGGCCGCCCGACAGCCGGTTGGCGACGCCGTCGCCGATGATGCGGTCGTCGAAGGCCGATCCCTCGACATTCTCGATCGATACGTAGACGTCCAGATCGGCGTCGCCGCCGCTGCCGAGGCCGGCGGTGAGGTTGACGCGAACGGCCGCACCGCTCGTGGTGTAGTCGACGGTATCCGACCCCTCGCCGCCGTCGGCGATCTCCCTGTCGGCGAGCGGATTGCTGGAGAGATGGGACGCGGCGACCGCCGAAGCGGTCCACTCGACGACGTAACCGGAGAGAATCGTGGTCGCGCCGTAGTCGTTCCAGGTGCCGAGGCCGCCGTAGTCGAAGTTGATGGCGGCATAGTCCTGCCCGCCCGCGTCGTCCGGGTACCAGGTCGCCCAGTTGGCGTAGCGTCCCGCGACCGGAGAACCGGCCGCATCGCCGCTCCAGAACCGCGTCGAACGCACGCCGGCCGTGTACCAGTACCACTGGCCCTCGGCGACGGCGTCGGACGCCCCGATCCACGACAACTCGCCGCGGGCGACCACGGTGGCGACGAAGGCGTTCTCGGCGGCGTCGCCGATGGTGACGAGTTGCCCGGCGATGCCCTCGAGGCTGGCGAGGCGGGCGGCGTCGGAGGCCTGGGTCCAGGTGACGTTCGCCGCGACGTAAGTGTAGAACTTGCCGGTCGCGGGGTTGTAGAACGCCTGCGGATTGGCTTCCGCCGCGGCCCAGGCGACATCGCCGCCGGCCGCGCCGGTGACCATGACGTCGTCGCCGCCGCCGCCGAAGAAGCGGTCGGTGCCGCCGCCGCCGGCGAGACGGTTGGCGGCGTCGTTGCCGGTGAGGGTGTTTCGCAAGGCGTTGCCGGTGCCGTCGATCGAAAGCGGGCCGGTCAGCGTCAGATGTTCGAGGTTGGAGCCGAGCCGGTAGCTGGTCGAGCTCTCCACCGTGTCGAAGCCGTCGTGGAAAGCGACCTCGAACACGAGGTCTCCGGCGGTGTCGACGACGTAGACGTCGTTGCCGGCGCCGCCGCGCAGGCTGTCGTCACCGCCGCGGCCGTCGAGACGGTCGTTGCCGTCGAAGCCGCGCAGCCGGTTGGCACCGCCGTTGCCGACGATCACGTTGTCGAGGGCGTTGCCGTTGCCGTCGATCGCCTTGTTTCCGAGCAGCGTCAGGTTCTCGAGGTGGTCGCCGAGCGTGTAGGCGATCGAGGCGCGCACCTCGTCGGTGCCCTCGTTGCGATATTCGAAGACGCGGTCGCCGGCGTCGTCGACGAAATAGGTGTCCTCGCCGGCGCCGCCGTAGAGTGAATTGGTCCCGGTGCCGGTGTCGCGGAGGATGTCGTCGCCCTCGCCGCCGGAGAGGATGTCGTCGCCGTCGCCGCCGTCGAGGGTGTCGGCGTCGGTGTCGCCGTAGAGATAGTCGTCGTCGGCGTCACCGAAGAGACGGTCGTCGCCCGTACCGCCGTAGAGCGAGTCCCGGCCCGTGCCGCCGCGCAGGATGTCGTCGCCGCTGTCACCCCACAGGCCGTCGTTGCCGCCGCCGCCGATCACACGGTCGTCGTCGGCGTCGCCGTGGAGGCCGTAGTCGTCGAAGGCCGAGCCGGTGATGACGTCGTCGCCGCTGCCGCCGGAGGCGTAGTCGCCCTCGCTGACCGTGATGACGTCGGCGCCGTCCTCGCCGTAGAGCGTGTCCGCCCCCGCGCCGCCGGTGAGGGCGTCGTCGCCGGCACCGCCGTAGAGCCAGTCGTCGCCCGCCCCGCCGGTCGCGACGTCGCGGCCCGATCCGCCGTAGAAGGAGATGCGTTCGATGCCCTTCACCGTGGTGCCGTCGCCGAGCACCTGGCGCAGGGCCGGATCCGTCAGGTCGAAAGTCAGGCCGACGGTGCTGTTGGTGCGATCGAGTTCCAGGGTGTCGAAGCCGGTTCCGCCGTCGATCAGGTCGGACCCGTCACCCCTCCTGACGCGGATCGTGTCGTCGCCGGAGCCGCCGTCGACGGTGTCGCGGCCGGTGCCGCCGTAGATGACGTCGTTGTCGGCTCCGCCGACGATGGTGTCATTGCCCGTTCCCCCGTCGAGCCAGTCCGCGCCGACGCCCCCGATCAGTTCGTCGATCCCGCCCTCGCCGTAGAGGTAGTCGGAGCCGCCGCCGCCGCTGAGCAGGTCATCGTCGTCACCACCGTAGAGCGTGTCGGTCCCATCGTAACCGAACAACCGATCGGCGCCGGCGTCGCCGGAGAAGTAGTCGCCGTCGGCGCCGCCATAGATCCTGTCGTTCCCGGCCCCACCGCTCGCGAAGTTGGAGCCGTTCCCCGCGTAGATGACATCGTTGCCGTTCTCGCCGTAGAGAAACTGGTCGTTGCCGTTCGATCCGTAGATCGTGTCGTTGTTCTCGCCGCCGTAGGCGCGGGCGTTGAAGAAGACGTGGAGCGTGTCGTCGCCGCCTTCACCATAGAGATAGTCGTACTGATGAGCCGCGGTCAGGACGTCGTTGCCGCCGCCGCCGTAAAGGGACTGGCCCTGCTCGGAGCCACCGCGCACCGTGTCGACGCCCGAACCGCCGTGGAATTCGATCCATTCGATCCCGACGATCGACGTCCCGTCGGCGAGAAGCTGGGTGACGGCCGGGTTCGCAAGATCGATGGTCAGGCCGATCGTGCCCGAGCTCCGGTCGAGATAGAGCCGGTCGAAGTCCGCCCCGCCGTCGATCGTGTCCGCGCCCTCGCCCGCTCCGACGGTGATGGTGTCGTCTCCCGCACCGCCGTCGACGACGTCGTTACCGCCCTCGCCGTAGATGTAATCGTCGTTCGCCTCACCGTAGATCGTGTCGGCGTCGGCGCCGCCGTAGATCCGGTCGTTGCCGGCGCCGCCCCAGATCGTGTCGAGGCCCGCCCCGCCGTAGAGGTAGTCCTGCTCGCCGAAGCCGCGGATGACGTCGTTACCGCCGTTGCCGGAGATCGAGTCCGCTTCTTCGCTGCCGAGAAGCTCCCGGCCGATGTCGTCGTCGTAGATGTAGGCCATGGAGCGTCTGCGACCTCTCTATCACAAGTATGCGGAATACACTCGACACCACTCTTCGTCGACGCGCGCCGGTGCGACGACACCGGTGCTCGGACGACTAAATTGAGGTGGGATCGTGGGACTGCCTACCGGATTACCGCCGGATCGGTGCAATTACGAACAATGCAAGTCTATTTATGCGACTTCCGAATACGATCGACGGAAGCGCCGAACACCGACGCTAACCTTTGAGAACATTGACCTTAACAGAACGGTTACGAATGTCGATCCCCCGTCCGGGGCAGTTGACGCACCCCCGCCCTCTGCCGCGGCGCCGCCTCGTCACCGGTCCCGCCCCGTCGTGATCGAGCCTGTCCCGCCATCGAAGCCGTAAGACCGGACGACGGCGTTCGGCCGGGTGACGAGATCCTCGCCCGCCCGCCACGCAGCACGAAACGTCACGGCACAACGATCGACAGGCCGCGCGGATGGGCCTCGATCGCGGCGTCGCTCGCCGCGATGGCCTCGCCGTCGAGTTGCATCCTGACGCCGTCGCCGAGCAGCTGGACCCGCGCCACGGCGCGATCGGTGACGCAGGCGAGCCGGTCGAGGCGGCCGAGCAACAGCAGCACGGCCGCGGCGAGCAGCGCCAGCCGGCTGCGCCCGCGCAGCGCGACAAGGCGAAGGCCCGGGCGGGTGACGTCTGTGTGGCGGGTCAGCGTCATCGGGCCGCCGTAGCAGCGCGCCGTGGTGACGACCGCGATCGCGGCCTCGAACACGTCGCCGTCGGCCCGGACCGTGACGGGGGGCTGCCCGCCGGCGAGGACGAGGCGCGCCGCGAGGGTGGCGTAGGCGAGTCGGCCGAAGCGCCGCTTGGCGGAAAGGTCGACGCCGTGGACAACGGCGCCGTCGAGGCCGGCCGAGACCATCAGCACGAAGGCGCGCAGGCCGATCCGCCCGAGATGAAGCGGAGCGAGCCGGCGGCGCAGCAGCATCGCGGCGATCGGGCCCGGCCGCTGCGGCAGCCCGAGTTCACGCACCAGCACGTTGGCGGTGCCGAAAGGCAGCACCGCGAGCGCCGGCGGCGGCGGCGAACGCATCAGGAGGCCGTTGACCGCTTCGTTGATCGAACCGTCACCGCCGGCGACCACGAGAGTGTCGACGGCGGGCGCGAGGTCGCGGGCGATCTCGACCATGTGGCCGGGACGCTCGGTCAGGCGGATCTCGGCGCAGACGCCCCCGGCCTCGAGTTCCCGGGCGAGCGCGGCGACCTCGGCCTGCCGATAGCTGCCGGAGACCGGATTGGCGACGATGACGACGCGGCCGGTCCGCGGCGCGACCGGTTCGGGGGTTTCGAGGGCGGCGGCGACGGGATCTTCAGTCATCGCCTTCGACCGCGGCGAGGCGGCCGCGCTTCAGGAACGGGCGCATGCCCTCGCGTGCGAGTTCGTCGGCACGCTCGTTCATGTCGTGGCCGGCATGGCCCTTGACCCAGCGCCAGTCGACCTGGTGGCGGGCGCGGGCTTCGTCGAGACGCTGCCAGAGCTCGGCGTTCTTGACCGGCTTCTTGTCGGCGGTGCGCCAGCCGTTGCGCTTCCAGTTGTGGATCCAGGAGGTGACGCCACCCTTCACATACTGTGAATCGGTGTGGAGCTCGACCCGGCAGGACCGCTTCAGCGCGCCGAGCGCCTCGATGGCGGCGGTGAGTTCCATCCGGTTGTTGGTGGTGGCCGCCTCGCCGCCGCAGAGTTCGCGCTGGCGTCCGTTCCAGATCAGGATCGCGCCCCAGCCGCCGGGGCCGGGATTTCCCGAGCAGGCGCCGTCGGTGTAGATCGTCACCCGGCCTTCGCCCTCGTCCACCGCGTCGCCCGCCCGCGCCGCTCCCGCACCGGACGCCGGCCCGCGCCCGCTCACGACGCGGCTCCCGCCGGCTCGAAGCCGTAGGCGGTGACGCCGGCGACGCCCTGGTGGAAGCGCAGCTTGTGGAAATACTCGAGCGGATCCTTCGGCGTCACCAGCGCCCCCGGCGGCACGCTGAGCCAGTCGTGGAGCCGGGTCAGCAGGAAGCGCAGCGCCGAGCCGCGGGCGAGCAGCGGCAGTGCGGCGATCTCCGCCTCCGACAGCGGTCGGCGGCGGACGTAGCCCGAAATCATCGCCCGCGCCTTGGTCACGTTGAACTGGCGGTCCGGCTCGAAGCACCAGGCGTTTAGGCAGATGGCGAGGTCGTAGGCGAGCAGGTCGTTGCAGGCGAAATAGAAGTCGATCAGTCCCGAGAGCTTGTCGCCGAGGAAGAAGACGTTGTCGGGGAAGAGATCGGCGTGGATGACGCCGCGCGGCAGATCCGAGGGCCAGCGCGCTTCGAGCAGGGCGAGTTCGGTCTCGATCTCGCGGGCAAGGCCCGGCAGCACCTCGTCGGCGCGCTCGCGCGAGAGCTCGTAGAGCGGCCGCCAGCCGGTGACGGTGAGCGCATTGTCGCGGCGGATCGGGAAGCCCTCCCCTGCGGCGTGGAGATCGGCCAGCGCCTCGCCGACCTGGGCGCAGTGGGCGACCTTCGGCCGGCGCACCCACATGCCGTCGAGGAAGGTGACGAGCGCGGCCGGCCGGCCGGCGAGGCGGCCGAGTGCCTCGCCCGAGCGCATCCGCACCGGCGTCGGGCAGGTCAGGCCGCGGCCGGCGAGATGCTCCATCAGGCCGACGAAGAACGGCAGGTCGGATTCCCGCACCCGCTTCTCGTAGAGCGTCAGGATGAAATGCCCGGCCTCGGTGTGGAGCAGGAAGTTGGAATTCTCGACGCCTTCGGCGATGCCCTTGAAGGAGAGCAGCGCGCCGATGTCGTAGAGCGCGACGAACGCGCCGAGTTCCTCGTCGCCGACCTCGGTGTAGACCGCCATGACATCCCCTGCCCGTCGCGCCCGCCTCGGGCGGCTCGTGATACCCGCTTCCCGCCGCCCCGGCGACGGCCTATTCGGCGGCCGGCTGGCGCAATTCGCGCGGAAGATTGAAAGCGACGGTCTCCTCGGCGGTGCGCACCGTCTCGACGCGGACGTCGTAGCGTTCGGCGAAGGCGGATATCACCTCCTCGACCAGCACCTCGGGCGCCGAGGCGCCGGCGGTGATGGCGACCGCGCCGACCGTGCCGACCGCCGCCCAGTCGATCTCGGCCGCGCGCTGGATCAGGAAGGCCCGCTCGCAGCCGGCCCGGGCCGCGACCTCGCGCAGGCGCTGGGAGTTCGAGGAATTGGGCGCGCCGACCACGATCACCGCGTCGACCCGTGGCGCCACCGCCCGAACCGCGTCCTGTCGGTTGGTGGTGGCGTAGCAGATGTCGTCCTTGTGCGGGGCGACGATCGCGGGGAACCGCCGGGTCAGGATCTCGACGATCGCCCGGGTGTCGTCGACGGAGAGCGTCGTCTGGGTGATCCAGGCGAGATTGTCGGCGTCGGCCGGCGTCACCGTCTCGGCGTCGGCCTCGGTCTCGACCAGGGTGACGGCACCCTCGGGCAACTGGCCCATGGTGCCGATCACCTCCGGATGGCCGGCGTGGCCGACGAGGATGATGTGGCGGCCGCGCCGGAAGTGGATCTCGGCCTCGCGGTGGACCTTGGAGACCAGCGGACAGGTGGCGTCGAGGAAGAACATCGCCCGGGCCCGGGCGTCCGCCGGCACCGACTTCGGCACGCCGTGGGCGGAGAAGACCACGGGGCGGTCGCCGGCGGGGATCTCGCCGAGTTCCTCCACGAAGACCGCGCCCTTCGCCTTCAGGCCCTCGACGACATATTTGTTGTGGACGATCTCGTGGCGCACGTAGACCGGCGCGCCGTAGCGTTCGAGCGCGAGTTCGACGATCTGGATCGCGCGGTCGACGCCGGCGCAGAAGCCACGCGGGGCGCAGAGCAGGACGTCGAGCGGAGGCTTTCCGGCGGAAGGGTTCACGTCTGGCCTCGTTGACGGCGACGGCGGCGGTGGACGGGGCGATGGCCGGACGACGGCGCGTCGTCGCCGCGATCCAAGGCGCACGGCGCGGTGACCGGTCCTCCGTCCTCGTAGCGGGAATAGGGGGATCGAGGGCGGCGCTGTCAAGGCCAAAGGGCCGTCGTCGGCGCCGTGCGGACATGCGTCCGGCGCCGGGGCGGGCGCCCGGCGTCCCGGCGCTCCGTCGCCCTCCCCGCTCCACAGGAGGCGGTTTCCGGCCTGTCGCCAACCCCTGCGCCGCCTGCTATAGAGCGGTTTCGCCGTCCGCTCGGGGCGGGCACCGCCGGCGGCCGGCAGGGCCGGGGCGGCGCGGGCAGTCGACAAGAAGTCTGAGGGACAGAATGAACGCGAAGGTCTCCCGTCTCGTCCGCGTTGGCGCGCTGATCGGCCTCTCCCTGCTCGCCGGATGTTCGGGCGGGCGCAGCTTCATCCCCGGAGCCAAGAGCGAGGAAGAACTCGCCCGGATCCGTGCCGAGTTCGCGGTCGTCGCCGTCTGTCCCCAGGTCAGCGTGCGCGACGGCACGCAGGTCCACGCCGTCCACACCCGCGGCGGCGAAAACAATCCGGACGCGCTCCGCTATCAGGCGACGGTGACGAAGATGGCGCGGGAGTGCCATACCGACGCCGCCGGCACCACGACGATCAAGGTCGGCGTCGCCGGCCGCGTCATCGCCGGCCCGAAGGCCGACAGCGCGCCGATCTCGCTGCCGCTGCGGGTGGTCGTGCTGCGCGGCGGCTCGGAAGTCCTCTATTCCCAGCTCTTCAAGGTTCCCGCCAGCCTCGCCGGCGGCGCCGGCAACGCGCTCTGGATCCAGGTGGTCGACGGCATCTCGATCCCGAAGGAGAAGTCGACCGGCACCGTGGAAATCCTCGTCGGCTTCGACGACGGGGTGAAGTGAGGCGACGTCGAACGGCTTTCGTCGCCCGCGACGAGGTCCGCCAGGGTATCTGCTTGCCGCGCCCGGGGCGCGAAGGCGGGGCCACGGCTCACCGGTCTCAGTAGAGTAGTACCTGGACGTCGCCGGGCAATCGTCTCGACACTGGGTCCGGTCCGGCGATGTCGGCGTCGTTCAGCACCGTCCGGGCGAGATCAAAGACGGTTCTGGCGTCGTCGAGCCATCTGCCCTTTTCCACGTCGTCGAAGCGGACTCGGTTGAAGCCGGCTTCGTGGCTCACGCCGAGTTCCGTCAGGTCGGTATTTACGATATCGACGAGCAGATATCTGGTCCGCAATTCGCGCAGAATGCGTTCTGCGTCTTCCCGGCGACCGGTCCGGAAGTAGATCCGAACGTCTGTGCTGGACGTGGGGAGGGCGGACTCCACAGTCGGTTCGCCGGGACTGTCCGGTGACCCCATCGTCGTGGTGCGGGCCTCGACCTGCCCGACGAGGGCCTCGAGCGTAGCGACTCGTTTCTCGAGATCGCCGGTGAGTTCCTTCACGAGGTTGGCGACCGTACACACGTTCTCGGCATCGGCCTTCGCCTTCCACTCGATTCCGAGATTCTGGCCTTCAGCGAAGGATACGGTGATCTTGCTGATCGTCGGAAGGCTCATCAGAAGCACAGCGATCGCGAGCATGCCGGCCAGACCCGTTCCGATATCACCGACCGGAGCGTTGCGAAAGCGGTAGAGGATCATGCCGCAGAGAAGCAGTCCGAGTGCCGCTGCGAGGAAGGTCACCAGTCGCGTCGCGTCGGTCAGGACGCAATACCAGCCGTCACAGCCGAAGACCTCGCATCGGCCGAGGTTCTCGTCATTCATGATCGCCCCCCCCGTTCGAACATCGCCCCGAACCGGAGCACCACCCCTCATCTATCCAGATTGCAATAGACGTCAAATACATCCTCAGATAGTGGAGCAACGTTGTCAAGATGATGATTGATATGATGATGGATCGTCATACCGCCCGGATTGACGAGGCTCTGCTCCTTTTCGTCGCCGCGCCGGTTCGAGCGACCGGCCCGCTAAACGTCCATCCGTTGGACCATCTCGACGATTGACTTGGCCGATCGATTCATCGATGATTACGATCATACCGTCCCGCGGGAGAGACCGTCGTGACGTCGTCCAGACCGGACCGAGGGCGCGCCCTCGGCGGCATGGACGGCCAGCGCCGGCGCCGAAGGAGCAACCGCCCCGGAATCTCTCAGGCAAAAGGACCGCGACGGCGGCGAAGACTCTGGAAAGCGGCGCCGGCGACGGCGCCCACCGAAGGCGTAACCGGATCGTTCGGGAGGGAGCGGCCGGGAATCTCTCAGGTTTCCGACAGAGGGGGCAGCGGTTCCGCCAGCGGAACGGCTTCGCCACGCCCCTCGAGGAGCCCGACCAGATGACGGACGCCGTCAGCCCCGACGACCTGCAGAAGACGCCGCTTCACGCCGCCCACGTCGCGCTCGGCGCGCGAATGGTGCCCTTCGCCGGCTACGCCATGCCGGTGCAATACGAGGGCATCCTCGCCGAGCACCTATGGACGCGGGCCTCGGCCGGCCTCTTCGACGTCTCGCACATGGGCCAGGCCTTCCTCGTCGGCCCCGACCACGCGACGACCGCTCGCTTTCTCGAAAGCCTCGTTCCCGCCGACATCCTCGACCTCGCCCCCGGTGCCCAGCGCTACAGCCAGCTGCTCAACGCCGACGGCGGCGTCGTCGACGACCTGATGATTCACCGGCCGGCCGCCCCGGAGGACGCCGGCACGCTGATGCTGGTGGTCAACGCCGGCCGCAAGGCGACCGACTTCGCGCTTCTCGAGCATCACCTTCCCCCCGACATCCGCCTCGACGTCGCCTCCGACCGGGCGCTGCTCGCGCTGCAGGGGCCGAAGGCGGTGGAGGTGCTGGCGCGCTGCGGCGCCGATCTCTCCGACTGGCCGTTCATGACCGCCGGCGCGGCGACGATCGCCGGCATCGCCTGCCACGTCTCCCGCTCCGGCTACACCGGCGAGGATGGCTTCGAGATCTCCGTTCTCGAAGGCCGGGCGAACGACCTCTGGTCGGCGCTGCTCGCCGACGCCGCGGTGAAACCGATCGGCCTCGGCGCCCGCGATTCGCTGCGGCTCGAGGCCGGGCTCTGCCTCTACGGCCACGAACTCGACGAGACCACCTCGCCGGTCGAGGCCGGCCTCGCCTGGTCGATCCAGAAGCGGCGCCGGGCGGAGGGCGGCTTTCCCGGGGCCGAGCGCATCCTGTTCGAGATCGCCAACGGCCCGGAGCGCGTCCGCGTCGGCCTCACCCCGGAAGGCCGCGCCCCGGCCCGCGACGGCACCGCGATCGAGGACGAGGGCGGGCGGCGGATCGGCGTCATCACCTCCGGCGGCTTCGGCGCCAGCATCGGCGGCCCGATCGCGATCGGCTATGTCGAGCCGGCCTCCGCAGCGCCCGGCACGGCGGTCTCGCTGCTGGTCCGCGGCAAGGCGCTGCCCGCCGCCGTCACCGCCCTGCCCTTCGTGCCGGCCCGCTTCGCCCGCAAGCCGAAATCCTGAGCTGCGGCGGATCACCCGCCCTCGCCTCTCCCTGCCCTCCCTGCCCGGAGCCCTGACATGACCCTTCATTTCACCGCGGACCACGAATGGATCTCCGTCAACGGGGCCACCGCCACCGTCGGCATCACCGCCTACGCCCAGGGCCAACTCGGCGACGTCGTCTACGTCGAACTGCCGGCGGCCGGCAGGGCGCTCAAGAAGGGCGACGAGGCCGCGGTCGTCGAATCGGTCAAGGCGGCCAGCGAGGTCTTCGCCCCGGTCTCCGGCACCGTCGTCGCCGCCAACGACGCCCTCGCCGACGCGCCGGAGACCATCAACGCCGCACCGGAGGGCGAGGGCTGGTTCTTCCGCCTCGATCTCGCCGATCCGGCCGAACTCGACGGGCTGATGGACCGGGCCGCCTACGACGCCTACGTCGCCGGCCTCTGAGGGAGCGGACGCGATGCGCTATCTCCCCCTCGACACCGCCGACCGCACCGCGATGCTCGCCGCCGCGGGCGCCGGTTCTATCGACGACCTCTTCGCCGACATTCCCGCCGACAAGCGGCTCGGCGGCCTGCTCGACCTTCCGACCGCGGCGAGCGAGATGGCGGTGGAGCGACGGCTCGCCCGGATGGCGGCACGCAACGTTCCCGCCGGGTCGGTGCCCTTCTTCGTCGGCGCCGGCGCCTACCGCCACCATCTGCCGGCGAGCGTCGATCACCTGATCCAGCGGTCCGAGTTCCTCACCGCCTACACGCCCTACCAGCCGGAAATCTCGCAGGGCACGCTGCAGGTGCTGTTCGAATTCCAGACCCAGGTTGCCCGGCTCACCGCCATGGAGGTCGCCAACGCCTCGACGTACGACGGCTCCACCGGCACGGCCGAGGCGGTGCTGATGGCGCACCGGCTGACGCGGCGCGGCAAGGCCGTGCTCTCCGGCGGCCTGCATCCGCACTACCGGGCGGTGGTCGCGACCGTGAGCGGCATGGCCGGTGCCGTCGTCGAGGCCCTGCCGCCGGACGTTTCGGGCGAGGAAGATCTTCTCTCGCGCATCGACGCCGACACGTCCTGTGTCGTCGTCCAGAGCCCGAATTTCTACGGCGAGATCGTCGACCTCGCCCCGATCGCCGAGGCCGCCCACGCGAAGGGGGCGCTGCTGGTCGCCGTCTTCACCGAGGTCGTCGCGCTCGGGGCGATCGAGCCGCCGGGGGCGCAGGGCGCCGACATCGTCGTTGGCGAGGGCCAGTCGCTCGGCAACCCGCTCTCCTTCGGCGGCCCCTACGTCGGCCTGTTCGCGACGCGGGAGAAGTTCCTGCGCCAAATGCCGGGCCGGCTCTGCGGCGAGACCGTCGACGCCGACGGCCGCCGCGGCTTCGTGCTGACGCTCTCGACCCGCGAGCAGCACATCCGCCGCGACAAGGCGACCTCGAACATCTGCACCAACGCCGGGCTCTGCGCCACGGCCTTCTCGATCCACCTGTCGCTGCTCGGCGGCACCGGGCTGAAGCGGCTCGCCGCCGTCAACCACGCCAACGCCGTCCGCCTCGCAGACATGCTCGCCGGCGTGCCCGGCGTCACGGTGCTCAACCGCACCTTCTTCAACGAGTTCACGATCCGCGTCCCGGGCGACGCCGCCGCCGTGGTCGAGCGCCTCGCCGGGCGCGGCATCCTAGCCGGTGTCCCGGTCTCGCGGCTCGAATGGGCGGCGGACGGGCTCGACGACCTCATCGTGCTGGCCGCGACCGAGACGACGACGGCGGAGGATCGCGAGGCGCTGGTCGCGGGGTTGCGGGAGGTGATCGGATGACGTGGTTTTACAGGGAGAGCGCGACAATCGCCGCCTGCCCCCTCATCCGCCCTTCGGGCACCTTCTCCCGCGAGGGGAGAAGGGGGAGGACGGGGATGGGCGGCAGTCAAGACGAGAGAGAACCTGTCGTGGCAGGCGCCTCAAAGGCCGAGCCGCATTCGCAGCCGGACCGAAACGAAGAATGCCTCGCCTCCCCACCACCTTCTCCCCTCGCGGGAGAAGGTGCCCGAAGGGCGGATGAGGGGGGCCGCGCACGCAAGACTCACCTGCGAACCTTCGCCCGCCACATGCGCCATGACCCGACGGACGCCGAGCGCACACTATGGCGTCTCCTGCGCGGCCGGCGTTTCGACGGCTTCAAGTTTCGCCGACAGATGCCGATCGGCCCGTTCATCGCCGACTTCGTCTGCCTCGAGAAGCGCCTGATCATCGAACTCGACGGCGGTCAGCACGCCGAAAGCAAGGCGGATGCCCGACGCGACGCCTGGCTCCTGTCGCAGGGCTTCCGGGTACTGCGCTTGTGGAACACCGAACTGATCGACAACCGTCAAGGCGTCCTCGACACCATCTGGAACGCCCTGCAACCCGCGCCCGGAGCCGACCAGCCATGACCATGAACCCGCAGGGCCGCCCCACCGCCCCGACCGCCGTGGCGGCCTCGGCCCCCGCCACCGTCACCGGCAACCGCGGCCTCGACATCGACGAAGGCCTGCTGTTCGAGGTCGGGCGGATGGATGTCACTGGCGTCGACGTCGAAGAGCCCGAGACGGCGACTTCGCGCCTCGGCGGTCACGGCCGCACGGCGCCGCTGGAGCTTCCCGGCCTCACCGAGCCGGAGGCGATGCGGCACTACGTGCGGCTGTCGCGCCAGAACTACGCGATCGACCTCGGCATCTATCCGCTCGGCTCGTGCACGATGAAGCACAACCCGCGGCTCGACGAGAAGATGGCCCGGCTGCCGGGCTTTGCCGACATCCATCCGCTGCAGCCGCTCTCCACGGTGCCGGGCGCGCTCGAACTCGTCGCCGAATGCGGCCGCTGGCTGATGACGGCGACCGGCATGGCCGCGGTGGCGATGAGCCCGAAGGCCGGCGCCCACGGCGAGGCCTGCGGCATGATGGCGATCAAGGCGGCGCTCGCCGCCCGCGGCGAGGCGCGCTCCGACGTGCTGGTGCCCGAATCGGCCCACGGCACCAATCCGGCCACCGCGGCGCTGCTCGGCTACAGGGTCGTGGCGATCCCGGCGCGGGCCGACGGCACGGTCGACGTCGCGGCGGTGCGGGACCGACTGTCGGCCGACGTCGCCGCGATCATGCTGACCAACCCCAACACCTGCGGCCGCTTCGAGCGCGACATCGTCGCGATCGCCGCGGCGGTCCACGACGCCGGCGCCTTCGTCTACGCCGACGGCGCCAACTTCAACGCCATCATGGGCAAGGTACGGCCCGGCGACCTCGGCGTCGACGCCATGCACATCAACCTCCACAAGACCTTCTCGACCCCCCACGGAGGCGGCGGCCCGGGTGCCGGGCCCGTGGTGCTGTCGGAGCGGCTGGCGCCCTTCGCGCCGGTGCCTTTCGTGCGCTTCGCCGCCGACGGCTCGGCCGAGTTCGTCGAGACGCGTCAGGGGGCCGGAGACGGCGCCCGGCCGTTCGGCCGCGTCACCGCCTTCCACGGCCAGATGGGCATGTTCGTGCGGGCGCTCGCCTACATGATGTCCCACGGCGCCGACGGCCTGCGCCAGGCGGCCGAAGACGCGGTGCTGTCGGCCAACTATCTGAAGGCACGGCTCGCCGACGTCATGTCGCTGCCTTTCGGCGACGGGCCGGTGATGCACGAGGTGCTGTTCGACGACCGCTTCCTCGACGGCACCGGCGTCACGACGCTCGACTTCGCCAAGGCGATGATCGACGAGGGCTTCCACCCGATGACGATGTATTTCCCGCTCGTCGTCCACGGCGCCCTGCTGATCGAGCCGACGGAATCGGAATCGAGAGCGAGCCTCGACCAGTTCGCCGACGCGCTGCGCGCGCTGGTCGCCCGGGCGAAGGCCGGCGAAGCGGCGGCCTTCCGGGCCGCGCCGCTCCACGCCCCGCGCCGCAGGCTCGACGAGACCCGCGCCGCCCGCCAGCCGGTGCTGGTGTGGAAGGAGCCCGGCACCGACGAGGCCGGCCACTCCCGCGCCGCCGAGTGAGCCCTTCCTCACCGAAGTTTCCCGCCCTGTCTCCGGCCCCGGGCGGGGAACCTCGGCGACGCCGCGACGTTTCTCCCGCGACATTCCCCGCAACGGAGAAACATCATGAAGCCGAACCCCTCCAACGTTTCGCCGATCAGCCGCAAGGACGTGGTCAAGACCGGCCTTGCGCCGGAAGACCGCCGCGTCATCTCGGAGCACCTTTCGGAGATCCTCGAGGAGAGCTACAGCCTCCTCGTCAAGACCCAGATCGTGCACTGGAACGTGCGCAGCGGCGCCTTCCTGTCGATCCACGAACTGACCGAGAAGCAGTATGGCGAGCTGTTCGCCGCCATCGACGTCATCGCCGAACGCATCCTCGCCCTCGGCTTCCACGTTCCCTCCAAGCAGGGCTCGGTGCTGTCGCCGACCGGCTTCTCGGTCGACCCGAAATCCTCGGCCGACGACATGCTCGAACTGCTGGCGAGCGCCCACGAAAGCTGCGCCTCCCGCGCCCGCGAGATCGCCGAGGAGGCCGAGGAGAAGTCGGATTTCGTCACCCACGACCTGCTGACCGAGCGCATCGGCGCCCATGAGAAGGCGATCTGGATGCTGCGCGCCCACAAGACGCAGGGCTGACCGGCAAGCGGGCACGGCGTCCGCATGACGGTTTTCGTCGAGGCCGGCGGAGGGTTTCCTTCCGCCGGCCTTACGCCGTCGAGGACCCGCTCTCGGTGGAAGGACCGCCGCCGCCCGGTCGGAACGGGACCGCCCGGCCGCGGCGGTGTTACGAATTTGAAACCTGAAGGGGGACAATAACGAAACATTCGCGTGCGAGGAGTGCAGCTATCGCGCAAGGCCGCACTTCAGGATCAAGGACGCCCCGACATGACGCCCCAGCAGATCGCACTCGTTCAGGCCAGCTTCGGCAAGGTGATCCCGATCGCCGGCCTCGCCGCCGATCTCTTCTACGACCGCCTGTTCGCAACCGCGCCCGAGGTGCGGCCGCTGTTCCCCGCCGACATGAGCGAGCAGAAGGGCAAGCTGATCAAGACACTCGCCGTCGCGATCCAGAACCTCCACCAGATCGACAGCATCCTCTCCGTCGTCCACGCCCTCGGCGCCCGCCACGTCGCCTACGGCGTCACCGACCGGCACTACGACCTCGTCGGCGCCGCCCTGCTCCATACGCTCGAACAGGGACTGGGACCGGAGTGGACCGACGATCTGGCACTGGCGTGGGGCGAGACCTACGATCTGGTCGCAGGGGCGATGAAGGAAGGCGCCCGGCTGGCGAGCGAGACGGCGGCGCCGCAGACGCGGGAGCATCATCGCCATTTCGGCTGACGAAGCAGCCGGGGCTGGCCGACCGGGGCTGGCCGAAAGGGTCGTCGAGCCTGCCAACGCGGGTCCGCCGAACCAGGCGGCGACATCGTCGATGCGCTCAGTCGGCCATCACGGACTGAGCGGCGGTGACCTGTGCGAGGAACTTGCGCATCCACAGAACTCCGAACTCGTCGTTCATGTGAGTGCGATCTTCCTCGTCGTGAAGGCGGATGGTCTCCTCGACCTTGGTCTCCAAACGCTTGGAGCCCTGGGTGAAGTGCAACTCCGTGTTCCGTCCGTTGACGATGGTGTCCGCCGGCTGCCCGACCAGGTGGACACCGAGCGGCTCGTAGATGGCGGCGTTGATCTGCGCGAGGCCATCCAGATAGGCCGTGAGATCCTGCGAAGACTTGTTCCTTCGCTCGGCACGGAGGGGATTGTGCCCGACGTAGATCGGCTTGTCGCACGCACTGGCGATCATCATGACGATCTTGAAGCCGAGTCGACCTTCGGTTCTGTCCCGCATGGTGACTTCGATGGCCTTTCGGGAGTATTTTCCGTCGATGTCGGCAAAGTAGGGATTCGAGCTCAAGCCATAGACGAGAAACATGTCATAGTCGTCGAGGTCGATGGAGGTCAGCCCGCCGGAGGTGAACTCGATCGAGCGCCGCAGTCCCGGCCTCCTGGCGACGAGTGTACGTCCCTCGAGCGCCAGATCCTTGTGCGATTCCCCCTTCGCTCCGAAGAAGACGACTTCCACGGAGGGAAACGCGCCCGAAATGACGTCCCAGCCTCGTTTCAACGCACCGATGTGACTGTTGCCGATGATCGCGATCTTCATGGTCACCCTCCGAACGCCCCGAGCAGCTCTTCCTCGCAGACCTCGTCCGCCGTACGCCGTCGCTTGGAGGGCCGAACCCGGCGCTCCTCGACCGCGGCGGCCGGCTCCACCGGGCCGAACCTGTCGGTGAGGCAGGTGAAAAAGTGGTCCATCACGAAATTGACGCCGTAGGACGTGACGTTGCGCTGGTTCGGTCCGAAGAAGGCACCCTTGAACACCGGGCTGTTGATGATCTCGTAGGAGGGGAAGTAGTCGATGTAGGCCGCCGTCGACGCGAGCTGGCCCGCGACCGCCCGAAGTACCGATTTGGAGTACATGGTCGCGACCAGAACGTGCTTGTCGGAAGCGGTGGCCGTGAGCGGTACCGGTGAGACGGTGAGCAGGAACCGGAGCTTGCGGTTGGCTTCCCGCATCATCTCGATCGAGGAGATCAGCCCGTCCCGAACCTGGCGGAAGTCCTCGTTGACGAACTTGTGCAGGCTCTCGTCGAAGTCGCCGGCGACCGTGCCGGGGCACATCGGATACTCGTATCCTTCGGCGGCGTTTATCCAGCTTTCGGTCAGACCGAGCGTGAAGACGAAGACCTGGGAGTCGGTGATGCTGCGGCGGAAGGCGTCGATGGTCACACGCCGTGTCCTGCGCACCTCGTCGATCGACTCGAAACCGTCGTCTTCGGCCGCCGGACGGAAAGGATCGTAGAAGCGGCCATCCTTCTCCCAGAACTCCTCGGGCGCTTCCGCGTGGCCGAGGGCCCAGGACGTCCACTGCCTGAGCAGTGTGGTGGTGTAGATGTTGCCGGTGCGGCTCGTAAAGACGTTGTAGTTGAACTTCTTGGCGTTGGCTTCGCTCATGCCGGGCGGAGCCCTCTCCGAGATCATCCAGTCGAAACCACGGCTCTTCAAGGCATTGCCGATGTGCTGGGCGAAGCAGGATCCGTAGGTCGCAACAGGCATCTGCGGCGTGATCCGAAATTTCGGGGACCAGAGCCCCTCGATCTCGAACATCGATCGGTCGGCGACCGCCGGCCGCCAGAACGCCGACTTCGGCAGTTTGGTATAGGGATTCATAGAACCTCGCCTTCGCTGTAGCGAACCGTCGGCGCGCCTTGCGCTCTGCGCGAGCGGCTGCGGATCACAAGCCCGATCTCAAAGACATTCTTCTCATCGTCCCCTTCCGACCCGGCTTCGCACCGGGAACGGCGTTCGGCCGACGGGACAATCTGCAATTTTGGCGGGACCGACACCCCGCCGACGAAATCTCCATACATGCATTCGGCCGACGTTCCGATTCCGGCCCGCTGCACGCCAGGCAAGTCCCGGAAACCCGTGGATGCGCGGACGTTGCACCGCCCGGCGTCCGAGACGACAGACCCGCCGGTCGGTCTGCGTCCGGAAGGCGACCCTGCTGCATTGCGGGACGGGGCAAACTCTGCACCGCGCCAGAGGCTTTCGCAATAGCCATGGACGGCAGGATGGAACTCTCCAGCCTACCGGGGCGGCGGGAATTGCAACTGATCAGCGGAGCGAGGAACCCGCCTCAGGCATCCCTCTCCATGATCCAGCGGTGCGCCGGATCGGGCTCGAAGCGCCATTTGCGCAGCGGGCCGGCCATGACGTTGAGGTAGTACATCTCGTAGCCGTAGGGGGCGCCGCAGGGGTGGTGGCCGCGGGGGACGAGGACGACGTCGTGGTTCTTCACCGCCATCGTCTCGTCGAGGCTGCCGTCCTCGGTGTAGACGCGCTGGACGCCGAAGCCCTGGGCCGGGTTCAGGCGGTGGTAATAGGTCTCTTCGAGATAGGTGATGCGCGGAAAATCGTCCTCGTCGTGGCGGTGGCTCGGGTAGGACGACCAGTTGCCGGACGGCGTGAAGACCTCGGTGACCAGCAGGCTGTCGCAGAAATCCTCGTTCTCCATGGCGATGTTGTTGATGAAGCGCGTGTTCTGGCCCTTGCCGCGGGGCGTCAGCGCGATGCCCTCCGGGCCGATCCGGCGGGCGGGATGGCCGCCGCGCCCCGGCGCCGAGCAGACGGCGAGGGTGAGGTCGGTCGCGGCCGTCGCCCGCCACTCCGCCCCGTTCGGGACGTAGAGACAATGCGGCGCCGTCTTCTCGAAGACGTCCATGCGCGCGCCGAGCAGGCCCCAGTCGGTGCCGGCGGCGGTGATCGCCGCCTTGCCCTCGACGACGACGAGGATCACCTCGCGCTCGCCCGTCGCCTCGGCGGCGCTTTCGCCGGCGCGCAGCCGGTAGAGCGAGAAGCCGACGTGGCGCCAGCCGGCCGACTGCGGGGTGATCTCGTGGACCTTGCCGTGGTCGCCGAAGGGTCTGCGCAGCAGCGGGCTCATGGGCATCCTTTCCGTGATCTCGAGGGTGAGGCTGGGCCTGCGGTCCCCCTCGCCTCCCCTCACCCGACGACGCGCTGCCCGGACAGCCCCGCCTCGTAGCGCGCCCGGGCCGCTTCCAGCCGTTCCGGCCCGCCGACCTGCGGCACCGCGACGTCCCACCAATGGCCGCCGGCGCCGGTACCGGGTGCGGGGTCGGTGTCGATGACGATGACGCTCGGCACCGCGCGGCCGCGGGCGGCGAGGATCTTCGCCTCGAGGTCGGCGATCGAGACCGCCTTCTCGGCATGGGCGCCCATCGCGGCGGCGTGGGCGACGTAGTCGATCTCCGGCTGCGCCTCGACGTTCGTGTCCTTGTAGAGGTTGTTGAACTCGGCGCCGCCGCAGCCGATCTGCAGGCGGTTGATGCAGCCGTAGCCGCGGTTGTCGGTCAGCACCACGGTGAAGGGCACGCGGCGCATCACCGCGGTCGCGAGTTCGGAATTGGCCATCATGTAGGAGCCGTCGCCGACGAAGCAGACGACGTCCTTGTCCGGCGCGGCGAGCTTGATGCCCATCGCCCCGGCGATCTCGTAGCCCATGCAGCTGAAGCCGTATTCCATGTGGTAGCCGCCGGCGGCCGCCTGCCACAGCACGTGGAGCGCGCCGGGCATGGTGCCGGCGGCGCACATCGCCACGGTGTTCGCCGTCGCGGTGCGCTGGACGGCGCCGATCACCTGCGCATCCGTCGGCAGGGCGTTGCCCGCTTCCGGCCCGGGGGCGGCGGTGACGGTGCGCACCGTCTCGTGCCAGGCGAGGCGGGAGGCGGCGTCGAAGTCGGGGGCACGATGGTCGCCGAGCGCCTTCGTCAGCGCCTCCAGCACCACCTTCGCATCTCCGACCACCGGCACGGCCCCGTGCTTGGCGGCGTCGTAGGGGTGGAGGTTGATGGAGACGAGCGTGCGATCGGGGTTGGCGAACAGCGACCAGGAGCCGGTGGTGAAGTCCTGGAACCGGGTTCCTACGCCGATGACGAGGTCGGCCTTCTCGCAGAGCGCGTTGGCGCAGGCCGAGCCGGTGACGCCGGGGGCGCCGTAGTTGAAGGGATCGTCCCAACCGTTGGCGCCCTTGCCGGCCTGGGTCTCGACGAAGGGAATGTTGCGGGCGCGGGCGAAGGCGGCGAGCGTCGCCTCCGCCTGCGAGTAGATCACCCCGCCGCCGGAGACGATCACCGGCGCCTTCGCCGCCCGGATCAGGTCGGCGACCTCGGCGACCTCGCGCGGGTCCGGCTCGGGCCGGCGAATGCGCCAGACCTTCGGCGAAAAGAAGCCTTCCGGATAGTCGAAGGCCTCGGCCTGGACGTCCTGGCAGAAGGCGAGACAGACCGGGCCGCAGTTGGCCGGGTCGGTCATCACCGCGAGCGCCCGCGGCAGCGCGGTCAGCAGGTGCTCGGGCCGGGTGATGCGGTCGAAATAGCGCACCACCGGGCGGAAGCAGTCGTTGGCCGAGACGGTGCCGTCGTCGAAATCCTCGATCTGCTGCAGCACCGGGTCGGGCCGGCGGCCCGCGAAAACGTCGCCGGGGATGAACAGGACGGGCAGCCGGTTGACGTGGGCGAGCGCCGCCGCCGTCACCATGTTGGTGGCGCCGGGACCGATCGAGGAGGTCACCGCCTGCGCCCGCCGCCGCTTCTTCGTCTTGGCGTAGGCGATGGCGGCGTGGGCCATCGTCTGCTCGTTCTGGCCGCGCCAGGTCGGCAGCGCCTCGCCGATGCCGTGCAGCGCCTCGCCGATGCCGGCGACGTTGCCGTGGCCGAAGATCGCCCAGACCCCCTCGATGAACCGCTCGCCGTCCTCGGTCATCTGCACCGAGAGCCAGCGGACCATGGCCTGTGCGGCCGTCAGGCGAATCGTCTTCGTCATGCTGCCTTCTCCCGGGCGTTTCCGCGTGCCTGATCCCAAAGTGCGCAGAGGCGGGCGTAGCGCCGCGCCATCTCCTCGACCGCGGCCTCGTCCGCCATCTCGCCCGTCATCCAGGCCCGGGCGACGTCGCCGAAGATCGTGCGTCCCACCGCGAAGCCGCGGACGAGGGGAAAGCCGGCGGCGACGCGGAAGCTCGCCGCGAGGTCCGCCTCCGGCGCGTCGAGGCCGAGCACGACGATGCCGCGGGTGTGCCGGTCGTGAGCCTCGATGGCGGCGATCGCCTTCGTCCAGGCCGCCTTCGTCTTCAGCGGTTCGAGCTTCCACCAGTCGGGATAGATGCCGGCGGCGTAGAACTGGCGGATCAGCACCGCGGTGGTGTCGTCGTCGGTCGGGGCGACCTTGGAGGGGATGATCTCCAAAAGGAATTCGAGACGGTTGCGCCGCGCCGCGGTGAACAGCCGCTTCACCGTTTCCTCCTGCTCGGCCCGCCGCTCCGGCGCATCGTCCGGATGGCAGAAGCAGAGCACCTTGACGACGTGCTCGCGGGCCCATTCGCGCAGGCCGCCGCAATCGGGGCCGAGGGCGGGCTCCAGCGTCAGCGGGCGCGATCCCGGCCACTCCGCCGGCCGGCCGATCCACAGCCCGGTGCCAGCGGCGGCGTAGAGAGCGGCGCGGCCGATGCGCTCGTCGCAGAGGATGCCGTAGCCGGCCCGTCCGTCCTGCACCTTCAGCGCCGCGGAAAGGCACAGCTTCTTGAAGGCGCCGCCCTTCGCCGGTTCGTAGCCCGGCATCTCCTCGAGCTGGAGGCGGTGGTCGAAGGCGAAGATGCGGGCGTCGGCGAGATCGGGCCCGTGGGAGCGGCGGCGGTTGGTCGCCCAGTGGATCTGCTCCAGCGCCTCGTCGTTGCGAAGATCCGGGCGGACGACGCCGCGTTTCAGGAAGAACTCGAGCTCCTCGAGCGAGGGATAGGCCGGGGTGCAGCCGTGGCGGGAGACCGCGAAGGCGCCGCAGGCGTTGGCGTATTTAAGCGCCTGCGGCCAGGGCGCGTCCTCCATCCAGCCCTTGAGCAGGCCGGAGAAGAAGCCGTCGCCGGCGCCGAGAACGTTGAAGACTTCGATCGGAAAGCCGGGTCCCGCCTCGCCCTCGTCGAGCGTCGCCGGGATCGCGCCGGAAAAGGCCACGGCACCGGCCGCGCCGCGCTTGCAGATCAGCGTCGCCGCGCTGACGGTGCGCACCGCCTTCAGCGCCGCGATCGTGTCGGTGGTGCCGCCGGCGATGTGGAACTCCTCCTCGGTGCCGACGATGAGGTCGAACAGGTGGAGGTGGGCCTTGAGCTTGGCGGTGACCATGTCGGAGGCGACGAAGCGGCTTTCGCCCTCGCCGTGGCCGGCGACGCCCCAGAGGTTCGGGCGATAGTCGACGTCGAGGGCGGTGCGCACGCCGTGGGCGCGGGCGAGACGCAGCGCCTTCAGCACCGCCGCCTCGGTGCGCGGGTTGCTGAGGTGCGTTCCGGTGACCACCAGCGCCCGGGTGTCGGCGATCAGCGCCTCGTCGATGTCGGCCTCGCAGAGGGCCATGTCGGCGCAATTCTCGCGGTAGAAGATCAGCGGGAAGCTGTCCTCGTCGCGGATACCGAGGATGACGAGGGCGGTGAGGCGTTCCGGATCGGTGACGACGCCGCGCACGTCGACCCCTTCGCGCACCAGTTGCTCGCGGATGAAGCGGCCCATGTGCTCGTCGCCGACCCGGGTGATCAGGCCCGATTTCAGGCCGAGCCGGGCGGTGCCGCAGGCGATGTTTGTCGGGCTGCCGCCGATGTATTTCTCGAAGGAGGCCATGTCCTCGAGCCGGCCGCCGATCTGGCTGCCGTAGAGATCGACCGACGAGCGGCCGAGGGTGATCACGTCGAGCGTCGCCATGCCGTGTTGCTCTCCCCCTGCCGGTCTCCTCGCCGGCATGATCGCAAAGCCCGCGTCCCGGGCCGGCCGGGACGATCCGGACCGTCGGTCGACCCGTCGTCCGGCCCGCCGGCGGCCCGCCTCGTTCGGCAAGGGGGATAGCATCGCCACCTGCGACGATCCACCTCGCCGCTGATCGATTCCCATCAAGAACCCGTCATCCTCTTTTGTCATTGCGCCCGTTCGCGCCGAGGGTGTTCCTGCCTGCGGAAGCCGCGGCGAGAGTGGCCCGTCGCCTCGCCGACCGCCCGCCGGCCGCCCCACCGGCGCCCTTCCCGCACCCCTGGCAGCGCCCATCTCTCCGGCAACCTGCCGAAGCCTTGGGCAGGCCGTCCACGGACGCGGCCGAAGGACGGTTGGCGCCTTGGCGATGGTTCCTTGCCGGCGCCGGGGCTAGTCAGGAAGGGCCGGACGGCTCCGATCCTCCCCCTCTTCTCGGCCCGCTCGTCCGGCCTCCTTCCGGCGCGGGTTCACCCGCCGGCCGCGCTTGCGGTCTGTGACGGGCGAGCCTGCGCCGGACCATCGACGAGACGTCTTGCGGACCCCGTCGCCCTGCGGTGCGGGGAACCAGCGAGCAGCCCGCCGCGCGGCCGCCGCAGCGCGGGGAACGAGGCCCGATGACTGCCGACGACCTTCCCGGACCCGACGCCGCCCGCCTTTCCCCGGATTTCGCCACCCCGCGACGGCGCTGGCCGAGGTTCGCGACCGGATCGCGGGCCATCGCCGGCTCGCGGGACCGGCCCTCGGACCGCGTCGGCGCCAGACCGCTCGGCGGCCACGTCACCGAGACGCTGCGGCTCGCCGGGCCGATCTCGATGGCCCATTTCTCCAATCTCGCCACCACCACGGCGACGCTGCTGATGTTCGGCTGGACCAGCGCCGACGCGCTGGCGGCCGGCGGCCTCGCCATCCGCGCCGCCGTCAGCACCAACATCCTCTGCGGCGTCGTCGTCATCGCCGGGCTGATGATGTCGGAGGCGGAAGGGGCCGGCGACGGCCGGGCGGTGGCCGAGAGCTACAGCCGCGGCCTCGTGCTGGCCGGCCTGCTTTCGATCCTGTCCTTCGCCTGGATGAGCGCGGCGCCCTCGTTGCTGCTCGCCCTGGGCCAGGACCCGGAGATCGTCGCCGGCACCGCCGCGGTGCTCGACATCATGCGCTGGGCCGAACCGGCCAACCTGATCCGCCTCGGGCTGATGCGCGCGGCGCTTCCCGCCCTCGGCCTCGCCTCGATCCTGTTCGTGCTGACGCCGATCTCGATCGCGGTCTACGTGCTGCTCGGCTTCGGCCTCGTCTCGGGCCACGGCGGCCTGCCGGAGGTCGGCTGGCTCGGCATTCCCTGGGCCTTCGTCCTCGTCAGCTGGGCCGGGGCGCTGGTGATGCTGGCCGTGGTCCATCTCGGGCCGCGCCGGCGCAAGGTTCCCTTCGGCATCGCCGGTGTGAAGGGCCTATTCCACGTCTTCGGCCGCGGCCTGCCGATCGGCATGATGCAGGCGATCGACAACGTCTACTACCTGACGCTGACCCTGCTGATCGGCCAGTTCGGCGCGGCGACGCTCGCCGCCCACCAGATCGCACTCAATTTTGGCACCATCGCCTGGGCCTTCGCCTCGGCCTTCGGCGACGCCGGCGCCCTGCGCATCCGCTACCGCCGCGGTGCCCGGGCGATGGACGACGCCTGGCGGGCCGGCAACGTCGCCTCCACCCTGTCGATCCTGTCGATGACCGCCGCCGCCCTCGTCGTCGCCGCCTTCCCGGCGACCTTCATCGGCCTGTTCCTCGATGCCCGGCTGCCCGAGAACGCCTCGACGGTGGCGATCGCCACGACGCTCATTCCCTTCGCCGCCGGCTTCATCTTCGCCGACGGTCTCTACGGCGCCGGCATGGGCGTGCTGCGCGGCCTCGACGACAACCGCTTCGCCATGATCGCCTCGGCCCTCGGCTACTGGGGCGTCGGCATGCCGCTCGCCTGCCTGTTCGCCTTCTGGCTCGGCTACGGCGGCGTCGGCATCTGGATGGGCATCGTCTGCGGCGTCACCCTGGTCGGCTCGGTGCTGCTCGCCCGCTTCGCCTGGCAGAGCCGGCATTTCGAGGCGGCGGCGCCGGTCGCCGCCGCCGTTCTCCCCGGCGCCGGCGGGGGTACGTCGTGACGCCGGACGGCAACGCCGGCTTCTGTGCCGAAACGTCCGGCCGACCCGTGCCGGACCCGACCACCCCGTTCCCGGGTCGGCCCGAGCCAGCGGCCGACGCCGAAGCCGGTGCGGCCGGCTTGCCTCACGACGCCGTCGACGCCGCGCCGGACGTTGAAGACGAGGCGGGCGCCGACGTTCCGCCGACGGAGGGTCCGCCGTTCCTTCCCGGTCCGCCCCTCGCGGCCGGCCCGCCCTCCCTCGCCGACGCCGCGGCCGCGACGGCGATCGCCCCGCTCGCCCCGGCGATCCATCCGCCGCAACCGACGGCCCGCGGCCGGCGGCGCGCAGG
>CALCDT010000188.1 GCA_937900425.1 uncultured Alphaproteobacteria bacterium | reverse complement strand
CTCCTCACCGGCTCGATCGCCGGCTTCATGCCCGGCAGCTTCCAGGCCGTCTACAACGCGACCAAGGCCTTCGTCGACAGCTTCGCCTGGGCGCTGCGCAACGAACTGAAGGACAGCGGCGTCTCGGTGACCTGCCTGATGCCGGGACCGACCGACACCGCCTTCTTCGAACGCGCCGGCATGGAAGACACCAAGGTCGGCGCATCCGATTCCAAGGAAGATCCGGCGAAGGTCGCCGCGGTCGGCTATCAGGCGATGATGAAGGGCGAGGCCGGCGTCGTCAGCGGCTTCAGCAACAAGATCCAGGCCGCGATGGCCCATCTCCTTCCCGCCGACATGCTGGCGCAGATGCACCGCAAGATGGCCGAGCCCGGAACCGCCTCCCGATGAGCCCGCCGGCCGGGCAGGCTACCCCGTCCCCCGGCGGGCATCCGGGTGGCCTGGCCGGCGTCGACGACCAGGCCGACCGCCGCCTGCAGGAGCGGTTCTGGCGTGCCGAACGCATCGCCTGGGTCGTCTTCGGTGTCTTCGTCATGCTCGCCCTCGCCGGGGCCACCGGGTCCGGCGGGCCGCTGTCGCGCCAGCGGGTCGAGGCGGGTGGCAGCCGGATCGACCTGCCGCGGATCGCGCGCTGGCAGGCGGCCGACAGCCTCCAGGCCCGGCTCGCGGGCACCTCGCCCCGGCGCGACCTGCTGCTCGGCGACGCTTTCTTCGCGTCCTTCTCGATCGAGGCCATCCGCCCGCGGCCGCGGGCCGAGACCGCCGAGGCCGGCGGCACCCGCCTCGTTTTCGATGCGCCGGCCGACGGTCCGCTCGACGTCACCCTCGACATCCGCGCCCGCGGGCCGGGCCTTGCCCGCTACGCAGTCGCCGGCGGCGCTGCGAGCGGCGAGGTGTCCACCGTCGTGCTGCCGTGACACCGGCGCCGTGCTCGGCGCCTGGCTCCGGAACGTGGAGCCACGGTCGGGCGTTCGGCGTCCACCAAATCGGCGCAGGGCGAGCAGGGTCGGTCGAAGGAGGCGGCGATGGAGTCGGTGGTCAGAGGCTGTGCCGTCTATTTCTTCCTGCTCGTCGTCGTCCGCCTGGCCGGCCGGCGCTCGATGTCGGAGATGACCACCTTCGATTTCGTGCTCGTCCTCATCGTCGCCGAGACGACCCAGCAGGCCCTGCTCGGCGACGACTTCTCCCTCACCAACGCCTTCGTTCTGATCCTGACCCTCTTCACCATCGACATCCTGTTCGCCGAACTGAAACGGCGATGGCCCGGAACCGCCAAACTGATCGACGGGATGCCGACCGTGCTGATCCGCGAGGGCGAGCCCGACATGCGGGCGATCCGGCGCTCGCGCGTCGGTCTCGACGACATTCTCGAAGCCGCCCGCGAGCAGCAGGGCCTCGAACGGCTCGACGAGATCAAGTTCGCGGTGATCGAGGTCGGCGGCGACATCAGCATCATTCCCTGGCGCAAGGGCGGCTGAGCCGGGCCGCGGGAGCGGCGGCGATGCCGCCGGAGACGACAACCGCCCGCTCGCCGCCGCTCGGCGGGCCCGGTCAGCGGCCTTCGATCAGCCGGTGCAGCAGCACGAGGCCGCCGCCGAGATAGGGCAGTCCGCCGCCGACCGCCATCAGCGTGCCGCCGAGGCGCTGGTCCTCCAGCGGAGAGAGGCCGAAGGCGCCGCCGCAGATGTCGGGCGGATAGAGCAGGTGGCCGGGCAGGGTCAGCAACACGCCGAGCATGGCCATGTGAGCGAAGGTCGCCAGCATGACGAGCGCGCCGATGCCGGCCTCCGCGCGGCCGCGTCCGCCGAAGGCGACGGCCCAGACCGCCATGCCCGCGGCGAGGAAGCTCGCCTGCTGCAGCACGAAGATCGCACCCTCGCGGGCGGCGGCCTCGTGGGGGGCCGGTGCATGCCAGCCCCATACCACCGCCATTTCGAAGACCGCCGCGCCGAGACCGGCGACGACGGGCAGCCCCCGGGGCGGGCCGAGACCCGCCCGCAAGAGCCCGATCGCCACCAGCGGCGCGGCGATGAGGGCGACGCCGAGATGGAGAATCATGTGCGAAGAAAAGGAAACAGCGGCGAGGCCCGGCAGCGGGCCGAACCACAGGCCGGCGAGCAGGAGCAGTCCGGCGCCGAGCGGCCAGAGCCGGAGGCGGCTCGGCGGGCCGGCCCCAGCCGGCGCGAGGATCGTCATCGCCTCGGTTCTCTTTCCGCGGTGTGTGGCCGTCCGGGTTTCGCCGGCAGGCCCGGTGGAGAGCCCGGCCTGGACCGGGCCCGGGCGGAACGCACGCGTATCCGCTGCGGTTCCGGTCTGTTGTTCACTCGGCGGCTGGGATGTCGACCGCGGTGATCCGGCCGGCTTCGACCTCCGGCACGAGAACGCGGGTACCGTCGCGATCGAGGGTGATGCAGGCGGGCTGTTCGAGGCCGGTCGCCAGCACTCGGACCGCTCCGTCGGCACCGACCTCCACCAGCGATCCGCCGTCCCAGCTCGTCACCAGCATCGAGCCGTCGTCGCGCACCAGCAGGCCGTCCAGCCGGCCTTCCGGAAGCGCGAGAGCGTCGTGCCGGCGGCCGTCGGTGCCGATCACCATCACCTCGGCGCCGCCGAAACCGGCGACGACCAGATTGCCGTCGGCGCGGAGCGCGATTCCGTTGGGGCGTTTGAGGTCGGCGCCGCCCGACAGCAGCGAAAGCTGATGGTGGGTCGTCAGCCGAAAGACGCCACCCGGCTCGCTGTCGGTTCCGGTGTCGGTGACGTAGATCGTGCCCTCCGCATCCACCGCTACGTCGTTGAGGAAATGGGCCTCGGCGATCTCGTAGTCGCCGAGCGGACGGCCGCTGGCGAGGTCGAAAACGCGGACGTGGTTGATGTCGGCGACGACGAGCCGGCCCTTGTCCACCGCCATGCCCTTGGGCGCGTCGAGCGTCACGCCCTGCTGGCCGCCGGCGATCCACCGGGTGTCGACGGTGCCGTCCGCCGACACGGCGGTGATGAAGCCGTTGTTGTCGACGGCGGTGAAGTCGCCGGCGATGTTCGCGATCAGATAGCGGTCGCGGTCGGCGTCGTAGACGATGCACTCGGGGCGTTCGAGCGCGAGGCCGGAGAAGATGTCGGCGCCCGCGCGCGGCGCGGTGTCCTTCGAAGGCCCCGCGCCTGCGGCCTGCGCCGCCGCCGGCGCCGCCGTTCCCGGCTCCTGCGCGCTCGCCGGGGCCGGAGGCAGGAGCACCGCGGAGGCGAGCAGCGCGGCGATCGGGATCGCGAGGTGTCGGGTCATCCGTCGGATTTCCTCTGTTGTGTCGTGCGGTGGGCGGGCCTGCCGGTGACGGCCGGCGCCCGTCATGGCCGGATCGACCTGGCCGCGGCCAGATGCGCCCGGAGCTTCGCAAGCGTCACCGTCGCAAAGCCGGCGATCTCGCCCTCGCCGGTCTCGGCATAGATCGCGAAGAGATCGACCGCCTTCTGATGGGCGTCGATCTGCAGTGCCATGTAGGCATCGTCGAACGCCTCGGCCGGCGCAGCCTCGAGGTCGGCGATTTTCTGGCGGTGCTGGTCGTCGAGCTCCTGCGGCACCCCCGCGTCATCCACGGCGCCCGCCACCTGTTGCAGCTGCTCCGTCGCGGTGGTGTGGTCTTCGACCATCTGTCGGGCGAAAGCGCGAACCTCCTCGCTGCTCGCCCGCTCGAGCGCCAGCCGGCTGGTCCGGATTTCGAGCATGTTCGACTGCGCCGCCTGCTGTACGAATTCGGCGGCGCTCATGGCGGAGCTTTCCTGCGTGGCCGGCGCGTCGTCGGTCTGGGCGACGACCGGCCCGGCGAGCAGCAAGGCCGCAGCGACGGTGGCGATCAGCATCGATCGTTTCATGTCTCTCTTCCTTGTGGTCGCGGGCAGGCCGTCGCGGGGCGGGAGCGACGTCGTCAGCGCGAGGATCCACGCCGGCACGAGGTGAAACGAGCTCGCCTGTGCCCGAAACCCTCGGTCCCCTCCCGCTCAGTCCTGATCCTTCGGCAGCTTGCGCGCGTTGCGGAAGGCGCCGCGGATCACGATCGCGAGGATGACGAGGGCGAGGACGCCGAACACGGCGGGCAGCCACAGCGCTTCCATCGACGTCCTCCGCTCCCCGCGCCTCTCAGGACCGCTCGCTCGCCGCGTCCATCCAGGTCTTGTGGCGGCGCTCGTCGGCGAGCCCGCGCTCGAACACCGGCTTCGCCTCGATCGGCACCGCGGCGTTCTCGCAGGCGGCCGCATAGGCGTCGACCGTGTCGGTCTCGTTGCTGCTCATCGCCTTCAGCACCATGCCGTCGCCGCCGACCACGCCGGCGAGCTTGACCTTGCCGGTGGTGAGCAGCTGCTTCATGTCGCCTTCCGCCGGCACCTTGGCGCCATGGGTGGCCGCAAGCTGCGTCAGTTCGGCGAGGTGGCGGTGGTGGTCGTTGCGGAAATCGGCGATGGCCTGGCGGGCGTCCGCGCCTTCCAGCCGCTCGATCGTCGCGTCGTAGGCGGCGATGGCGTCGCGCTCCAGATAGATCATGTTCTCGATCAGGGTCGGGAAGTCGCCTGAAGTTCCGACGGTGGTCACCATGGGGGTCTCCTGTCGTGGTCCGGTGCGGGGTAATGCCCGTGCCGCCCCGAACAGGCCGATCCGTCGAAAGTTCCTCGCCGCCGGCCGTCGTGCCTCATGCCGGGGCGAGAGTATCGGTCTGTCGGAGCCTTCCCTGCGAAGCCGAGACCGAACGGGCGTCGGCCGGTCGGGCCGTCACCTCCGGAATTCCCGACGCGTCGGAAAGGCCCGGGCCGTTGAATGGTCCGGCTCTGGAATCAGTGCATTGTCGGCGTGTCCCGCCGCGGGGCGGCGCCGGAAAGAGCCGCCTCGGCCTCGACCTCGCTCACCGCCGGAAAGACGCGATAGAAATAGCCGATCGCCCCGAACAGCTCGGGCTTCTGCAGGATGACGAGGCGGTCGGCCTCCCGCGCCAGCGCCTCGATCGTGTCGGCGGGCGCCACCGGCACGGCGAGGACGAGTTCCGCCGGGCGCAGCCGGCGCAGCGCGCGAAGCGCCGCCGTCGCCATCGCTCCGGTGGTCACGCCCTCGTCGACGACGATCACGACCCGGCCGGCGAGGCCGAGCCCGTCGCCGGCGGCCGGCCGGCC
>CALCDT010000187.1 GCA_937900425.1 uncultured Alphaproteobacteria bacterium | reverse complement strand
GGGCCGGATAGGCCGCGAGCAGGCGGCCGCCGGCGACGAGCGTCACCGCGGCCGGCGGACCGAGCCGGCGCTTCAGCGCCAGCGCCAGTTCGAAGCCCGCGGCGCCGCCCCCGACCACCGCCATGCGGGCGTCCGCGCCGGCCTCTCCGCTCAACGCCCGGCAGCGCGGCCAGAAGGTCGAGACCGGCTTCACCGGCAGGGCGTGGCGATCGGCCCCGGCGATCCCGGCGAAGGAGGGCGTGATGCCGACGTCCAGCGAGAGGAGATCGTAGGGGATCGCCGCGCCGCCTTCGGTCGTCACGACCTTGCCGTGACGGTCGACGGCGGTCGCGGCGTCGTGGATCAGGCGCCCGCCGGCCCGGGCCGTCAGCGCGGCGACGTCGATGTGGATCTCGCCGGCGGTGTAGATCCCGGCGACGAGGCCGGGCAGCATGCCCGAATAGGGCGCCATCGCCTCCCTGGCGACGACGACGAGATCGAGCCCCGGCACCGGGTCGCGGGCGAGATCCCGCAGCACCCCGACATGGGCATGGCCGCCGCCGACGAGGACGAGGCGCTTTCCGGCGGGGTCCGGGGAGAATGGGTTCGAGGCCAAGGCATGCTTTCCACGGGACGGGGCCCGCCGTCCTCTCCGGATGCCGGCCCGCCGGGGGTGTGGGGTGGAGAACGCGAGGCGGCGGACCATCCGACGGCCATCCGGGTCGTGACTGTCCCGCGGGCGGCGTGCTCGTTCAAGTCATTTCGGGGGCCGGTCGCGACCGACACGCCGATGCCGACGTGCGCCCGTCCACCGGTCGTACCGGCTTGCAGGACGTCCGACGCGTCGACGTTAGGCGCGATCGCGGCCCGACCGGCCGCCGCCCGTCCGGGCTCGGCATCACTCCTCGTCGGCCATCGCGTTGTAGCGATAGGGCCGCACCGCGCCCTGGTGCGGGTAGGCCCGGAACCAGGCCTCCAGATGCGGCATCAGCCGGTCGACCATCGCCTGGGCCCGCTCCTCGGCCGGCGTCGGCGGGCGGCCGAGGCGGCCGGCGATTTCCGCCAGCACCGCCTCGCGGTCGATGCGGGTGACGCGGCCGTTCTCGACCAGCCTCTCGCCGGCGACGAACACCGTGCGCACCGCGCCCTTGCGGCTGCGCAGCAGCAGGGCGTCGAGCAGCGGCGTGCGCGCCTCGACGAAGGGTCGGGCAATGGTCGCCCAGTCCATCAACACCACGTCCGCGGCCATGCCCGGATCGAGCCGCCCGATCCGGCCGGAGAAGCCGGTGGTGGCGGCGCCGTGCTCGCTCGCCATCTGGAACACCTCCGCCGGCGACGGCCGCGGATTGAACATTCCCGCCTGCCGGTGCAGGGCGTGGACGAGGCGCATCTCGGTCCACATGTCGCGGTCGTCGTCGATGTTCGACTGGTCGATGCCCAGCGCGACCGGGATGCCGCGCGCACGCATCTCGGTCACCGGGGCGATGCCGCTGGCGAGCCGCAGGCCGGACGACGCGTTGTGGCAGACCGTGCAGCGGTGCTCGGCGAGGAGATCGAGGTCGTCGCGGCTCGCCCAGATGCCGTGGCCTAGGGTGACGTCGGGGCTAAGGCAGCCGAGATGGTGGAGGTGGCCGACGGCGCTGCGGCCGGTGTGCTTTTTCGCGAACACCGCCTGCCGCTCGGTCTCGACCAGATGCATGTGGACCTTGGCGCCGGTGCGCCGGGCGGTGTCGAAGATCGTCGTCAGCGCGTGGTCCGAACACCAGTGCAGGTTGGCGGGGGCGAGCTGGATCGAAACGCGGTCGGGGTCGGCCGCACGCCAGCGGGCGAGCGCCGCCTCGAAGAAGGCCATGTGTCGTTCGATCGGCGCCAGCGCCGCCGTCACCTGCGCCCCGAAATGGGCGGCGACGTCCTCCGGCAGCCGGGCGAGGAAGGCGTCGTCGGCCTCGTAGGTGAGCTGGTTGCGGTCGCGGATCATGAAGGACCACGACACCCGCATGCCGATCTCGCGATAGGCGCCCACCACCTCGTCGACGGTACGGTCCCAGCCCTCCTCCGGGCCGGAGAGACCGCCCTGGATGTGTTGCACCGTCGTCGTGCCGCTCTCCAGCATCTCGATCGCCGAATAGAGCGTGTCGAGCCGCTGGCCGACCTGGCGCATGCCGCGGAACTGCGGCAGCCACAGCTCCAGCGGGGCGAGCGGCACCCCGAGCATCAGCGGCGTCAGGCCGAAGTGATGGTGGGAATTTACCAGCCCCGGCACTGCGACCAGCCCCTCGCCGCCCTCGACGGCGAGATCGGGATGGCGGGCGAGCAGGTCGGCCGCCGGACCGATCTCGGCGAGGAGGCCGCCGCGCACGAGGATCGCCCCGTCCTCGACGATCTGCGGCGTGCCGTCGGCGTCGATGCCGCGGATCATGGCCTTGGCGCGGATCAGGAAGTCGGGGGCCATGGGTCTCCTCGGTCGGCTGGGTGGGACGAGGGTGAAGGTCCGATCGCCCCCCTCATCCGCCCTTCGGGCACCTTCTCCCGCGAGGGGAGAAGGGGGGTCGACGCGGCGAGGCTGACGCTCGATCCGCGACACCCATGGGTTGGGCGAGAGCGAGCGGACACGGGCCGTTCAACGCCCGCCCCCTTCTCCCCTTGCGGGAGAAGGTGCCCGCAGGGCGGATGAGGGGTCTTCCCGCTCCTCACCGATCCCCGATCGCCGGCGCCCCGCTCGACGCCTTCATGAACCGCTCCTCCCACCAGGAGAACACGATGTCGCGCAGCGCCGCGCCCTCGTCGTCGCCGTAGAGACCGAGCCGCAGCGCCTCGAAGGCGGCGGCCTCGGCCTCGTCGAGGTCGACCTCGATCACGGTTTCCCCGAGCGGCACGTTGGTGAAGGCCGGCACGTAGGCCGGATCGCGGACGAGTTCGCGCGTCGCCTTGATCGCCGGCACCTTGAAGTCCTTCGGCGTGCGCTGGCTCTTGAGGATCGGCGTCGGCGGCACCGCCGCGAGATCCGCCTCGGTGGCGGCGAAGACCGTGAGGCGCACCGGCTTCAGGGCGAAGTTCGAGGTGCGCATGATGTCGGCGCCGCAGACGTTGGGAATCGCCAGCAGGTCGACGAGGGCGAGCAGGTCGACGTGATCGCCGGCCTTCGAGGTCTGCCGCGTGATCGTCGCCGCCCCGTCCGGCGTCACCTCGGTGCACATGAACAGATTGAAGCTGTCGTGGACGTCGTCCGGCGTCAGGCCGTATTCGCGCTGGGCCTCGGCCTGGATGTCGTTGCAGTTGGTGTGGTCGGAAAAGCCGTAGGCGCTCTCGTAGAGATAGGCGCTGCAGCGGGGAAACAGCACGTCGTTGCGGCCGTAGGTGTCCTCGAGAATGTAGACGAGCGCCCGCTCCCGCGGCGGCTGCGACCACAGGAACGTGCCCTTCGAGGGATTGAAGCCGTGCACCGTCCGCGTCCGGCCGCAGTGCATGTATTCCTTGTAGTCGTGGAGATTGAAGCAGTTGAAGTCGACGCACTGGCCGCCGGCGACCTGCTCAATCCTCAGGATCTGGCCGGCGAGGAGTTCGATCGCCTTGCCGGTGCCGGGTTCGAGCACGTGCTCGAAGAGGATCTCGCGCCCGCTCACGGCGCCGTCTCCGCGCTTGCGGCCCGCTTCTCGGCCATCTCGCGCAGGGCGAGACGGACGAGGGCGACCCGGTCGGGGGCGAGGCCCCGCGCCACGGTGCGATCGAGGAGTTCGAGTTGCTGGTCGTTGAGGGCCAGCGCGATAGTGCGTCGGGTCATGGCTCTGCCGGTTCGGGGCGGGTATCCGCAGACTTGTCTAGGTATACGAGATCAAAGGCCTCAGAGGCCGCCCGCGGGATCTCAACCTAGAAAAGGCGACTTTCTTGACGAAGAAAAGCCCGAAAATTAAGCGGAGATGCCGAAAATTTGCGCCACACGCATGCTTGCGAACCTCAATCAAGTATACAAAAGTGATCGCGAGGCGCATGCAGGACCGCAGCGTCACCGGAACCGACCGACGATGGCGAAATCCCCCTCCCGCGCCGACGTCGCCTACGAGGCGCTGCGTCAGGCGATCATCGAGCAGGCGCTGGCGCCCGGCGCCCGCCTGCCGGAGGACGAGATCGGCGCTCTCTTCGGCATGAGCCGCACCCTCGCCCGCGCCGCCCTCGCCCGCCTCGCCGGCGAGGGCCTCGTCGACAGCCGGCCGAAGCGCACCGCCACCGTCGCCCGGCCGAGCCTCGAAGAGGCCCGTGAGGTGTTCGAGGTGCGCCGGGCGCTGGAACGCGAGGCGGTCGATCTCGTGATCCGCCGCTGGAAGCCCGCCTTCGGCGCCGAACTCGAAGGCCACGTCCGCGAGGAGGACGCCGCCCGGGCCCGCGGCGACGAGCGCGTCTCGATCCGCCTCGCCGGCGAGTTCCACACGAAGCTCGGGGCGATGTCCGGCAACCGCCTGCTCGAACGCTATCTCGGCGAGGTCGTCTCGCGCTGCTCGCTGATCCTCGCGCTCTACGGCCGGCCCCATTCCTCCGACTGCGCCGTCAACGAGCACGCCGGGATCATCGAGGCGCTGCGCTCGGGCGACGCGCCGCGCGCGATCCACCTGATGGACCATCACATCGGCGCCGTGGAAAAGCGCGCGCTCTTCGCCGAGGAGGCCCCGGCGCCGGACCTCGCCGAGGTGCTGAGGCACTACGCCGCCCCGCTGCTCGCCCCCGGCGCGGCGGTTCCCATCGACGGTGGCCGGCCGACCGGCAGGAAGAGCGCCTGAGCCATGGCCGACAGCCACGTCCATTTCGACTTCGCGGCCCTCTCCCCGCGCGAACGCTACAAGCTGCTGATCGGCACGGTGATCCCGCGCCCGATCGCCTTCGTCTCGACGGTGAACCCGCAGGGCCGCGCCAACGCCGCGCCCTTCAGCTTCTTCAACGTGCTCACCGCCGATCCGGCGATCGTCGCCATCGGTGTCGAGAACCACGCCGACATGTCGTTCAAGGACACCGCGAGGAACATCCGCGAGACCGAGCATTTCACCGTCAACATCGTCGACGACGCCCTGCTTAACGCCATGAACGTCTGTGCCGTGCCCTTCGGCCCGGAGGTCGACGAGATCGCCGAGGCCGGCCTGACGCCGGTGCCGGGCACCCACGTCGTCTGCCCGCGCATCCTCGAAGCGCCGGCGGCGCTCGAATGCCGGCGCTACCTGACGCTGGAAGTGGGAAAATCGCGCGAGATCATCATGGGCGAGGTGCTCGGCGTCTTCATCCGCGAAGGTGCCGTCGACCCGGCCACCAAATACGTCGACCAGCGGGCGATGGACGCCGTCGGCCGGCTCGGCGGCCACGGCTATTCCCGCATCCGCGACCAGTTCGACCTGCCGACCATGTCGGTGGAGACGTGGACCCGCCGCAAGGCGGAAACACCCGTCGGCTGAGACGCCGGCGCCGACGACGCCCGCCGGCTCACGGGCCGGCCCAAAAGCCTCCCGCCGGCTGCAAGGCCGGCGCCCGAAGATGCCCGCCGGCAGAAACGCCGGCGGCGGAGACGCCAAGTCCGCGGTCAACGCGGCGTTTTTCCCATGACGACTGCAACCGACGGGGCGGCGAGGGCCGCTCCGGATGCGACACCATGCGCCGACGCCGGCGCTCCACGACGAGGGGATCACGACCCATGAACCGCTTCACCATGACCCGCCGCGGCCTGCTCGGCACCGCCGCCGGCGCCGCCCTGCTCGGCTCCGGCCTCACCGCCAGAGCCGCCGGCCTCACCATCGGCATGATCTACGTCGGCCCGCGCGACGACTTCGGCTGGAACCAGGCCCACGCGGTCGGCGCTGCGGCGCTGAAGAGCCTGTCCGACGTCACCGTCGTCGAGGAGGAGAACGTGCCCGAGACCGTCGCCGTCAGCCAGACCATGGAATCGATGATCAACATCGACGGCGCCAGCCTGCTGTTCCCGACCTCCTTCGGCTATTTCGATCCCTTCATGATCGAGATGGCCAAGAAATATCCGGACGTGGAGTTCCGCCACCCGACCGGCCTGTGGAGCGCCGACAAGCATCCGTCGAACCTCGGCGGCTATTTCTGCTATCTCGACCAGGCCCATTACGTGAACGGCATCGCCGCCGGCCTGTCGACGACGTCCAACAGGATCGGCTTCGTCGCCGCCAAGCCGATCTCGCTGGTGCTGCGCAACATCAACAGCTTCACCCTCGGCGTGAAGAAGGTGAACCCGGCGGCGGAAGTGCGCCTGATCATCACCGGCGAGTGGTCGCTGCCCGTGCGCGAGGCCGAGGCCACCAACGCCCTGATCGACGCCGGCTGCGACGTCATCGCCTGCCACGTCGACAGCCCGAAGGTCGTCGTCGAGACCGCCGAGGGCCGCGGCGCCAAGACCTGCGGCCACAACGCCGACCAGTCGAGCCTCGCCCCCCGCGGCTTCATCACCGGTGCCGAGCTGAAGTGGGGCACGGTCTACACCCAGTATGCCGCGATGATCGCCAAGGGGGAGAAGCTGCCGAACGTCAACGAGGGCGGCTACGACCGCGACATGGTGCAGTCCACCGCCTTCGGCGCCGGCGCCAGCGAGGAGGCGAAGACCGCGGCGCTCGCCGCCATCGAGGAACTGAAGGGCGGCGCGCCGATCTTCGTCGGACCGCTCAAGGACAACCGCGGCAACACGGTGATCGAAGGCACGCTCGGACTCTACGACGGCGTGCTCTGGGGCACCGACTACCTGATCGAAGGCGTCGTCGGCTCGATCACCTGACGATGGGCCGCGAGCGTCGGAGCCGCTCCGACCATCCCTGGCGCAATTCTCCCAGCCCCGCACGTCGGCCGCCTCCCGCCACGGCAAGTCCGTGTTCGACCCTCGTGCGATGGGCTGGCGGTCGACGCAGGTTGGGCAAAATGTGTCGCATCCGTGTATCTCGGGCCGCGTGACAGCTCGAAAGGGAAAGACCCAAGGCCCGCCTCGGCGGGCCTTTTTCGTGCCATTTTCCCGGCAATCGGGCCCGTGGTACCCTCCTGCCGCGATACATCCGCTTACAATTGGAAACGCGACGAAGCTGGACTTCCCTCCATCGCCCTGTCACTCGATCAGGCGAGCGCGTTCCCGCCTCGGGCGATCGGATCAGCACCGAGGACGCCGACACCTGCCCGGAACCTTCCCGCCATGCAGTCGAAACCCGCCCTTCCCCGACGCCTTCTCCTAGCGGCGCCCATCGCCTTCGGCCTCTGCCTCGCCGCCTGTCAGGAAGAGGCCGTGCCCTCTGCCGCCATGCCCGGCGCGCCCGCGAAGGCCGAAGTCGGCGTCGTCACGCTGCATCCGGTTTCGGCACCCGTGGTGATGGCGCTGCCCGGGCGGACCGTGGCCTCCGCCGTGGCCGAGATCCGCCCGCAGGTCGCGGGGATCGTGGAGGCCAGGCTTTTCCGGGAAGGAGGCGAGGTCGCGGCCGGCGATCCGCTCTACAGCATCGAGGCGTCGAGCTACGAGGCGGCGCTCGCCGCTGCCGAGGCGAGTCGCCAGAAGGCAGAAGCCAGCCTTGCCGGCGCGAAGGCCAGGTCCGAGCGCTACACCCGCCTCGCCAGGATTTCCGGCGTCAGCGAACAGGATCTCGAGGACGCGAAAGCCACCGAACTCGAAGCCGCCGCCGACCTCGCCGCCGCCGAGGCGCAGGTCAAGGCCGCCCGGATCAACCTCGACCACACCACGGTCACCGCGCCGATCTCGGGCCAGATCGGCGTCTCCACCGTCACCGCCGGCGCCCTCGTCACCGCCAGCCAGTCCGACGCCCTCGCCACCATCCGACAGCTCGACCCGATCTACGTCGATCTCACCGACTCCAGCACCAACATGCTGAAGATCCGCCGCATGCTGCGCGACGGCAGCCTCCAGGGCGACCGCGACGCCGTCACCGTCACGCTGACGCTCGACGACGGCAGCCGCTACGACGAGACCGGCACCATCGAGAGCACCGAAGCCACCGTCAGCACCACCACGGGCTCGTTCACGTTGCGGACCCGGTTCGCCAATCCCCAACGCCTGCTTCTGCCGGGCATGTACGTGCGTGCGGAGGTCCGCCTCGGCACGATCGAAAACGCCTTCCTCGTGCCGCAGCGCGCCGTCGGCCGCAACGCGAAGGGCGAGGCGACCGCGATCTTCGTGACGGCGGACGGCACGGCGGAGACCCGGATCATCGCGGCGGACCGGTCCACCGGCAACGACTGGATCGTCACCGAGGGTATCCCGGACGGGGCCCGGCTGGTGGTCGAGGGCGGGGAGAGCCTGCGCGACGGCGCCGAGGTCACGGCCGTCGACGTCACCCTCGATCCCGCGACCGGCCTCGTCCAGGACGCCGCGGCGGACGATCCGGCACCGGCGACCGTCGATGCCGCCCCTGCGACGGCGAAGTGAGGCGAGATCCATGGCACGCTTCTTCATCGACCGGCCGATCTTCGCCTGGGTCGTCGCCATCGCGATCATGCTCGCCGGCGCCCTGTCGATTTCCGAGCTCTCGATCACCCAGTACCCGGACATCGCGCCGACCACCGTGCGCATTTCCGCGACCTATCCGGGCGCGACGGCGGAGACCGTGGAAAACGCCGTGACCAAGGTCATCGAGCAAGGCATGACCGGGCTCGAGAACCTCGACTACATGTCGGCCTCGAGCACGTCGTCCGGCTCCGCGTCGGTGTCCCTCACGTTCAACAGTTCCGCCGATCCGGACATCGCCCAGGTTCAGGTTCAGAACAAGCTTCAGCTCGTCGAGAGTTCGCTGCCCGACGCGGTCGTCGCCCAGGGGCTGAGCGTCACCAGGTCGACCTCCAGCATCCTGATGGTGGGCACGCTGGTCTCCACCGACGGCGAAATGAGTTCGCTCGACCTCGGCAACCTGATCAGCGCCAATCTGGAGGACACCCTCAAGCGCGTCGACGGCGTCGGCGACCTGCGCGTCTTCGGCTCCGGCTACGCCATGCGGATCTGGCTCGATCCGGCGAAGCTCGCCAAGTTCCAGCTGATGCCGGGCGACGTCACCATCGCGATCTCGGACCAGAACACGCAAGTCTCGGTCGGCCAGCTCGGCGACACGCCCTCGCCCGAGGGTCAGCAGATCAACGTCGCCATCACCGCCCAGAGCCAGCTGAAGACGCCCGAAGAATTCCGCGCCATCATCCTGAAGTCCGACGAAAGCGGCGCTCTCGTCCGCCTCGACGACGTCGCCCGGGTCGAGATCGGCGCGGAGGACTACGGGTCGGAGGCCCGCTTCAACGGCCAGCCCGCCGCCGGCTTCGGCATCAATCTCGCCACCGGCGCCAACGCCATCGACACGGCCGACGGCGTGCGCGCCGCGGTGGAGCGGCTGAGGCCGAGCCTGCCGGCGAATGTCGAGGTCGTCTACGCCTACGACACCACGCCCTTCATCGAGCTTTCGATCGAGAAGGTGGTCGAGACGCTGGTCGAGGCCATCGTCCTCGTCTTCCTCGTCATGTTCGTCTTCCTGCAGAATCTCCGCGCGACGCTGATCCCGACCATCGCCGTGCCGGTCGTCCTGCTCGGCACCTTCGGCATCCTCGCCCTCGCCGGCTTCTCGATCAACACGCTGACCATGTTCGCGATGGTGCTGGCGATCGGCCTTCTCGTCGACGACGCCATCGTCGTCGTCGAGAACGTCGAGCGGATCATGGCCGAGGAGGGCCTCTCCCCGCGCGAGGCGACCGTGCGCTCGATGGGCGAGATCACCGGGGCCCTGATCGGCATCGCGCTGGTGCTTTCCGCCGTCTTCGTGCCGATGGCCTTTTTCGCCGGCTCGGTCGGCGTCATCTACCGCCAGTTCTCCGTCACCATCGTCTCGGCGATGCTGCTCTCCGTCGTCGTCGCCGTGGTGCTGACCCCCGCGCTCTGCGCCACCATGCTGAAGCCGGTCAAGGCCGGCCACGAGCGAGCCGGCCTGTTCGGCCTGTTCAACCGCGGCTTCAACCGGGCGGCCTCTCGCTATGGGCGCGGCGCCTCCGCCGTGATCCGCCGGCCGTTGCGCTTCTTCGCCGTGTTCCTGCTGATGTGCGGCGCGCTGGCCGCTCTCTTCCGCGACCTGCCTTCCTCCTTCCTGCCGCAGGAAGACCAGGGCATGCTGATGACGATGATCCAGCTTCCGGCCGGGGCCACCAAGGCGCGGACCCGCGCCGTCGTGGAGCAGGTGGAGAACTATTATCTCACGCAAGAGAAGGACGCTGTGGTCAGCGTCTTCTCCAGCCTCGGCTTCGGCTTCTCCGGCACCGGACAGAACGCGGCGATGGCCTTCGTCAAGCTCAAGGACTTCTCGGAACGCACCGCGGCGGACCAGACCGCCCAGGCCATCGCCGGGCGCGCCATGATGGCCTTCTCCAGGATCCGCGACGGCCGCGTCATCGCCCTCGCCCCGCCCGCGATCCCCAATCTCGGCACGTCCAACGGCTTCACCATGTATCTGCAGGACGCGGCCGGCGCAGGCCACGATGCGCTGGTGGCGGCCCGGCAGAAGCTGCTCGGCCTCGCCGGCGCCGAGGCCTCGCTCGCCGGTGTGCGCCAGAGCGGACAGGAAGATCAGGCCCAGTTCCGCATCGACGTCGATCAGGAAAAGGCCGCCGCGCTCGGCGTCGACCTTTCCGACATCAACAAGACGCTCTCGGTCGCCTTCGCCGGATCCTACGTCAACGACTTCATCAACCAGGACAGGATCAAGCCGGTCTACGTGCAGGCCGACGCGCCGTACCGGATGACGCCCGACAGCCTCGACGCCTGGTTCGTGCGCAACGGCGACGGCGACATGGTGCCTTTCTCCGCCTTCGCCTCGACTTCCTGGACCTTCGGCGCCCCCTCGCTCGATCGCTACAACGGCGTTGCTGCCGTCAGCATCGAGGGCCAGGCGGCGAACGGGGTCAGTTCGGGCGATGCCATGGACGAGATGGAAGGGCTGGTCGGCGAGCTCGGCGGCGGCTTCACCTCGTCCTGGACCGGCCTTTCCTATCAGGAACGCCTGTCCGGGGATCAGGCACCCGCGCTCTACGCCATCTCCACCCTCGTCGTCTTCCTCTGCCTCGCCGCGCTTTACGAGAGCTGGTCGATCCCGCTGTCGGTGATGCTGGCGGTGCCGATCGGCATTCTCGGGGCGCTGGCGGCGGCGACGCTGTTCGGCCAGTCCAACGACGTCTATTTCAAGGTCGGGCTGCTGACGACCATCGGCCTCGCCGCCAAGAACGCGATTCTGATCGTGGAATTCGCCAAGGAGCTGGAAGCCGCCGGCAAGAATCTCGTCGAGGCGACCGTCGAGGCCGCGTTGATGCGGCTGCGTCCGATCCTGATGACCTCCTTCGCCTTCATCCTCGGCGTGACGCCGCTGGCGATCGCCACCGGTGCCGGCTCCGGCGCCCAGAACGCCGTCGGCATCGGCGTCATGGGCGGCATGGTCGCCGCGACCTTCATCGGCATCTTCTTCGTGCCGCTGTTCTACGTCGCCGTCCGCCGCCTCGCGGGGCGCCTTGGCCGGGCGTCCGGCCGGAAGGCGGCGCCGGCGGAGTGAGCAGGGACGGAAATCCGCCGCCGCGTACCACCCCTGCCGCTTGGACGCTCAGCCCCGGCCGACGTAGGGCATCTCGGTCGCCATCACCGTCATGAACAGCACGTTGGCCGACAGCGGCAGGCCGGCCATGTAGACGACGGCCTCGCCGACATGGTCGGCCGACATCCGCGCCTCGGGCATCACCTCGCCGTTCGCCTGCAGCACGCCGGCGCCCATCCGCTCGGTCATCGCCGTCGCCGCGTTGCCGACGTCGATCTGGCCGCAGGCGATGCCGTGGGAGCGGTAGTCGAGGGCGATCGACTTGGTGATGCCGGTGACCGCGTGTTTCGTCGCGGTGTAGGGCAGCGAATAGGGCCGCGGCGTGTGGGCCGAGATCGAGCCGTTGTTGATGATCCGCCCCCCCTTCGGCTCCTGGGCCTTCATCATCCGGATCGCATGCTGGCTGCAGAGGAAGACGCCGGTGAGGTTGGCGGCGACCACCGCGTTCCACTCCTCGAATCCGAGGTCCTCCATCGGCACCGGCCGGCTGAAAATGCCGGCGTTGTTGACGAGAAGATCGAGCCGGCCCCAGCCGGCCTCGATCGCCGAGAACAGCGAGGCGACCGACACGGGGTCGGCGACGTCGGCGACGATCGGCACGATCCGGCCGCCGGTCTCGGCTGCGATGGCCGCCGCCGCCTCGTCCAGCACCGTGGCCCGGCGCCCGCAGATCACGACGACGTAGCCCGCCCGCGCCAGCGACACCGTGATCGCCCGCCCGATCCCGGTCCCGCCTCCGGTGACGAGCGCGATCTTCTCCCGCCCTTCGGCGCCGATATCCGTCATGCCGTCCTCCTTCGTCTTTTCAGGTGCGGCATGGTGGTCGAGGCGGACCGGACTGTCCAGCGTCGGGGACGCTGCGGGGAGCGTTCGGGGTCTGCCGATGTCGTCGTGGCGAGGGGGGCGGTCGTTCGGATTGAGCCGTTGCAGCTCGGGATGCCTTGGGTTCGGACCGCTGGCGTCTGAGCCGTGCGCCCTGCCCCGGGCGCGGAGGCGGCGCGTGGGCTGCGCGTCGGGGTCGAGTTCCGAACGCGAAGCACCCCGCGAGGGGTTTTGGCCCTGCGGGGTTTTTGTCGTGTTGAACCGCCCCGGGTTTGCCGGAGGCCATTTGGTTTAAGTTACGCTGCCACG
>CALCDT010000186.1 GCA_937900425.1 uncultured Alphaproteobacteria bacterium | reverse complement strand
GCCTGCGCGAGCAGGATCATCCCGTCGCCGGCGCGCGCCGCTGCCGCGGGTACGGCCTCCACGGCCGCGTCGGCGTGCACGGCGGCGAGCGTCGCCGTCTGTGCCGCCCAATCCGCGGCGTGTGCCGCGAACGTCACCAAGGACATGTTTCCACCCTCCAGCTTCTTTCTCGTGTGTCGATTGCGTCGGTCGAATGCTCGCGGGGACTCTCTTTCCGGCCTCAGACCGCGGCGGCGGGAACGGCGGCGGCCGCCTCCGCCGCACGACCGCGGGCGCGGTCGATCTGCTCGATCGCCCGGCCGATCGCCTGGGCGTGCCCCTTGCCGAGGGCGGCGAGGGTCTCGGGATCGCGCAGCACGTCGATGGGCTTGCCGTCGAAGCGGGTGACCGGCCGGAACTTGGCGAAGACGCTGCGTCCCTCCATCACGAGGAGCTGGCGGACGACGTCGCCGCCGTCGACGACGAGCACAGCGATGACCCCCTTGCCGAAGGTGCCGCGGGCGTTGCCGGCGCCGAGGAAACCGTCGGACCAGCGCTCGGCGATGCCGGCCATCACCTGCCGGTAATGGCGCATCTGCACCCAGGTGCCGACGGCTTGCAGGATCCAGACGACGACGAGCGCGATCAGCGCGATCTGCCAGTAGGCCACGGGCTCACCTCCCCGATTTCCTGCCCGATTTCCCCGGCCGCGACACCCGGAAGGGCGAGCACGCCGGCGCACGCCCTGTCGCCGGGCGGTCTGTTTATGGATGAGAGAACATTCGTCTGCACGAGTGTCAATATGTATATTCCGTGCCGACGCCGGCGGCGGTATTCTGGAGTGGTCCGCTCAAGCGGTACGCTCGGTCGATACGCTTGGCGACCCGCCACCGGAGGTCTAACCTCGCCGCGAAGGAGAGCCGCGATGGATCTCGGGCTGAAGCGCGATCTCGCCACCGTAGCCGATCTGCGCCACCGCGTGCGCCGTCTCGGCTGGTTCCGGCAATCTTTCCGCCAGGCCGCGACGCTCGTCGGACGGGACCAGGGGCTGACCTTCGCGATCGACGACCGCGCCCTCACCGACGCCTTCCTCGGCTGGATCGAGGCCTTCTCCGCCCACAAGGCCGCCGCCGCGGACGACCGCCGCGACTTCGCGCTGTTCGCAGCCGGACTGCTGCTGAAGGAGCTGATCCGCGCCGCACCGGCCAAGGCGACACCGTCGGCGAGCGGCGCGCCGCGCGAGGCCGAGGCGCCGGCGGCGTTCTGGCCGGAGGGCTTCCTCTACACGCAGTACTGCCTCTCCGGCCTCGCCGCGGTGATGGAGCAGGACTTCGGCGAGGACCTCGCCCTCGCCGCGGCCGCCGACGACCTCAGGACCTGGTGGAGCTTCCGCGAGAACGCCGGCGAGTGCCCGGCCCTCGCCATCGCCTTCCTCGATCACTTCGTCGGCGCCGAGCCCAACTGGCGGCTGCCGGAGGACGCCCGCGCCCGCCTCGGCCGCCGGCCGACGCCGATCACCGGCTGAAGCCGCCCCCCCGCCCCGCCGGTCGTCCTCCTCTTTTCCGTTCCGCTGCGTCGTCGGCGGCGGGCCTCGTCCCGTCGACGCGTGCGCGGCTGCACCGGCGCTGATTGGACAAAGCGATTGACGCGCATACAAATGTACATTAGTCGAAAAGGAAACGGCCGGCTCTGCGCGCCGGCGACAGATCCATCGCTCCCGGGAGGACACCGATGACCATCGCCCGTATGGGGCTCGCCGCCGCGCTGGCCGCGCACGCCGACAAGAACGGCCCGATCACCGTCGGGCTCGCCGGTGCCGGCCAGATGGGGACCGACATGGTCACCCAGATCGCGCTGATCCCCGGCATGCGGCTCGGCGCCGTCTCGGAACTGTTCCCGCAGGCGGCGATCGACGCCGCGCTGCTCGCCGGCACCGCCCGCGAGGACATCGTCTCCGCCGCCTCGGCGAACGCCATCGACGCCGCCATCGAGGCCGGCAAGCTCGCCGTCACCGAGGACTTCCACGCGCTCTGCTCGGCCGGGCGCATCGACGTCGTCATCGACGCCACCGGCAACCCCAACGTCGGCACCCTCATCGCCCTCGAGGCGATGAAGAACCGCAAGCACGTGGTGATGCTGAACGTCGAGGCCGACATCACCATCGGCCGCTTCCTCAAGGCCGAGGCCGAGAAGGCCGGCGTCGTCTATACCGGCGCCGCCGGCGACGAGCCGGCCGCGACGCTGGAACTGATCGGCTTCGCCCAGGCGCACGGCTTCGACATCGTCTGCGCCGGCAAGGGCAAGAACAACCCGCTGAAGTTCGACGCGGTGCCGGCCGAGTACGAGGCCGAGGCGCGCGAGCGCAACATGAACGCCCGCATGCTGGTCGAGTTCGTCGACGGCTCGAAGACGATGATCGAGATGGTCGCCGTCGCCAACGCCACCGGCCTCGTGCCCGACGTGCCGGGCATGCACGGCCCGAAGGCGACCCGCGAGGAGCTCGGCACGGTGCTCTGCACCAAGGCCGACGGCGGCATCCTCAACACGGCCGGCGTCGTCGACTATTCGATCGGCAAGGGTGTCGCCCCCGGCGTGTTCGTCGTGGTGAAGCCGCGCCATCCGCGCGTGCTGGAGCGGATGATCGACCTCAAGGTCGGCCCCGGCCCGTGCTTCGCGCTGCTGCGCCCCTACCATCTGACCAGCCTCGAGACGCCGCTGTCGGCGGCCCGCGCCGTGCTCTACGGCACCGCCGACATGCAGCCGCTCGACCGCCCGGTGGCCGAGTGCGTGGCGATCGCCAAGCGCGACCTCGCCCCCGGCGAGACGCTCGGCAAGATCGGCGAGGCCGACTATCGCGGCTTCGCGATGACCTGGGCCGAGGCCCGCGACGCCGGCGCGATGCCGCTCGGCCTCGCCGAGAAGGCGAAGGTGACGAAGCCGATCAAGGCCGGCGAGCGCATCGGCTACGACAACGCCACCCCGGACGACAGCCTCGTCGTCACCCAGATCCGCCGCCGGCTCGACCAGTCGGACGCGCAGTACCTGGCCGCCTGAACGACGGCGGTCCCCGGCCGCACGCCGCCCCGCGGGGCGGACACATCACCGGCAGGACGCGGGCCGCGGCCGCCCGCGCCGGAGGAGTTTCGAGGATGCAGCGAGCGCAAGCGGGTGCCGAACGGCCGGCGCCGGGCACCAACCGGCCGGCGATCTACGAGCGGCTCTCCGTCGACGAGTTGAAGTCGGCGCTGAGGAAAATGCTGCTCATCCGGCGCTTCGAGGAGAGCGCCGAGGAATCCTACATGCGCGGCCTGATCCACGGCACGATGCACCTGTCGATCGGCCAGGAGGCGAGCGCGGTGGGCATCTGCATGCCCCTGACCGACGCCGACTACATCACCTCGACGCACCGCGGCCACGGCCACTGCATCGGCAAGGGCGCCGACGTGAAGCGGATGTTCGCCGAGTTCTTCGGCAAGGAGGACGGCTATTGCCGCGGCCGCGGCGGCTCGATGCACATCGCCGACGTGAGCAAGGGCAATCTCGGCGCCAACGGCATCGTCGGCGGCGGCATCCCGATCGCCGTCGGCGCCGCGCTGTCGATGAAGAAACAGAAGAAGGACTCGGTCGTCGTCTCGTTCTTCGGCGACGGCGCCAACAACGAGGGCGCCTTCCACGAGGCCCTCAACATGGCCTCGGTGTGGAAGCTGCCGGTCGTCTTCGTCTGCGAGAACAACAAGTACGGCATGTCGACGGCGGTCGAGCGGTCGACGGCGGTGAAGAACGTCGCCGACCGGGCGGCGGCCTATTCGATGCCGGGCGTCATCGTCGACGGCAACGACTTCGCCGCGGTGGCGGAGGCCTCGTTCGAGGCGGTCGAACGGGCGCGGCGCGGCGACGGGCCGATGCTCATCGAGAGCAAGACCTACCGGCTGCGCGGCCACTCGCGCTCCGACCGCAACCGCTACCGGACCAAGGAGGAGATCGAGGCGTGGGCCGCCCGCGACCCGATCCTCGCCTTCGAGGCCGAGCTCGCCGCCCTCAACCTCGTCTCCGCCGAGGAGGCGGCCGCGATCCGCGCCGAGGTCGCGCAGGAGATCGCCGCCGCCATCGCGTTCGCCCAGGCGAGCCCCGCGCCGTCGCCCGCCGAGGTGACGCGCTACGTCTACACCGAGTGATCCGATGAACGCAGTCGTGCGCGAGCTGAGCTACGCCCAGGCGATCCAAGAAGCGATGGCGATCGCCATGGAGGAGGACGAGCGCGTCTTCCTGATGGGCGAGGACATCGGCGCCTACGGCGGCGCCTTCCAGGTGACCGGCGACCTCGTCCACCGCTTCGGCGAGGACCGGGTGATGGACACGCCGATCTCCGAGCTCGGCGGCGCCGGCGTCGCCGTCGGCGCGGCGCTGACCGGCATGCGGCCGATCTTCGAGTTCCAGTTCTCCGACTTCGCCGCGCTGGCGATGGAGCAGATCGTCAACCAGGCGGCGAAGATCCGCTACATGCTCGGCGGCGCCGTCTCGGTGCCGCTCGTCTTCCGCATGCCGGCGGGCTCGGGCACCGGCGCCGCCGCCCAGCACAGCCAGAGCCTCGAGGCGTGGTTCGCCCACGTGCCCGGCCTCAAGGTGGTGCAGCCGGCGACCCCGCACGACGCCAAGGGCCTGCTGCTCGCCGCCGTGGCCGACCCCGACCCGGTGCTGATCTTCGAGCACAAGCTCCTCTACAAGATGAAGGGAGCGGTGCCGGAGGGACACTACACGGTGCCGATCGGCCTCTCCGAGACGCGTCGCAAGGGTTCCGACATCACCGTCGTCGCGACCTCGATCATGGTCCACAAGGCGCTGGAGGCAGCCGCGATCCTCTCCGCCGAGGGCATCGAGGCCGAGGTCATCGACCTGCGCTCGCTCAGGCCGTTCGACCTGCCGGCGATCGTCGAGAGCGTCAAGCGCACCTCGCGGCTCCTCTGCGTCTACGAAGGCGTCAAGACGCTCGGCGTCGGCGCCGAGATCGCCGCGGCGATCGCCGAGAGCGAGGCCTTCGACTATCTCGACGCGCCGATCCTGCGGCTCGGCGGCGCCGACAGCCCGCTGCCCTACAACCCGGACCTCGAGAAGGCGGCGGTGCCGCAGGTGCCGGACATCGTCGCCGCGGTGCGCCGGAGCGTCCGCGGCGCGGTGTGAGCGCCGGCCTCGCAGCGCGAGGCCGAAGGCCGTGTGAGGAAACGATGCCGACCGAAGTGATCCTGCCGCGCGTCGACATGGACATGGCCGAGGGCCAGATCGGCCGCTGGTTCGTCGAGGAGGGCGCCCGGGTCGAGAAGGGCCAGCCGCTGTTCGAGATCGAGACGGACAAGGCGGCGATGGAGATCGAGGCGCCCGCCTCCGGCGTCATCCGCGGCATGGTCGCGGCCTCCGGCGCCGCCGTGCCGGTCGGCGCCATCGTCGCCTGGATCCTCGCCGACGGCGAGGAACTGCCGACCGCGACGGTCGCTCCCGCCGACGTGCCGGCCGCGGCCGAGCCCGACGCCGCACCTGCTACCGCGGCGTCGGAGCACGCCACCGAGACCGCCGTGCCAGCGACGACGGCCGAACCGGCCGCGGGGAACGGCGCCCCCCGCGCCACG
>CALCDT010000185.1 GCA_937900425.1 uncultured Alphaproteobacteria bacterium | reverse complement strand
GGCGCCGAGGTCGGCTGCCAGGGCGAGGTCGGCGTCGCCTGCTCGATGGCCGCCGCCGGCCTCGCCGCGGCGCTCGGCGGCAGCAACGCCCAGGTCGAGAACGCCGCCGAGATCGGCATGGAACACCACCTCGGCATGACCTGCGATCCCGTCGGCGGCCTCGTCCAGATCCCCTGCATCGAGCGCAACGCCTTCGGCGCCGTCAAGGCCATCAACGCCGCCTCGCTCGCCCTCCACGGCGACGGCACCCACGTCGTCTCGCTCGACAAGGTCATCGCCACCATGCGCCAGACCGGCCTCGACATGCAGTCGAAATACAAGGAAACCTCGCTCGGCGGCCTCGCGGTCAATCTCGTCGAGTGCTGAGGGCGACGGGCGAAGGACGTTCCGCCGGCGGCATGCCGTCCGAAGCCGCATCGACGATGCGGGCGGCCCGGCCCATCGTACCGAACCGGATCCCTCAGATCGGCGAATTACGCCGATTGTTCAAGCGCAGCAGACTGTGAGCGGGGCACGCGTCGCGGCGACCGCCGCCCCCTTGACGTGTCCGCTTCCCGGCCGCACGCTCCCTCGCCGAGCCCGGAATTGTCCGGCCTTTCGGCTCCGGAAGGGGCTATGACGCGCCCCTCGCCGCGCCCCGCGTGCTCGCCCGGATCGTTCGGACGCCACCGTCCGCCCTTTGGGCGATCACCACCTTTCCGCTCGCCCGCCCATATTCAGAAGGTGATTTCATGGCCCGCACCGTCACTTACATCACCACTCCCGAACCGAGCGGCGGCAGCGGCTTCGGCGCGTCGTGGCAATTCGGCACGCCCGACAACCTCGTCTACGTCCTGCCCGGCGTTTCGGTCTACAGCGGAATCGGCGCTGGCGGCATCGCCTCGCTCACCGACGACAACCTCTTCGTCGTGATGGGCTCGGTGATCGGTGCCAACTTCGCCGGCGCCTCTCTCGGCTTCGCCGCCTTCGACACCTTCTGGGTCACCGGCAACAGCCTCACCGTGGCGCAGGGCGGAACGGTGGTGACCTTCGGTTCCGCGGACGTTCCGGGCGGCACCGGCGTCGAGGTCTTCGGCACCGGCAACCGCGTCACCAACCACGGCACGATCATCGGTGAATTCGTCGGCATCGCCCTCCACTCCAACGCCGCCGGGTCCGGCACGCCGATCGTCAACACCGGCGTGATCGAGGGCGGCACGGGGATCCGGATGGAGGGGCCGGAGGCGGTCTCGATCGAGAATTCCGGCACCATGCGCGCGACGCTCGCCTCCGGCACGGCGATCGACGCGGCGGCGAACACCGGCGCGGTCAGCCTGCGCAACACCGGCGAGATCACCGGGGACGTCGTGCTGACGGGCAAGGGCGACGTCGTCTCCAACCACGGCACGGTCTTCGGCGATCTCGATCTCGGCGCCGGCAGCGACCAGTTCGTCAATCGCGGAACCGTCGTCGGCGACCTCGTCCTCGGTTCCGGCAACGACGTCTACGACGGCCGCAAGGGAACGATCGACGGCATGGTCGACGGCGGAACCGGCGGCGACCTGTTCTATGCCGGCTCCGGCGTCGACGTCTTCATCGGCGGCGACGGCACCGACACGGTGAGCTTTTCGGGCGCCGACGCCGTCACGGTCGACCTCCTCAAGCCGGAGTTCAACGCCGGCCGGGCGACAGACGACGTCTATACCGGCATCGAGAACCTGTCCGGATCGAACGCGTCCGACCAACTCGTCGGCGACCACGGAGCGAACCAGTTGCGCGGCCGGGCCGGCGACGACGTGCTGACGGGGCGCGGCGGCATCGACATCCTGATCGGCGGCACCGGCAAAGACAGGCTGAGCGGCGGCGCCGACGGCGACATCTTCCGCTACATGAGCACCGACGAGTTCGGCGACGTCATCACCGACTTCTCGGCAACGACGTCCAACAACGACATCTTCCAGTTCTCGCTGGCCGGCCTCGGCGCCACGCCGGACCTCGGCCGCGGCCTGATCCTGAAGTCGCAGTTCCGCGCCAACACCACCGGCGCCGCAGCCGACGCCAACGACCACTTCATCTTCCGCACCACCGACACCACGCTCTGGTACGATCCCGACGGCAAGGGCGGCGCCGCCGCCGTCATGGTGGCCAATCTGCAGTCCGACGCGGTCCTCACCTACGAGGACTTCCTGATCATCGCCTGAGCCTGCGCGCCGCGGGCCGCTCACCGGTTCGCGCCGAAAAGCCCGTTGATCGGGACGCGGCGAAGCGTATCCTGCCACTTCCGCTTGCGGAGGGGGCAATCTCATGGTCTTCGCGGGTCCGACCTTCACGCTCGTCCACGTCCTCATCAGCCTCGTCGGCATCGGCACCGGTCTCGCGGTGCTCGCCGACCTTCTCGCCGGGCGACACCGCCCGGCGCTGGTCTTCGCCTTCCTGGCGACGACTCTCGCCACCAGCCTCACCGGCTTCCTGTTTCCGATCAGCGTGTTCACCCCGGCGCTCGGCTTCGGCGTCCTCTCGGTGATCGTGCTGGCCGTCGCCGGCTACGCGCTCTACGCCCGGCGGCTGCGCGGCGTCTGGCGGCCGGTCTACGTGGTGACGGCACTGCTGGCGCTCTATCTCAACCTCTTCGTCCTCGTGGTGCAGGCCTTCCTGAAGGTACCCGTCCTCGCCGAACTCGCGCCGAACGGCGACGAGCCGCCCTTCGCGATCGCCCAGGGCCTTTTGCTCGTCGGCATGCTCGCCGCCGGCTGGCTGGCCCTGCGCCGCTTCCGCCCGCTCGCGGCCTGACGCGGCCCGATCGGGACGGGCGATCGCCGGTCCCCAAGGGCCGCGCACCCGTCGCCGTCGTTCGCTCGAACGGCGGACCCTGACGGCCGTCCACTCGTTGCGGCCGGCTCACCATCGGCTGCTCGACCACCGCCCCGGCTTTTCCCTCGTCTTTCGAGACGGCCGCTTCGCGCCCTCCTCCAGATGAGGGAAAAGATCAACCCTCTGCGATGACACCATGAATTCCCGGAGGCCTCGTCCTGAGGAAGCCGCGTCAGCGGCTGTCTCGAAGGACGAGGACGGGTGCGCCGACGTCAAACCTCCGCCCGACCGGATGGCCCGCCCGCTCCGATCGGCCATTGACAGCGGCGCGGGCTTTTCTCATTTTGTCTAGACATATCCCTCGCGACGGAGCCCCCGCGATGACGCTCGTCCTGCTCGACCCCGGTGCCGTTCCGCTCGCCTCGTGGAAGGCGATCCATCGCGGGGCGCCCGTGCGCCTCGCCGAGGGCTGGCGCGGGCCGGTGGAGAAGAGCGCCGACGCCGTCGCCGCCATCCTCGCCCGCGGCGAGCCGGTCTACGGCATCAACACCGGCTTCGGCAAACTCGCCAGCGTCCGCATCGAGGCCGGCGATCTCGCCACGCTGCAGCGCAACATCGTCCTCAGCCACGCCGCCGGCACCGGCGAGGCCTGCCCGGTGCCGGTGGTGCGGCTGATGATGGCGCTGAAGCTCGCCAGCCTCGCCCAGGGCTATTCCGGCGTCGCGGTCGCGACCCTCGACCTGCTCGCGGCGATGCTGGAGAAGGACGTCGTGCCGGTGATCCCGGCGCAGGGCTCGGTCGGCGCCTCGGGCGACCTCGCCCCCCTCGCCCACATGGCCGCCGTGATGATCGGCGTCGGCGAGGCCGACACGCCGGCGGGCCGGCTGCCGGCGGCGGATGCGCTGGCCCGCGCCGGCCTCGCCCCGGCGGCCCTCCGCCCCAAGGAGGGCCTCGCCCTGCTCAACGGCACCCAGTTCTCCACCGCCTTCGCCCTCGCCGGCCTGTTCGCGGCCGAGGACGCCTTCCGCGCCGCCCTCGTCACCGGGGCGCTCTCCACCGACGCCGCCCGCGGCTCCGACGCGCCGTTCGATCCGCGCATCCACGCGGTGCGCCGCCATCCGGCGCAGGGCGAGACCGCCGCGGCGCTGCGGGCGCTGATGGCCGGCAGCGCCATCCGCGCCTCGCACCTCGTCGGCGACGACCGGGTCCAGGACCCCTATTGCCTGCGCTGCCAGCCGCAGGTGATGGGCGCCGTGCTCACCCTGCTGCGCCAGGCCGGCGAGACGCTGGAGACCGAAGCCAACGGCGTCTCCGACAATCCCCTCGTCTTCGCCGAGGAGGGCGAGGCGCTGTCGGGCGGCAACTTCCACGCCGAGCCGGTGGCGTTTGCCGCCGACATGATCGCCATGGCGCTCTGCGAGATCGGCTCCCTGTCGGAGCGGCGCATCGCCATGCTGGTCGACCCGGCGCTGTCGGGCCTTCCGGCCTTCCTGACGCCCAAGCCCGGCCTCAACTCCGGCTTCATGATCCCCCAGGTCACCGCCGCCGCCCTCGTCTCGGAGAACAAGACCCGCGCTTTCCCCGCGAGCGTCGATTCGATCCCGACCTCCGCCAACCAGGAGGACCACGTCTCGATGGCCGCCCACGGCGCCCGCCGGCTCGCCGACATGGCCGCCAACCTGCGCGCCGTCGTCGCCATCGAGGCGCTCGCCGCCGCCCAGGGCTGCGACTTCCACGAAGGCCTTGCCAGCAGCCCGCCCCTCGAGGCGGTCCGCGCCGCGATCCGCGCGAAGGTCCCCCATCTCTCCGACGACCGCCATTTCCACCCCGACATGGAAGCCGCCCTCACCCTCGTCGCCTCCGGCGCGCTGGTGACGGCGGCGGGGATGGACCTGCCGGGGGTGACGGGGTGAGGCGGTGTTGAGGAGGCCAGCTGCGCGCCCGGCCGGCCGCCGTGCCGTGGACAAGGGTCCTGGTGTTTGTGGGCAACATCTCGCCGAGCCGCTGCCCCCTCTCCCTGTCCCTGCCGGCCTTGGGTCACGGGCCCCTCGGCGTTCGGCCTGCGGCCTCACCCCCACAAGGGGGGGAAGGGACGCCGGTTTCGGAGGACTTTCGTCGCGAGAAGTTGCGGTTCGGCGAAGCGTCGTGTGGGACGTCAGACTCTCCTTCATGGTCCCCTCCCCCCTTGTGGGGGAGGGACAGGGAGAGGGGTGAGCCAAGCCCGAAGACCTCTCGACTCTCTCTCGGAAAGACGCCCCATCCGACCACCGAACCGCCCTCCCCCGCGACAACCCCCTCCCGCCGCGCTACCCTCCCCTCCCCCACAGCCACGGAGCCCCGATGAGCGATCCGATCACCGTCACCTTCGCCAAGTCCGGCATCACCGCCAACTGGGACGAGGAAGCCGAATCCCTGCTCGACTTCGCCGAGATGCAGGGCCTCACCCCGCCCTTCAGCTGCCGCGGCGGCATTTGCACCACCTGCGAGCAGTCCCTGATCGAGGGCGAGGTGGAATACTTCGAGGAGCCGCTGGAAGAGCCGGAGGCCGGCCGGCTGCTGCTCTGCTGCTCGCGCCCGAAGACCTCTGTGACGATCGGCATCTAGGCCGGCCGTCCCGCGCGCGGCCTGTCCCGCCGCGGCGCCGCCTCCCTCTGGTCCTGCCCGGCGTTCCGCTGTAGGGTCCGCCGCGATTTTTCCGAAGGGCGCCGGCGCCCGCCAGACCATGCAGAGGACCGAGGATGACCGACCAGAGCCTTGCCGCCACCATCGACGCCGCCTGGGACGCCCGCGCCGAGATCGGCCCGGCGACGACCGGTGCCGTGCGCGAGGCCGTCGAGACGGCGCTCGCCCTGCTCGACCGGGGCGAGGCGCGGGTCGCGGAGAAGGTGGAGGGCGAGTGGATCGTCCACCAGTGGCTCAAGAAGGCCGTGCTGCTCTCCTTCCGCCTCAATGACATGGCCGTCATCCCCGGCGGGCCGGGCAACGCCGTGTGGTGGGACAAGGTGCCCTCGAAGTTCGACGGCTGGGGCGCCGACGAATTCACCGCCGCCGGCTTTCGCGCCGTGCCGAACTGCACCGTGCGCCGCTCGGCCTACATCGCCCCCGGCGTCGTGCTGATGCCCTCCTTCGTCAACCTCGGCGCCCGGGTCGACAGCGGCACCATGGTCGACACCTGGGCCACCGTCGGCTCCTGCGCCCAGATCGGCAAGAACGTCCACCTCTCCGGCGGCGTCGGCATCGGCGGCGTGCTGGAGCCGCTGCAGGCCGGCCCGGTGATCATCGAGGACGACTGCTTCATCGGCGCCCGCTCCGAGGTGGTCGAGGGCGTGATCGTCGGCCAGGGCTCGGTGCTCTCCATGGGCGTCTTCATCTCGGCCTCGACCAAGATCATCGACCGGGCGACCGGCGAGGTCTTCGTCGGCAAGGTGCCGCCCTACTCGGTCGTCGTCCCCGGCGCGCTGCCCGGCAAGCCGCTGCCCGACGGCACCCCCGGCCCCTCGCTCTACTGCGCGGTGATCGTCAAGCGCGTCGACGCCCAGACCCGCTCCAAGACCGCGATCAACGAGCTGCTGCGCGACTGATACCAAGCTCATGAAGTTCCGACCTGTCGGGACTTCATGAGCGCAGGCAGGCCCGACCGGACGTCGGCCGGTCAGGCCGTAACCGCATGAATTTCCGACGAGTCGGGAATTCATGCGCCGAGTATGACCACGCTCCCGGGCGGGCAACTGTGAGGGCAACCCGTGCGGGCGGACGAGACCCGCGGCGGCAATTAGCGCTTTCCTCACCCTTTCCGGCGACGATGTCCCGCATCGCCGCCGGAACCGGACGCAACACGCCGTGCGCCTCCTCGCCCTCTTCTTCAGCCCGCGCGGACGGATCGACCGCTCGACCTACTGGGCGACCGGCGCCGTCCTGTTCGGCTTCGCGATGATCGTGATGGCCGCCACCCTCGGCCGGGCCTGGCTCGACATGCCGCGCGGACCGGACGTCACCGATCTGGAGCAAGGCGCCTTCCTTAGGGCCCGCACCCTCGAAAGCCCGCTGTTCTGGATCCCGGTGCTGATCCTCGCCTGGAGCAGCACGGCCCTCAAGATCAAGCGCTGGCACGATCTCGGCCGCAGCGGTTTTGCGATCTTCACCGAGCAGATCCCGGTGGTCGGCGAGTGGATCGCCTTCAAGCGGACCGGCTTCGACGCCGGCACCCGCGGCGCCAACGCCTACGGCCCCGATCCCGCCTTTTCCGGCCAGGACGCCCCCCGGCCGCCGGCGCCACGCGCCCCACCGCCGCGCAGCCCGGCATCTCCTCGCCGCAGCTTCGGCCGCCGCGGCGCCTGACCCGGCCTGCGCCTCTCGATTTTGACCGCCGGCGCATTATATGAAAGAGGTGAGCCTGCGCCGTGCCGGCGGCATGCTGCTGCGCCGACGGCCCCGCCTCGCGCCCTTGCGCCTTGATCCTTTGAGCCAGCGAAGGCCCCTTCGCCGCGCCATGCGCCGGCCGATACGGCCCCCTTCGCCGGAGAGCCGCGATGAGCGACCACGACACCAGCCTGAAATCCCGGACGAAGCAGAAGACCGAGCGCCCGCGCCTGCACAAGGTCATCCTGCTCAACGACGACTACACGCCCCGCGAATTCGTCGTGCTGGTGCTGAAGGCCGTGTTCCGCCTCGGCGCCGACCAGAGCGCCCGGATCATGATCACCGCCCACCAGAAGGGCGCCTGCGTCGTCGCGGTCTTCCCGCGCGACGTCGCCGAAACCAAGGCCTCCGAGGCTACCGACCTCGCCAAGGAAGCCGGCTTCCCGCTGATGTTCACCACCGAGCCGGAGGAGTGAGCCGCTGACGACGCCGGACACGACGACGCCCGACACCGCGACATCCGACACCGCCGCGCCCGCCCGCCGCCGCGGCCCGATCTCCACCCTCGCCCGCGCCCTGCGCACGATCGCCCTCGTCTTCCTCCTCGCCTACCTCCTGCCGCTCGGCAGCTTCGCGGCATATCGCTGGACCGAAGGCTGGCCCTCGTCCTGGCGGACGGCGGACTGGTCGTCGGCCGGGGTGCTGCCGGCGCCGGCGGCGAGCGACGAGGCCGCGGTCTACCTGCTCGCCGGGCGGGTCGGCGGCTGGCGCGGCATCTTCGCCCATCACAGCTGGATCGTGCTCAAGGAAAAGGGCGCCGACCGCTACCGCCGCTTCGACGTCGTCGGCTGGGGCTCGCCGCTGCGCCGCGACGGCTACGACGCCGACGGGCGCTGGTACGGCAACACGCCGGAAATCCTCGGCAAGCTCGAGGGCGCCGCCGCGGAGCGGGCGATCGGCCCGCTGCTCGCCGCCATCGACGGCTACCCGCACGCCGGCCGCGGCGCCTACCGGATCTGGCCGGGGCCGAATTCCAACAGCTTCGTCGCCGAGGTCGTGCGCGCCGCCCCCGCCCTCGCCCCGGCGCTGCTGCCCACCGCGCTCGGCAAGGACTACCGCGCCGACGGCCGGCTCCTCGGCCTGACGCCGAGCGGTACCGGGATCCAGGTCACGCTGATGGGGGTCGCCGGCGTCTCGCTCGGCTGGGTCGAGGGCGTCGAGGTCAACCTCTTCGGCCTCGTCGCCGGAGCCGATCTGCGCCGTCCGGCGCTGAAACTCCCCGGCTGGGGCCGCATCGGCCTCGCCCCGGGCTGAGGGCGATCACGCCCGCTGCCACCCGCCGACCTCACTCCGCCGCCCTCCCCCTGAGCGATGGCCGGCGGCTCTACCAACGGCAGCGGATCACGACGAAAGCCCGGGGTCGGGCACCCTTTAAAGACCTCTCCGCCGTCATTCCCGCGAAAGCGGGAATCCAGCCCTCCGCGAGGGAAAGCCCTCGCGACAGGAGAACAAAACCCTCCGCCGCCAACAGGAAACCGCCGCCCTTTCCCCTGACGCCCGCTGGATCCCCGCTTTCACGGGAATGACGGCCGAGAGGCTTGCAGGACCAATGACCGAAAGGAGACGGAAAGCCCGCTTCAACCGCCCGCCGGCCTCACGCCCGCTGCGATTCCTTCGCCGCCTTGGCGAATTTCTTCGTCACCCGGTCGCGTTTCAGCTTGGAGATGTGGTCGATGAACAGCACGCCGTTCAGGTGGTCGATCTCGTGCT
>CALCDT010000184.1 GCA_937900425.1 uncultured Alphaproteobacteria bacterium | reverse complement strand
GGAGCCCTATCCGCCGTTCACCCAGATCGCCGCCGACGGCAGCATCTCCGGCTTCGAGTACGACATCGGCAACGCGCTGTGCGCCGAGATGAAGGTCAAGTGCGAGTGGGTGCTGCAGTCCTGGGACGGCATCATCCCGGCGCTGCTCGAGAACAAGTTCGACGCGATCATCGCCTCGATGTCGATCACCGAGGAGCGCAAGAAGGTCGTCGACTTCTCCGGCAAGTACTATGACAGCCCGGCGATGTTCGTCGGCCGCAAGGACCAGACCATCGACATCAGCCCTGAGGGGATGAAGGGCAAGACCGTGGCGGTGCAGGTCTCGACGATCCACGCCAACTATGTCGAGGCGAAGTTCAAGGGCGTGGTGACGATCAAGACCTACGACACCCAGGAGAACGCCAACCTCGACCTGATCGCCGGGCGCGTCGACCTCGTCATGGCGGATTCGATCGCGCTCGAGGACGGCCTGCTGAAGACGCCGGACGGGGCCGACTTCGAGGTCAAGGGCAAGCCGTTCACCGACCCGCTGCTCGGCGACGGCGTCGGGGTGGCGGTGCGCCAGGCCGACACCGCGCTGCGCGACAAGTTCTCCGCCGCGATCAAGGCGATCCGCGAGAACGGCACCTACAAGAAGATCAACGACAAGTACTTCTCGTTCGACATCTACGGCGGCTGAGGCACCAGCGCCGGAGCCGGCCGCCGGCCTTCCGGGGCGGGCGGCCGGACGGCGCGCGCGGGCTCGCCATGAGCACCCTGCAACTGATCGGCTTCGGCGAGGGCGGCTGGGGATCGGCGCTCCTCGCCGGCACCTTGGTGACGCTCCAGATCGCCGCGGCCTCTTACGGCCTCGGCGTGCTGCTCGGCCTCGCCGGCGCCTGGGCGAAGCTCTCCGGCCCCGGCTGGGCGCGGGCCGCCGGCGCCGGCTACACCGCGCTCGTCCGCGGCGTGCCGGAGATCCTCGTCATCTTCCTCATCTACTACGGCGGCACCTCGGCGCTGAGGAGCCTGATCGGCCTCGTCGTGCCGGGGGTGTCGGTCGAGATCGACGCCTTCGCCGCCGCGGTGGCGGCGCTCGGCTTCATCGCCGGCGCCTACTCGACGGAGATCTTCCGCGGCAGCCTGATGGCGGTCGACGCCGGCCAGCGCGAGGCGGCGACGGCGCTGTCGCTGTCGCCGCTGCAGGGCTTCTTCCTGATCGTGCTGCCGCAGGCGCTGCGCGTCGCGCTGCCGCCGCTCGGCAATCTCTGGCTCGTCGTGCTGAAGGACTCGGCGCTGATCAGCGTCGTCGGCATCCGCGACCTCGTCGGCGTCGGCACCACCGCGGCGCTGTCGACGCGCAAGCCGTTCACCTTCTACATGACGGTGGCGCTCGTCTTCCTCGCCATCTCGATCCTGTCGGCGGTGGTGCTGCACCTGCTCGAGCGGCGCTTCTCGCGCGGCTTCCGGCCGCACTAGGGGGCGCGATGGACCTCGACTTCGCCCAGCGCATCGTCGGCGACCTCCTCAACGGCCTCGTCATGACGGTGATCATCGTCACCGCCTCGATGGTGCTCGGCAATCTCCTCGCCGTGCCGGTAGCGATGGCGCGGGTGTCGCCGTCGCCGGTCCTGTGGATGCCGGCCTACGTCTACATCCTGTTCATGCGCGGCACGCCGCTGATCGTGCAGATGTATCTGATCTACTACGGGCTCGGGCAGTTCCCCGGCCTCCGCAAGTCGTTCCTGTGGCCAGTGCTGCGCGACCCGGTCTGGTGCGCGATCATCTCGCTCAGCCTCAACACCGCCGCCTATTCCGGCGAGATCCTGCGCGGCTCGATCCAGGCGGTGCCGAAGGGCCAGGTCGAGGCGGCCAAGGCGCTCGGCCTGCGCGACCGGCTGGTGTTCTTCCTGGTGGTGCTGCCGACGGCGATCCGCCAGAGCCTGCCGGCCCTCGCCAACGAGACGGTGCTGCTGCTCAAGGCGAGCGCCATCGTCTTCACCATCACCGTGCGCGACATCATGGGCGAGGCGAACATCATCCGCTCGCAGACCTTCCGCGTCTACGAGCCGCTGGTCACGGCCGCGCTCCTCTACCTCATGCTGACCTTCATCATCGTGCAGGGCTTCGCCTTCGCCGAGCGGCGGCTCAACGTCCACCGGCGGCGCCGCGACATGCTCGACCTGCTCGAGGGGGTGCGGTGAGCGGGCCGAAGACCCGCTACTTTCGGCGCATTTACTTTCGTCCAGTTCCGGTTTGCATGGCGGCGGGGTGACAGGGGCGCGCGTCTGCGTTATCGAGGGTTCTTGCGAATGAATTTCATTCGCCGGAACTCTTCGAGAGGCCGGCGTGTTTCCCGCGACATGCCTCGCCGACCGGAGCCCACGATGAACCTGTCCTCGGCCGCCCCGCTGCAGCGTCGCCTGGCGATGCCGATCGTCGCCACGCTGGTGCTGACCGGCGCCTCGGCGTTCACCCTGATCGACGACTTCCGCCTCGCCGACGGCGCCGAGCGCGCCGGCGTCTCGCGCCCGCGCTGAGAGCCGCACCTGCGGCCGGCGACGCGGCGCTTGCCCCGTCGCCGCGCTCTCCCTACCCTCGCGGTCTTCAATCGACGAAGGACCGCCATGCTCGCCTGCTTCACCCCGACCGACGAGGGTGCCGTCCCCGTGCACGCCGTGCTCAGGGCGGACCTCGACGACACCCTGGCGCGGCTGCCCGAGGCGGCGGCGACGTGGGCGCGGCAGACCGGCTTCGAGGCGGCGGCCGGGAGCG
>CALCDT010000183.1 GCA_937900425.1 uncultured Alphaproteobacteria bacterium | reverse complement strand
CGGCGACGGTGTCGATGTAGAGCGCGCCGAGCTCGCGGCAGAGCTTCATCACCGCCACCGAGGAGACGTCGACGGAGAGGTTGACGCAGAAGCCGCGGCCGCCGCCCTCGGTGAGCAGCGGCGTCAGCAGCGCGCGGTAGTTCTCTTCGGTCACCTCGGCCTGGACGAAGCGGACGCCGTGGCGGTCCATCATCTCCCGGTGGGTGTCGGTCGGCTCGACCACGGTGAACCGCGAGCGGTCGAACGTGAAGTGGCGCTCGATCAGCGGCAGCGTGCCGCGGCCGATCGAGCCGAAGCCGATCATCACGATGGGGCCGTCGATGTGGCCGTGGATGAGCCGGTCGGTCATTCACTTCTCCTGGAAAAGAGGGTGGGCGAGCGGCCGCCGGATCGGCGCGGCAGCCGCTCGGGGAACGCACGTCTCCGCTATAGGACACCGCGCCGCGGCGGGATCAAGCGGAGCGGGCGTGTCGGGATTATGGCGCGGCCGGCGCCGGATCGCGACGCGATCGTCCGCGGCCCGCCGAAGTGAACGGGCCGGCGGCCGAGGAAGGCGCCGACAGAACCTGTTCCGCCCGGATCGAGACGATCCGGGCGGAACAGGCTCACGCTTTTGAATCCGGAGCGATTTCCTGTCGACGGGATGTTTCCATCCGGTCGGAAAGTGCTCTAGCCGATGAACGCGTCGGTGCCGCCGGGGGTGGCGGCGACGAGGGCGACGCGCAGCTTCTCGAGCGCACGCGCCTCGATCTGCCGGACCCGCTCCTTGGAGATGCCGAGGCTCTCGCCGAGGGCCTCGAGCGTCGCCCCCTCCTCGCTCAGCCGGCGCGACTGGACGATGGCGCGCTCGCGCGCGTCGAGAGTGTCGAGGGCCGAGCCGAGCCATCGGCGGCGCCGCTCCCCGTCGATCGTCCCGGCCGCCACTTCCTCCGGCAGCGGCCGCTCGTCGACGAGGAAGTCCTGCCGCTCGCCGCCACCCTCCTCGTCGCCGACGGGGGCGCTCAGCGACGCGTCGGGAGCGCCGAGACGGGCCGCCATCAGCGCCGCGTCGGCCGGCGACACGCCGACGGCGGCGGCGATCGCCGCGTGCATCTCGGTTTCGGTCATCGCCCCGTTGAGCCGGGAGATCCGCGCCCGGAGCCGGCGCAGGTTGAAGAACAGCGCCTTCTGCGCCGACGAGGTGCCGCCGCGGACGATCGACCAGTTGCGCAGCACATAGTCCTGGATCGCCGCGCGGATCCACCACGTCGCGTAGGTGGAGAAGCGCACCTCCCGCGCGGGGTCGAAGCGGGCGGCGGCCTCGAGCAGGCCGACGTGGCCCTCCTGGACGAGGTCGCTCATCGACAGGCCGTAGTGGCGGAAGCGCGCGGCGATGGCGACGACGAGGCGCATGTGCGACTGGGCGAGGCGGTGCAGCGCCGCCTGGTCGGCCGCCTCGCGCCAACACACCGCCAGCGCCCGCTCCTCCTCGCGGCCGAGATAGGGCGCCGTCCTCGCCGCCCGCGCCAGATCGCCGCTGCCGTCGCCGTGACGGAGGGAGGCACTGCTCTCGCCCGACTTGCCCATGGTCGGCCCCCGTTTTCGCTCGCCTCGGCCCCCCGGCGGCATCCCGCCCGGCGCAGGCGCCCCCGCGCCTTCCGCTGCAACGACGAGGGCGGCCTCCGCGTTCCGTCGAACCGGCCGCCCGCCTCGACCAAAGTCGGGTTTTCCTCCAATGGACGCTCCCCGGTGTGCGGCGCATATAATGCCGCTTCGAAGGGCGCCCGCGGCCTGCCGCGGAAGATGCCCGAGGGAGGATCGCCGAATGACCAACGCCGTGTTCCCCGTGCCCGCCGACGTCGCTGCCGCGGCGCTGATCGACGAGGCCAAGTACCACGCCATGTATCGGCGCTCGGTGGAGGATCCGGAAGGCTTCTGGGGCGAGCACGGCAAGCGCATCGACTGGATCCGCCCCTACAGCCGCGTCAAGAACACCTCGTTCGACCCGCACGACGTGCACATCCGCTGGTACGAGGACGGCACCCTCAACGTCTCGGCGAACTGCGTCGACCGTCACGCGGCGACGAAGCCCGACTACCCGGCGATCATCTGGGAGGGCGACGACCCGAACGAGCACCGGGTGATCACCTACGGCGAGCTGAAGGACGAGGTCTGCCGCTTCGCCAACG
>CALCDT010000182.1 GCA_937900425.1 uncultured Alphaproteobacteria bacterium | reverse complement strand
GGCGGCGAGGCGCCCCGCCGGATGGCCGGCGAGGCAGTCCTCGATCTCGCCCGGGCCGATGCGGTAGCCGGCCGAGGTGATGAGGTCGTCGGTGCGGCCGATGAAGTGGATGTAGCCGTCCTCGTCCATCACCGCGGCGTCGCCGGTCGTCATCAGGTCGCCGCGGAACTTCGCCGCCGTCGCGTCGGGACGGTTCAGGTAGCCGAGGAACATCACCGGGTCGGGCCGGCGGACGGCGATCTCGCCGGGGGTGCCGGGCGGCACCGGCCGGCCGTCGCCGTCGATCAGGACGACGTCGTGGCCGGGCACCGGCCTGCCGGTGGCGCCGACGCGGCTGACGCCGATGCCGGCGCACGAGGCGATGACGGCGTTGCATTCCGTCTGGCCGTAGAACTCGTTGACCGGCACGCCGAACGCCTCGCGGCCCCAAGCGAAGGTCTCGGCGCCGAGCGCCTCGCCGGCCGAACCGACGGTGCGCAGCACCGGCCGGCGGCGCGGCGGCGGCGCGGCGCGCATGATCCTCAGCGCCGTCGGCGGCAGGAAGGCGTTGCGCACTTCGAGGTCGGCCATCAGCGCGAAGGCGCGCTCGGGATCGAACTTGGTGGTGGCGAAGGCGACCACCGGCAGACCGAGACAGAGGCCGGGCAGCACGACGTTGAGGAGGCCGCCGGCCCAGGCCCAGTCGGCCGGAGTCCACAGCCGGTCGCCGGGCTGCGGCGGGAACTCGTGCTGCAGCTCGACGCCGGGAAGATGGCCGAGGAGGACGCGGTGGCCGTGCAGCGCGCCCTTCGGCGGGCCGGTGGTGCCGGAGGTGTAGATGAGGAGCGCCGGGTCGTCGGGACCGGTGTCTGCTATGGCGAGCTCGTCGGACGCCCGCTCGGTGAGGACGGAGAGCGGGATGGCGCCGGGGCCGGGCCCGTCGACGGTGACGACGAGGCGGAGCGGCAGAGTGGCGCGGAGCGCCTCGGTCCGCACCGCCTCGGCCGCGGTGGTGACGAGCACGGCGGCGCCGGCGTCGGCGAGGCGGAAGGCGATGGCGTCGGTGCCGAAGGCGGTGGCGAGCGGCAGCGCCACGGCGCCGAGGGAATAGGCGGCGAGATGCGTGACGATCACGTCGGCCGACTGCGGCAGCAGCACCGCCACCGTGTCGCCGCGGCCGATGCCGTGGCCGGCGAGGGCGTGGGCGAGGCGCGCGGCGCGCCGGGCGAGGGCGGCGAAGGTGACGGTCTCGACGCGGCCGTCGGCGTCGGCCTCGACGATCGCCGGCCGGTCGGGCGCCGTCGCCGCCCAGCGGCCGCAGCAGGCGGCGGCGATGTTGAAGCGGGCCGGGATCCGCCAGCGGAAGCCGGCGACGAGATCGTCGTAGGCGGCGCGTTCGAGCATGGCCGGTTCGCGCCGGCCGGCGCCGGCGCCCTCGGACGTCAGTTGGTCGCCGGCGCCGCGGTCGGATCGGCGGCGAGCACGACGCTCCAGAACACCTTGTACTTCGAGCCCGGCGCGTAGGCGGTGGCGATACCGATGCGGCGCACCCGCGGGTCGAGCAGCTTGGCGTTGTGGCCCTTCGATTCGCGGAAGCCGGAGAAGGCCTCGGCGAGCGTACGGTAGCCGGCGGAGACGTTCTCCACCGCGTGGTCGGTGACGTAGCCGGCCCTGGCGAGGCGGGTCAGCGGTTCGCGGCCCCTGGCGAGCGAGGCGTCGACGCTCTCCTTCGCCGCCATCAGCCGCGCCTGGTCGGCGGCGACGTCGACGAGCACCGGGTCGACGACGACCGGCGGCAGGCCGTTGTTGGCGCGGTAGTCGTTGATCATCGCCGCAGCCATCGGCGCGTCGACCACCGCCGTCGGCGTGCCGAGGTTGCGGTAGAAGGAGGGCGTCTGGCGGGCCGGCTCGTCGGCGCAGCCGGCGAGCGCCAGCACGGCGAGGAAGGTGCAGACGAGCTGGCTCGACGCCATGCGAATCATCCGGAAGGAGCGATCGGTCGCCGACCTTTGGCGGCGGCCTGCGGCGGCGTCAAGGCGAGCCCAGCCGTCGCGGCGGGATCGCCGTCAGTGGCGCAGCGACACGGTTAACGAGGGGTTGACGCCCTGGTGGGCGCCGACCGAGGTCGGTCGGCGGGAGCGTTCAGCCGAGCAGGCGCATGCCGCACGACTTCGCCGCCTTCACGTCGAAGGTGACTGTGTCGTCGCAACGGACCGCCCGCCCCCCGCATTCGATCAGGCAGTCCGCGAAATCGTCCGTGGAGGTCGAGAAGAGATGCAGCGCCTGCCGAACGACGTCCGCGCGCTCGATCCGGATCTCCCGGCTCTTCAGCAGTCCGTCGACCACGTTCGAGAGGCTGGTGCGGTCGGCGCCGTAGCGTCCGGCGAGCACCCAGAGCGTCCCGACCAGCGCCACCAGAGTGACGTAACCTGGATTTTCGGCCGTGAGCGACTCGAAGAGGGCGGCGACCGCGGCGGACTGCCGGGGGCATCCTGCGCGATGTAGCGGATGAGGACGTTCGTATCGAGGCCGATCACCGGCTGGCGGCCCCGCGCTGGGCGATCGCCGCGTTCATCTCCTCGACCGAGACCGGTTCGGCGGGCGGGGCGATGAGCCCCTTCAGGGACCGCACCGTCGCCGTCGCGGGAACGATCTCGAAGGCCCCGGTGGCGGTAACGACGAATTCGAGGCGATCGCCGGCGCTGACGCCGAGCGCCGCGCGAACTTCCGCGGGATGGTGATCCGACCCTTCGACGTGAGCGTCGCGACGGGCATGTTTCCCTCCTGCAGCGGCTCTTTCTTGCACGGAGCAAGGAGAGGCCGCCGTCAAGGTCTGCCCCGCGCCACGGCAGGCTTCAGCCGCCGCCCGCCTCGATGACGTCCTCGACGGTCCTGAGACCGGGCACCGGGGCGTTGACGAGCACCGCCATGTTGCCGGGGGCGTGCTGGTTCTTCCACATCTTGGTGTGGGCCTTCGGGATGTCGGCCCACGGGAAGACCTCCGACATGCACGGGTCGATGCGGCGGTCGAGGACGAACTGGTTGGCGGCGCTCGCCTGCTTCAGGTGGGCGAAGTGCGAGCCTTGGATGCGCTTCTGCCGCATCCACACGTAGCGGGCGTCGAAGGTGAGGTTGAAGCCCGTCGTGCCGGCGCAGAAGACGACCATGCCGCCACGTTTCACGACGAGGCAGGAGACCGGGAAGGTCTGCTCGCCGGGGTGCTCGAAGACGATGTCGACGTCGCGCTTGCCGGTGATCTCCCAGATCGCCTTGCCGAAGGCGCGGGCGCCCTTCAGCCACTCGACGTACTCCGGCGAGTTGACCGTCGGCATCTGCCCCCAGCAGGAGAACTCCTTGCGGTTGATGACGCCCTTGGCGCCGAGGCCCATGACGTAGTCGCGCTTGCTCTCGTCGGAGATGACGCCGATGGCGTTGGCGCCGGAGGCGGCGACAAGCTGCACGCCGAAAACGCCGAGGCCGCCCGAGGCGCCCCAGACGAGGACGTTGTCGCCCGGCTTGATGGTGTGCGGTGCGTGGCCGAACAGCATCCGGTAGGCGGTCGCGAGCGTCAGCGTGTAGCAGGCCGCCTCCTCCCAGGTGAGGTGCTTCGGCCGCGGCATCAGCTGGCGCGCCTGCACCCGGCAGAACTGGGCGAAGGAGCCGTCCGGCGTCTCGTAGCCCCAGATGCGCTGCGACGGCGAAAACATCGGGTCGCCGCCGTTGCACTCCTCGTCGTCGCCGTCGTCCTGGTTGCAGTGCACGACG
>CALCDT010000181.1 GCA_937900425.1 uncultured Alphaproteobacteria bacterium | reverse complement strand
CGCGGTCTCGTCGACGACGACCAGGAAGATGCGGCGTGGCGGCGCGTGCGGTACCAGCAGGTGCTGGCCGTGCCACATGGCGATGATCGCCGGCAGGTGGCCGTCGACGCCCGCGTAGCTGTCGTCGCCGCCGGGCGGCCAGCGGTTGGTCCGCCAGACGAAGCGCAGATAGGAGGTGGCGAAGGTGGAGATCGCCGCGATTGCGCGGGGGTGGCGAAGAACCCCCTGGAGAAATTTCATCGTCGGCTCCGGCGGCGGACGGCCGCCCGTGACGGGGCTACGCCCTCGCGGGCGTCGTGTCATCCGCTATCTGGTGTTTCGTGCGGGCATGTCCAATCGCCGTCGTCGACGGCCGTGCGGTCGTGCTATGGCGGGATACGATCGGAAATCGCCCCAGATTCAAAAGCTTGAGCATATTCTTGTCGCTCGGATCGTTTCGATCCGAGCGGAATATGCTCTAGGCTCGAATCTGGAGCGAATGGTGTCGTCCGGATGATCTCATCGGGGCGGCCCCCGCCTGCCGTCGGAGACCCCCCATGACGAGACCCCCGAGCCGCCGGCCGAGCGATCCGCGCGCCGCGGCTGAAGCCGCCTTCAGGTCGGTCACCGCCAAGCCGCCGCCGCTGCCGCCGCGTCCGGTGGTCGCCGCGGCGCCCCGCGAGGAGGTGACGCTGCGCCTCGACCGCGCCGTCCTCGACCACTTCCAGGCCGACGGCCCCGGCTGGCAGGAGCGCATCAACGTCGCCCTGCGGACGTTCGTCGACAAATAGCGCCGCCGCCCGGTCCCGGCCGGCACGCGCCCGGCTTCCGTCCCGCCGGCGGCGTTCGTCGTGCCGCGCGCGCATCCGCGGGCGATCGCCGGCGACCCGCGGCGAGGGCGGTAGGATCCCCGCAACCAATTGCGGCTACGATCCGCCGCAGGGGTCATCCGGGAAGGGAAGCCACGTCATGCATCGCATCGGGATGCTTTTCGCCGCGCTCGCCCTCGCGGGCTGCGTCGGTCAGCCGACGCCGGCGGTCTTCAGCCCGCAGGAGAGCAATTTCGTCCTCGTCCAGGGATCGGGCACCGTCGAGGGGCGCGCCACGGTCACCCGCGACGGCCGCACCGTGCCGGCGGTGAGCGCCGTGCTCCTGCCGGCGACGCCCTTCCACCTCGAGCGGATGCGCCTGCTCTACGGTTCCTCGAAGCAGAAGGTACTCGGCGCAAGCAACGACCCGCCGCCGCCCGAGGGCTTCGACCGTTACCGCCGCATCGCCAGGGCCGACGGCTCCGGCCGCTTCGTCTTCGGCGGCGTCGCGCCGGGCCGCTACATCGTCATCGCCGTGGTCGAGCTGCCCGGCGCCGGCAAGCCGCAGCTGATCGGCCTCTACGACACCGTCACCGTGCCGGGCACGGGCGCCGTCCAGGTCAGCCTCGCCGGCGTCTGAGCGCCGCGGGCACCACCTCCGGCCTTGCTGTCGCGGGCCGACCCGGCGGCCCGCTCCGGAGCATGGTCCGCTCGGATCGAAACGATCCGAGCGGGGAGAATAGGCTCGAATAAGATCGAGCTTCCCGGTCGGGAGCGATTTCCCGTCGACCGGATGATCCCATCCGGTCGGAAAGCGCTCCGGCCTCACATGATCGCGCCGATCTGCCAGGGCACGAACTCGTTGTCGCCGTAGCCGTACTGTTCGGAGAAGGTGCGGCTGCCCGAGGCGGTGGCGAGGATCTTGTCGAAGATGCGCCGGCCGACCTCCTCCACCGTCTCCTCGCCGGTGACGATGGTGCCGCAGTTGACGTCCATGTCGTCGCGCATCTTCTCGTACATCGGCGTGTTGGTCGCGAGCTTCAGCGTCGGCACCGGCTTGAAGCCGGAGACCGAGCCGCGGCCGGTGGTGAAGCACATCACCGTCGCGCCGGAGGCGATCTGGCCGGTCGAGCACACCGCGTCGTAGCCGGGGGTGTCGACGAAGACGAGGCCCTTCGCCGTCACCTGCTCGGCGAACTCGTAGACGGCCGAGAGGTTCGCCGTGCCGCCTTTCACCGCCGCGCCGAGCGACTTCTCGAGGATGGTGGTCAGCCCGCCGAGCTTGTTGCCGGGCGACGGGTTGTTGTTCATCTCGGCGTCGTTCTTCTCGGCGTACTGCCGCCACCACTCGATCCGCTCGATCAGCTTGCGGCCGACCTCCTCGGAGACGGCGCGGCGGGTCAAGAGGTGCTCGGCGCCGTAGATCTCCGGCGTCTCCGAGAGGATCGTCGTCGCGCCCTGGGCGACGAGCAGGTCCGAGGCGTGGCCGAGCGCCGGGTTGGCCGAGATGCCGGAATAGCCGTCCGAGCCGCCGCACTGCAGCGCCACGACGAGCTCCGAGGCCGGCACCGTCTCGCGCCGGTGGGCGTTCACCTCCGGCAGCATCTCCGAAATGAAGTCGCAGGCCCGGGCGATCGTCGCCTGGGTTCCGCCGGTCTCCTGGATCGTCAGGGTGCGGAAGTTCGGCGACTCGACGATGCCGTAGCGGTCCTTCAGGTAGGCGATCTGGTTCGTCTCGCAGCCGAGGCCGATCAGCACCACGCCGCCGAAGTTCGGGTTGTTGGCGTAGCCCCAGATGGTCCGCTGCAGGAGCTTGAAGCCCTCGCCCTTGGTGTTCATGGCGCAGCCGCCGCCGTGGGTCAGCGCCACCACGCCGTCGACGTTGTCGAAGCCGTCGAGCCCGCCCTGCCGGTTGAAGCGCTCGGCGACGTAGCGCGACACCGTCGCCGAGCAGTTCACCGTGGAGATCACCGCCACGTAGTTGCGGGTGCCGACGCGGCCGCCGGGGCGGCGATAGCCCTGGAAGGTCGCCCGCTCCGCCTCCGGCACCGGCGCCTGCGGCTTCGCCTCGGTGGCGAAGGCGTAGTCGTGGGCGAGGTCGCTCATCTGCGCGTTGTGCTCGTGCACGTGCTCGCCGGGCGCGATGTCGCGCGACGCCACCGCGATCACCTGGCCGTATTTCAGGATCGGCTCGCCCTTGGCGATCGGCCGCACCGCCACCTTGTGGCCGCGCATGATGCGGCCGCGGGCGCGCACACCGGTATCGCCCACCGGCCCGCCGTCGGCGATCGGGTCGACCGCGACGACCACCTGGTCGGCGGCGTGGAGGCGGATGATGCGCGGCTCGGCCGCGTCGACGAGGCTCATGCGGGAGGTCCTGTTGGTCGCCGGGCGGATGTGGGCATGGCGCCCGCGGAATGCACCCTGGAACGGTTATTATAGGCGGCGGTCACCGCGGGCAACGCGACGGCCCGCGCGGCGCGACGGCGGTTCCCCGCAGGGCGGCTGCGTTTTCCCGCACCGCCGGTCCCGCGCGGGCGAGGCCGGGGGAGGGGACCGAGAGCGGGCCGGCGCCGGGCGACGCACCCCGCCGACGGGACCGTCGAAAGCCCGGTACGGGACCGGTACGCGTCCGCCGCGCGCCCGCGTCGACATCGCGGTCAACATTCTGTGGCCCGACGAAAGCCCTCTTCGCGGCGCCGCCGCGGCGAGGCTACGGTGCGCCGCCTCGCCCCATCGTCTTCCCCCCATCCGTCGAAGAGGCGCCGCCCTGACCTCCGGCAAGCAGCTCGGCCTGTTCAGCGCCACCATGCTCGTCGCCGTCAACATGATCGGCACGGGCATCTTCCTCCTGCCCTCGACGATGGCCGCCTACGGCTCGATCTCGATCCTCGGCTGGGTCGGCGCCGCCGTCGGCGCGGCCGCCATCGGGCTGATGTTCGCCGTGCTCGGCTCGCTCGATCCGCAGCCGGGCGGCCCCTACGCCTATGCCCGCGCCGCCTTCGGCACCTATTCCGGCTTCCAGACCAACTACGTCTACTGGTCGGCCAACCTGATCGGCAACGTCGCGGTGGCGACCACCGTCGTCGGCTACCTCACCGAGTTCTTCCCCGCCCTGCGGGTGCCGCTCTGGGGCATGGTCGGCGGTGTCGTCGTCGTCTGGCTCGCCGCCCTCGCCAACATCGTCGGCCCGCGCTTCGTCGGCCTCCTCACCGGCTGGATCACCGTCGTCGCGATGGTGCCGCTGACGCTGATCGCCGTCGTCGGCTGGGTCTGGTTCGATCCCCACGTGTTCCTCGCCGGCTGGAACCCGGACGGGCTGTCGCCGGTCAGCGCCGTTTCGGCGAGCGCCACCAGCGCCCTGTGGGCGTTCATGGGGGTCGAGAGCGCCGCGGTCGCCGCCGGCGTCATCGCCAATCCGCGCCGCAACGTGCCGCTCGCCACGCTCCTCGGCCTCGCCATCGCCACCGCCCTCTACGTCGCCACCTGCGCCGTGCTGATGGGCATCGTCCCGGCTTCCGAGCTCGCCCGCTCCGAGGCGCCGTTCTCGCTCGCCGCCGAGCGGGCGCTCGGCACCTTCGGGGCGTTCGTCATCGCCCTCGCCGCGATCCTCAAGTCCGGCGCCTCGCTCGTCGGCTGGACGCTCACCATCGCCCAGTCGGCCGAGGCCGCCGCGGCCGACGGCATGTTCCCGCGCCTGTTCGCCCGCGTCGACCGCCGCGGCGTGCCGGTCCTCAACTACGTCGTCTCGGCGGTGCTGATGACCGTGATCGTCGTCGCCACCGCCTCGGCCTCGCTGAACGCCCAGTTCACCGAGATCATCGACATGGCGATCGTGCTGACGCTGCTGCCCTATCTGTTCACCGCCGTCGCCTTCCTCGGCGCCTGCCGCGCCGCCGGCTACAGCGGCTGGAAGGCGTGGCTCGCCGGCCTCGTCGCCTTCCTCGCCAGCGCCTACTGCCTGTGGGCGGTGGCAAGCTCCGAGGCGACGCTGGTGCGCCAGGCGGTGATCTTCCTGTTCCTCAGCGTGCCGTTCTACTGGCTGTGCCGCGGCCGCGGCGCGCCGGCCGACCGGTCGGAGACGCCCGCCGGACCGGACATGGCCGCCGACCGGAAATCCTGAGCCGCCGCGGGGCGGCCGGTCTCCGGCGACGCCTGCGGCCGGCGCGCCTCAGTCCGGCAGCGCCCGCCAGCCTTCCCAGGAATGGATGCTGATGCCGCCGAAGGCGGCGTGGCGGCGCAGGCGCTTCGCCATCGCCTCCATCCGCTTCAGCACGATCGCCTTCGATCTCAGCCCCCGCGTGTCGCCGAACGACACCCGCGCGCCGACGCCCGTCACCGTCTCGACCGCGCCGAGCACCCGCGGCCGTTCGCCGGCGGGCAGCGTGCTCGCATAGGCCGCCTGCGCCGCGAGCCGGCCGGCGGCGTTCGCCGGGTTGGTGTTGTAGCTCATCACCACGTACTCATCGAGGAAGCGCATCAGGTGGCGGCCGACGCTCGTCGTCCGGCCCTCGAAGGTCACCGACAGCGGCTCGCCGCGATAGTCCTCGGTGTAGAAGATCATCGCCGCGCCGGCCTTCAGCCCGGCCCGCTTCAGCCGCTTGGTCACCGCCCGCTGCGTCCGGATCCAGTCGCGCAGCAGCATCTCCCGGTCGAGCGCCTCGGTCGCCTGCCAGACACCGCCGCCGGTGCGGCTCAGCTCGGAGTTCGCCTTGCCGTTGTGCAGGGTCGGCGGATAGCCGTCGAGATCGTGCGGCTCGTTGTCGGTCTGGAAGCCGACGAAGCGGGCCTTCGGTTCCACCGCCGCGTTGTAGGCGATCATCGCGTCGACCGTCGCGAAGAGCGCCGACGGCCCGTCCGCGTCGCGGAAATAGTAGCGGCAGCCGTCGAGCCCCCACACGGCGATGCCGTTGGCGCGCATCCGGCGGACGAAGGCCCGGAGCTTCGGCCGCTCGGTGCGGTAGGCGCCCGCCGGCAGGTAGAGATAGAGGTCGGTCACGCCGGCCGGCCCGGCGGCTTCCACCAGCGCCGTCTGCGCCGCCGTGTCGGCGATCAGCGCCCGGCCGCCCCATACCCACATGCCGCGCGTTTCCGCCGCCGCCGCCGGTGGCGCCGAAAATGCCGTGAGCAGCACCAGAAGCGCCGCGATCAGCGCCGCACGAACCCGCATGTCCCGCCGTCTCCGGAAAGTCCCCCGCCGACCATACCGGCCGCCGCCACGACCATCGAGCCGCCGGGCGCGCTCCCGGCCGCGGCATCCGGCTGCGGGGCGTGGGCGCCGTCCGGCCGTCGTCGCCCGCGTATCCGCTTCCTCGCCGCGCCGCTATGCTCCCCCGGCCGCGTCCCCGTCCGGAGATCCGACGTGCTCGAACGATCGATCAAGCGCCGCCGTCTGCGAGTCCTCATCGTCGACGACAAGCTCGCCGACCCCGGCTGCGTCGGCGGCCGCGCCGTCCGCGAGCTGGTCGAGGAGCTGACCGAGCGCGGCGTCGCCGTGGATGAGGCGGTGAGCTTCTCCGACGGCGAGGCCGCCGTCGTCTCCGACGCCTCCCTCGACGCCATCCTGGTCGACTGGACCGAGGCCGGCGACGACAGCGGCGAGCACGCCGAGGCGCTGAAGCTTCTGCGCACCATCCGCGCCCGCAACGCCGAGGTGCCGGTGATGCTGCTCGCCGACCAGGCCGACGCCGAGGCGTTCACCGTCGAGGCGATGACGCTCGCCAACGAGTTCGTCTGGATGCTGGAGGACACCGCGTCCTTCGTCGCCGGCCGCGTCATGGCGGCGATCCGGCGCTATCTCGAGGATCTGCTGCCGCCGTTCAACAAGGCGCTGCTCGACTACATGGAGGTGTCCGAATACTCGTGGGCGGCGCCCGGCCACCAGGGCGGCGTCGCCTTCACCAAGACGGCCGAGGGCCGCGTCTTCTTCGACTTCTTCGGCGAGAACCTGTTCCGCACAGACACCGGCATCGAGCGGATCGGGCTCGGCTCGCTGCTCGACCACACCGGCCCGATCGGCGAGTCCGAGGTCTATGCGGCGCGCGTCTTCGGCGCCCACCGCTCCTATTCTGGCCTCACCGGCACCTCGGGCTCGAACCGCGCGGTGATGGGCGCGCTCGTCGCCGACGGCGACTTCGCGCTCTGCGACCGCAACTGCCACAAGTCGATCGAGCAGGGCCTCGTGCTCTCCGGCGGCGTGCCGCTCTATCTGCTGCCGACCCGCAACCGCTACGGCATCATCGGCCCGGTGCCGCCCGCGGCGCTGGCGCCGGAGGCGATCGCCGGGCGTCTCGCCGCCCACCCGCTGAAGCGC
>CALCDT010000180.1 GCA_937900425.1 uncultured Alphaproteobacteria bacterium | reverse complement strand
GCAGCGCCGCGACGGTGACGCCCTCCGCCCGCGACAGCCGCAGCCGCTCGGCGAGGCGGGGGCCGTCGACCTCGCTGAAGCCGGCGAAGGCGGCGAGCGCCGTCGCCGGCGTCAACGCCGCGTCCTCGGCAAAGGCGGCGGCGAAGCGGGCGAGGACGGCCGGACGGCCGATCCCGGCCAGCACCCGGTCGACCAGCCCGGCGGCCTGCATCGCCGCCAGCGTCTCCGCCGCCCGTGCGCCGAGCAGCAGCTTGCGCATCTCCTGGCCGATCCGCTCGCGCGAGAGCCGGGCGAGGCCGTCGCGGCCGCGGATCGAGGCGGCGAGGCCGACAGGGTCGAGCGGCCCCTCGCCGATGGTCGCGTGGAAGCGGAAGAAGCGCAGGATGCGCAGGTAGTCCTCGGCGATGCGGGCGTCGGCCTCGCCGATGAACCGCACCCGCCGGGCCAGCGCGTCGGCGACGCCGCCGACCGGATCGAACAGCGTGCCGTCCGGGTCGGCGTAGATCGCGTTCATGGTGAAGTCGCGCCGCTCGGCGTCGCACCGCCAGTCGCGGGTGAAGGCGACCCTGGCCCGGCGCCCGTCGGTGGAAAGGTCAGCCCTGAGCGTCGTCACCTCGAAGGCGTGGCCGACGACGACGACCGTCACCGTGCCGTGCTCGACGCCGGTCGGATGAACGGTGAAGCCGGCCGCCCGCGCCCGCGCACTCACCACCTCGGGCGTCGCCTCGGTGGCGAGGTCGAGGTCGGCGACGGGCCGGCCCATCAGGTGGTTGCGGACCGCCCCGCCGACGAGGCGGACGCGGTCGCCGTCGCGGCAGAGCGCGCCGGCGAGAGCCGAGAGTTCCGGCGCCGCCAGAAACGGCGCTCCGGCGATCGAGGCGATCTCAGCCATCGGCGAAGACCTGTTCGTAGAACAGCCGCAGGATCCCGGCGGTGACGCCCCAGATCCGCCGATCCTCGTAGGGCATGGCGTAGACCCGGCGCGTCAGGCCCTTGTACTCGCGGCTCTCGAAGACGTGGTTCTGCGGTTCCATCAGGAAGGCGAGCGGCACCTCGAACACGTCGGCGACCTCGTCGGGATTGGGCACCAGCGGCGGATTGGGCCGCACCAGGCCGACGATCGGCACGATCTCGTAGCCGGTGGTCGAGACATAGGCGTCGAGCCGGCCGATCGGCTCGACGAGGCGGCGGTCGAGGCCGATCTCCTCCTCGGCCTCGCGCAGCGCCGCCGCCACGGGGCCCTCGTCCTGCGGGTCGATCTTGCCGCCGGGCAGCGCGATCTGGCCGGCGTGGGCGCGCAGGTGGTCGGTGCGCCGGGTCAGCAGCACCGAGGTCGCGCCCTCGTGCAGCACCAGCGGGATCAGCACGGCCGCCGGCCGCAGCACCAGCCCCTCCACCATCGCCCTGAGCGAGGGTTCGAGAACGTGGTCGCCGAAGGCCGGCCGCCGCGCCAGCGGATCGCCGCCCGGCGGATGCATGCGCGGCGCCCTGCGGCGCAGGTCCGTCGCACCGTAGGGAAGCGGCACCGCCTCATCCATCGGCGGCCTCCCCCGAAGCCTGCCCGGCATCCGCGCCACTTTGCCCGCCACCCTCCTCCACCGGAAAGAAAACGCCGGACGACCAGATCCCCGGCCGCCCGTCCACCTTGTCGACGAGGCCGGCGAGGTCGTAGGCGAGCGCCCGGGTCGCCCGGGCGAGAAGGCCGCGGCGGATGTCGACATAGGGTACGAAGCCGCCGTCCGCCGCCACCGTCAGCCGCAGCGCGTGGTCCGGGCCGGCGACGGCGAGGTCGCCGAGATTGGTGCGGAAGGTGAGGCGGCGGCCGGCTCCCGTGCCTTCCGCGTGCATCTCGACGGCGAGGAACGGGACGTCGTCGACCGCGATCCGCAGCTTTTCGACCGGCGTCACGAGATAGTGATGACCGTCCGCCTCGCGCCGCAGCACGGTCGAGAACAGCCTCACCAGCGCCTCGCGGCCGATCGGCGTGCCGAGATGGAACCAGCGGCCCTCGCCGTCGATGCGGATGTCGACGTCGCCGCAGAACGGCGGATTCCAGCGCTCCACCGGCGGCAGACGGCCCTCGCCCGGCGCGGCGCGGTCGATCATGGCTTGCAGATGAGCGAGCGAGCCGGCGTTCTCGTGCGCCGGCGCGGATGGCGCGGGTCCGGTCATGGTCGCAGGTCGGGTCCTTCGCGGCGGGTGGATCTCGGCTTCTGGTTACCACGCATATGGGAGAGAAGTCCCAAAGTCGCCAAATTGGCGAGGTCGGATCGGCGCTTCGACTGATCGCGCCACCGCACCGCGCCGTAACGTCGGACGAGCCGTCTCGTGCCACCCGCCCTGCTCCGGCCGGGGACCGGGGCCGTGACCAGATGACGGATGCGCGGGAACCGCGATGATGTCAGACTGGTTCGACGGGGACCGGCCGAGGACCGTGATTCCGCGCGGGGTGCTCCCCGCCGCTCGCAGAAACCCCGCGGGGCCTCGCCTCGCCGACGCCAGAATCGAGGAGAGCCATGAGCGCACCCGTCAGCGAACTCACCGCCGAGAACCGCGCCATCCTTCAGGAGGCGGAGGCGGCGACCGCTCGGGTGGTGGCGGCACGCGAGGCGATCGCCCGTGTCATCTTCGGTCAGGAGGAGGTCGTCGAGCGCACCCTCGTCACCATCCTCTCCGGTGGTCACGGCCTGCTGATCGGCGTGCCGGGTCTTGCCAAGACCCTGCTGGTCGAGACCCTCGGCACCGTGCTCGGCCTGTCAGAGCGCCGCATCCAGTTCACGCCCGACCTGATGCCCTCCGACATTCTCGGCTCCGAGATCATGGAGCAGTCGCCGGACGGCCAGCGCGCCTTCCGCTTCGTCCGCGGCCCGGTCTTCGCCCAGCTGCTGATGGCCGACGAGATCAATCGCGCCAGCCCCCGCACCCAGTCGGCGCTGCTGCAGGCGATGCAGGAGCATCACGTCACCGTCGCCGGCCAGCGCCACGACCTGCCCTCGCCCTTCCACGTGTTGGCGACCCAGAACCCGCTGGAGCAGGAGGGCACCTATCCGCTCCCCGAAGCCCAGCTCGACCGCTTCCTGCTGCAGATCGACGTCGACTATCCCGACCGCGCGTCCGAGCGTCGTATCCTGCTCGAGACCACCGGCGTCGAGGGCGCCCGGCCGCAGCGGGTGCTCGACGCCGGCGAGATCCTCGGCCTGCAGAAGCTCGTCCGCCGCGTGCCGGTGGGCAATTCGGTGATCGAGGCGATCCTCGACCTGGTCCGCTCCGCCCGGCCCGGCTCCACCGCCGGCCGCCACGCCGAAGCGATCGCCTGGGGCCCGGGGCCGCGCGCCAGCCAGGCGCTGATGCTCACCGTCCGGGCCCGCGCGCTGGCCCAGGGCCGCCTCGCCCCCTCGATCGACGACGTCAAGGCGCTGGCCGAGCCGGTGCTCAAGCACCGCATGGCGCTGACCTTCGCCGCCCGCGCCGACGGCGTCACCCTTTCCGACGTGATCGGCGATCTCGTCGGACGGCTCGGGTGAGGCCGATGGCCGAGCGCGCCGGCCCACGCCCTTCCGGCCAGCCGGTGCTCGGCCCGTCGATGACGGCCGACGCCCGGGCGCTGGCCGCGGCCCTGCCCGACCTGCTGGTCGAGGCCCGCCAGGTCGCCAACACCGTCTCGGCCGGCTGGCACGGCCGCCGGCGCGCCGGCGTCGGCGAGGATTTCTGGCAGTTCCGCCCCTTCAACTTCGGCGAACCGGCACGGCGGATCGACTGGCGCCGCTCGGCCCGCGACACTCACCTCTACGTCCGCGAGCGCGAGCTCGAGACCGCTCACACCGTCTGGCTCTCGGCCGACCTCTCGGTGTCGATGCGCTACCGCTCGGCCCGCGGCGGCGTCGTCAAGCGCGACCGGGCGGTGGTGCTGCTCGTCGCCCTCGCCGAACTGCTTGCCCGCTCCGGCGAGCGGGTCGGTCTGCTCGGCCACGGCCGCGCCATCGCCAGCCGCTCCGCCGCCGAACGGCTGGCGACCACCCTCGCCCACGTCGATCCCGACGGGCCGCGGCCGGACGTCTCCGCCGTGCGCCGCTTCAACGAGGTCGTGATCTTCGGCGATTTCCTCGACGAGCCGGCCGAGATCGCCGCCGACCTCGCCCGCCTCGGCGGCGCCGGGGCGCGGGTCCATCTCGTCCAGGTACTCGATCCGGCCGAGGAGAGCTTCCCCTTCGACGGGCGCACCGAGTTCCGTGATCCCGAGACCGGCCAGCGCCTCACCGCCGGACGCGCCGAGGCCTGGCGCGCCGGCTACCTCGCCGAGTTGCAGACCCTGCGCGAGCGGCTGCGCCAGGAGGCCCGCCGTCCGGGCTGGAGCTTCACCGGCCACCATACCGACCGCAGCCCCGCCGAGGTGTTGCTCGCCCTCCACGCCCGCCTCTCGGCGATGGCGCCCCACGGCGCCGGCGGAGGCGCCCCGTGAGCGGCTTCTCCCTCGCCTTCGCCGCGCCCTGGGCGCTCGCCGGCCTGCTCGCCCTGCCGCTGATCTGGTGGCTGCTGCGGGTGACGCCGCCGCGCCCGCGCACCGTCGAGTTCCCCCCGCTGCGCCTGCTGCTGGCTTTGAGGCGCGAGGAGGAGACGGCGGCGCGCACCCCGTGGTGGCTGATCCTCATCCGCATGCTGCTGGCGGCCTTCCTGATCTTCGCCCTCGCCGGTCCGAGCCTGCGCCCGCAGGAGCAGCTCGCCCGCGCCGACGGCCCGCTCTGGGTGCTGCTCGACAACGGCTGGTCCGCCGCCCCCGACTGGCGGGCGCGGGTCGAGACCGCGAGCGCGGCGATCGCCGGAGCGGCCGAGGCCGGACGGCCGGTGCTGCTCGCCGCCACCGCCGACGGCCCG
>CALCDT010000179.1 GCA_937900425.1 uncultured Alphaproteobacteria bacterium | reverse complement strand
GCGAGGGCGGCTATCTGGTCAATTCCGAGGGCGAGCGCTTCATGGAGCGCTACGCCCCCTCGGCCAAGGACCTTGCGAGCCGCGACGTCGTCTCGCGCTGCATGACCATCGAGATCCGCGAGGGCCGCGGCGTCGGCAAGAACAAGGACCACATCTTCCTGCACCTCGACCATCTCGACCCGGCGCTGCTGCACGAGCGCCTGCCGGGCATCTCCGAGAGCGCGAAGATCTTCGCCGGCGTCGACGTCACCCGCGACCCGATCCCGGTGCTGCCGACCGTGCACTACAACATGGGCGGCATCCCGACCAACTACTGGGGCGAGGTGCTGAACGCCGACCACGAGCACCCCGAGCGCATCCAGCCCGGCCTGATGGCCGTGGGCGAGGCCGGTTGCGCCTCGGTGCACGGCGCCAACCGGCTCGGCTCCAACTCGCTGATCGACCTCGTCGTCTTCGGCCGCGCCGCCGCCATCCGGGCGGGCCAGATCCTCGACCGATCGGCCGCGGTGCCCGAGGCGAGCGAGGCCTCCTGCGAGAAGATCATGGCGAACTTCGACCGGGTCCGTCATGCGAACGGGACGATCCCGACCGCGGACCTGCGCCTCGAGATGCAGCGCGCGATGCAGGAGGACGCCGCCGTCTTCCGCACCCAGGAGAGCCTCGAGAACGGCTGCCGCCGGCTCGACGCGATCTGGAAGAAGCAGGCTGACCTCAAGGTCACCGACCGCTCGCTGATCTGGAACACCGATCTGGTCGAGACGCTGGAACTGGAAAACCTCGTCTGCAACGCCATCACCACGGTCTACGGCGCCGAGGCCCGCAAGGAGAGCCGCGGCGCCCACGCCCGCGAGGACTTCAAGGACGGCCCGCTCGGCGGCCGCGACGACGTCGCCTGGCGCAAGCACACGATCTCGCGGATCGCCGAGGACGGCACGGTTTCGCTGAGCTACCGCGACGTCGTCGTCGAGCCGCTGACGCCCTATGACGCCGGCGGCATCGACCCGAAGAAGATCGCCCCGAAGGCGCGGGTCTACTGATGACGGCCTCTGCCGCCCCGACGTCCCGGGTTGGCACTGCGGCGGAGGGCGCGAGCCCCGGACGCGGTGGAGGAAACGACGTGAGCGAGAAGAACCGGGGCGGCGCGGTCACGACCCAGGCGATCGAGCGCCGGTGGGGCTATCCCTCCGCCGGCTTCGGCCGGGTCTTCGGCCTGCCGCGCTCCGGCAACCACGCCATCATCTCCTGGCTGCTGCGCAACGCCGCCCCCGACGGCTACGTCTTCGCCAACAACTGCGCCGCCCAGAAGGACGTCTTCGAGAGCGCCTATCAGCTCGAGATCGACGGCAAGATATTCTGGTCGAAGGAGAAGAAGGAGCGCGGCGTCGCCCCGCTGCTGGCGCGCCGTGCGCCGCACCCCTTCACCCTCGTCTCCTACGAGGGCGCGATGCCCTTCCTTCCGCCGAAAGGGGGGCTCTTCACCCCCGACATCGACCCGGACGCCTACGCCTTCGATGTCGTCATCCTGCGCAGCTTCCTCAACTGGCTGGCCTCGCTCGTCACCCTCTACGAGAAGGAAGGGCCGAAGCGTGGCCGCGAGCCGCTCGAGGTCGCCCAGTGGATCCTGACTACGGTGATCCGCTACAAGCAGGTGATGCGCTCGGTGAACGAGGGCCTGCCGGCCCGCTTCACCCTGATCCGCTACGACGACTGGGCCGCCTCCGAGGAGGAACGCGCCCGGCTGCTTGCGGCGATGGACCTGCCGGTCCTCGACAACGGCCTCGGCGACACCGCCCGCTACGGCGGCGGATCGTCCTTCACCGGCACGGCTTCGGCCGCGCCCGAGACGCCGCCGCCGCGCTGGCTGGCGCTGAGGGACCATCCCTCCTTCCGCGCCCACGCCGGCTTCTGCGCCGCCGATCCGGCCTTCATGGCCGACCTTCGCCACCTCTACCCCGAAGACGCCGAACGCCTCGACGCCCTCGCGGCGGGCTGATCCCCCCGCACCCGAGCCCTGGACTGGACATCCGATGGTCGAACTCACCCTTCCCAGGAATTCGAAAGTCACCCAAGGCAAGGTCTGGCCGAAGCCCGAAGGCGCGACCAACCTGCGCGAATACCGGATCTACCGCTGGGATCCGGACGACGACGCCAATCCGCGGATGGACACCTATTTCGTCGATCTCGACGACTGCGGGCCGATGGTGCTCGACGGCCTGATCTGGATCAAGAACAAGGTCGATCCGACGCTGACCTTCCGCCGCTCCTGCCGCGAGGGGATCTGCGGCTCCTGCGCGATGAACATCGACGGCACCAACACGCTCGCCTGCACCAAGGGCATGGCCGACGTTTCCAAGGACGCCGTCACCATCTACCCGCTGCCGCACATGGCCGTCGTCAAGGATCTCGTCCCCGACCTCACCAACTTCTACGCCCAGCACCGCTCGATCGAGCCCTGGCTCAAGACGACGACGCCGGCGCCGCAGACCGAATGGCGCCAGAGCCACCGCGACCGCGAGAAGCTCGACGGCCTCTACGAGTGCATCCTCTGCGCCTGTTGCTCGACCTCCTGCCCGAGTTACTGGTGGAACGGCGACCGCTACCTCGGACCGGCTGCGTTGCTTCAGGCCTACCGCTGGCTGATCGATTCTCGCGACGAGGCGACCGGCGAACGGCTCGACAACCTCGAGGATCCGTTCCGCCTCTATCGTTGCCACACCATCATGAACTGCTCGAAGGCCTGCCCGAAGGGGCTCAATCCGGCGAAAGCCATCGCCGAGATCAAGAAGATGATGGTCGAGCGGCGGATGTGATCCCGCGCCGGCCCGGCGGCTCCGACGAGGCCGGTCGTGACGCGCGGCAGGCCGATGGCCGGGGCGCGCCCGGTCCTGCCGGCGCCCGGCGCCGCATCTCCCCCTGACGAAGCCGGGCCGCGCCGAAACCGCGTGTGTCGACGGCCGCATCGGCCCGAGCGTTCGCCGGCGGGCGTGACGTCCTCGTGTCGCTCTCGACACCGGGGCTCCCGACGAGCGAGGCGTTGCGGCTTGTCGGCGCCTTGCGCGGGAGGGAAAGCGCCGACGGGGACCGGCCGGTCAGGCCGCAGCCCGGGCAGCATCCGACAGGTCGGACGCTCCGCGGCCGGGAGTCACGCTTCGGCGAGGCGGCTGCGCATCGACTTCTGCATCGCCAGCCCGATGAGCAGCGAGAACAGAACCCATGCGCCGAGATAGGGCAACGAGATCATGAAGGTCGGATAGGCCGGGTAGAAGGCCGTCCGCACCAGCGCGACGATGTGCGAGGCGGGATTGTACCAGATGATCGTCCGCAGCAGCGGCGGCAGCCGCTCGGGAAGGAAGAAGACGGCCGCGAAGATCATCTGGAGACGCGAAATCATCATCCAGATCGGGCGCCAGACCGGAAACAGGAAGATGACATGGGCGTTGACGAGGCCGACGCCGATCGCCAGCGGGAAGGCGAAGGCGATGGCGATGGCGATCTGGATCGGGTCGAACGGCGTCGCGTAGCGCGAGATTCCGATGAGTTCCAGCACCAGGAAAAAGCAGACGAAGGTGAAGAGCAGCGTCAATCCGTCGACGATCGCCAGCGCGAAGACGTAGTCGAGCGGGTGCACCATCGGCAGCGGCCCCAAGCGGCCGGAGGTCTTCACGAATCCGATGACCTTGTTGGCCAGCAGGCGGAAGAAGAGGATCGGAAAGAGGCCCGAGCAGATGAAGACGACGTCGCTGTCGCCGTAGGGGACCGCCTTGTCGAAGAACAGCAGCAGGACCATGTGGGCGCCGACGATCACGAGCATCGACGCCGCGTCGATCAGCTGCCGGAACGGATTGTCGCGACTGCGCAGCCTGAACTCGCGGACGACCAGGGCGAAGATGATGAGGGCCTGACGCCGTGCCGCGTCGATCATGCCGCGGAGCGGCAGGGCGGGACTTTCCGCCCGCTCGTACCCGCGCCGGGCGCCGCGGCCGTCGAAATCGTCTTCGCTGCGCGCCATCTGCGGTCCTTCGTTCCGGCATCGGGCCGATGCGGCCGCCGTCCGCCAGCTTCGGCCGAGTTCGGTCCGTCGCCGCCGGCCACGTGGGCAGACAGCGGGCTCCGTCCCTCGAAGCGTCACGCCCGCCTCCCGTTCGCGAGATCGCCCGATCGCGCCGGAATGTCAAGGTCGCGGCTCGTCGGCCGCCGACCGGCGGAGCGGAGCGCGCGCCGCGGCCAGACGCCGCGTCGCCCCGGCCGTCTGCGCTCTCACTCCGCGAAATGGCAGGCGACGTGGTGTCCGGGCCGGGCCTCGCGCCACTGCGGCACCCGTTCGCGGCAGACGTCCTGCGCGACCGGGCAGCGGGTGTGGAAGCGGCAGCCCGGGGGCGGGTCCATCGGGCTCGGCACGTCCCCTTCGAGGATCTGGCGCCGGCGGCTGCGCTCGTGAACCGGATCGGGCTCGGGAACCGCCGACAGCAGGGCCTTCGTATACGGGTGGAGCGGCGCCTCGAACACCGCCTCCCGCGGCCCGAGTTCGGCGAAGCGGCCGAGATACATCACCGCCACCCGGGTCGAGATGTGGCGCACCACCGCGAGGTCGTGGGCGATGAACAGATAGGTCAGGCCGTATTTTTCCTGCAGATCCTGCAGCAGGTTGATGATCTGGGCCTGGATCGAGACGTCGAGCGCCGAGATCGCCTCGTCGCAGACGACGAAGCGCGGACCGCAGGCGAGGGCCCGGGCGATGACGACGCGCTGGCGCTGGCCGCCGGAGAGTTCGTGGGGATAGCGGCTGGAAAAACGGGTCGGCAGGCCGACGTCGGCGAGCAGCCGGGCGACCTCGTCCCGCACCGTCCGGCGGGTCGCCTTGCGGTGGTGGAGCAGCGGGGCGGCGATCTCCTCGCCGATGGTCATGCGCGGGTTGAGCGTCGAATAGGGGTCCTGGAACACGACCTGCAACTCGGCCCGCAACGGCCTCAGCGCCTTCTCGTCGAGCCGGGCGAGATCGAGGCCCTTGTAGAGGATCGAACCCGCCGTCACCGAGTGCAGCCGCAGCAGCGTGTTGCCGGCGGTCGACTTGCCGCAGCCGGATTCGCCGACGAGGCTCAGCGTCTCGCCCTCGTGGATCTCGAAATCGAGGCCGTCGAGGGCGCGCACGGTGACGCGCCGCTCGCCGAAGGCGCCGAGGCGGACCGGGAAGTGCTTGGTCAGCCCCTCGATCCTGAGAAGCGGTGGTCCGGCGCTCATTCGGCGGCCTCCGTGACGGTGCCGGCGGCGTAGCAGGCGACGCGGTGGCGATGGCCGGGGGAAAGCGGGGCGAGCCGCGGCGGGGCGGTGTCGCAGACCGCCATCTTCTCGGGGCAGCGCGGCGCGAACGGGCAGCCCGGCGGCCGCCTCCCCGGTTCGGGCGGGGTGCCGCCGATCGAGGCGAGGCGAGCGCCGGCGACGCCGGCGGTGAGCCGCGGGATCGAGGCGAGCAGGCCGCGGGTGTAGGGATGGCCCGGCCGGGCGTAGAGGTCGTCGACCGGCGCATCCTCGACCACGGTGCCGGCGTAGAGCACGATCACCCGGTCGACGAGGCCGGCGATCAGCGCGAGGTCGTGGGTGATCCACACCACCGACATGCCGAGCCGCGCGCGCAGCGACTTCACGAGGTCGACGATCTGGGCCTGGATGGTGACGTCGAGCGCCGTCGTCGGCTCGTCGGCGATCAGCACCGAGGGCTCGCAGGCGAGGCCGATCGCGATCATCACCCGCTGGCGCATGCCGCCGGAGAGTTCGTGCGGGTAGGCGTCGAGCCGGCTCTCGCCGCCGGGAATGCCGACGAGGCGCATCAGTTCGCCGGCGCGGGCGCGGGCCTCTTTCTTCGTCATGCCGCGGTGGTGGATCAGCGGCTCGGCGAGCTGGTCGCCAATCCGCATCACCGGATTGAGCGAGGTCATCGGGTCCTGGAACACGAAGCCGACGTCGCCGCCGCGGACCTTGCGCAACTCCCTGGTCGACATCGACAGCAGGTCGCGGCCTTCCAGAACGGCGTTGCCGCCGGTGACGCGGATCTTGTTCGGCAGCAGGCCGACGAGGCTCAGCATGGTGAGGCTCTTGCCGCAGCCGGATTCGCCGACGACGCCGAGCGTCTCGCCGCGGTCGAGATGGAAGCTGGCGCCGTCGACGATGCGGGCCGGGCCGTTGCGGGTTGCGATTTCGATGACGAGGTCGCGCACGTCGAGGATCGGGGCCTGCGCCGCGGCAGCGTCGCCGGCGGACTTCTGCGCGGCGGCGGGAGCGGCGGCCGTCATGTCATGCCCTTCGGGTTGAGCGCGTCGTTGAGGCCGTCGCCGAGGAAGCTGAAGCCGACGGTGGCGAAGGCGAGCATCAGCGCCGGCGCCGCGAGGAGGTGGGGATGGTGCTGCCAGACCCTCAGCCCGTCGGAGATCATGTTGCCCCAGCTCGGGGTCGGCGGATGGACGCCGACGCCGAGGAAGGAGAAGGCGCTCTCCAGCACCATGGCGGTGCCGAGGCCGGCGCTGACCGCGACGATCAGCGGACCGAGCGCGTTGGGCACGATGTAGCGCATCAGGATCGTCGCCGTCGGCAGGCCGAGGGCGCGGGCGGCGGTGACGTAGGGCCGGTTGCGGATCGACAGCACCTGCGCCCGCACGAGGCGCGCATAGGGCGGCCAGGTGATCAGTGCCATCGAGCCGAAGACGAGAATGAAGTCGATCCAGATCGCGTTGCGCCAGATCGGGTCGAGCGTCGCCAGATAGCGCTCCTCCATCCAGCGCGCCAGCGGCGGCTTCAGCGAGGTGTTGATGACGACGACGAGCAGCAGGTTCGGCACCGACATGGTGACGTCGGTGAGCCACATCACCGCCGTGTCGAGCAGTCCGCCGAAGTAGCCGGCGGCGGCGCCGAGCACGACGCCGATGACGACGGCGATCGCCGTCACCGCGATGGCGACCACGAAGGCGGTGCGGGCGCCGTGCAGCACCCGGCTGAAGACGTCGCGACCGAGGTCGTCGGTGCCGAAGAGATGGGCGAGCGAGGGCGCCCGGTTGCGGGCGTCGAGGTCCTGCGACAGGAAATCGTGGGGCGCGAGAGCGGGCCCGAACACGGCGAGGAAGGCGAGCAGCACGACGATGAGGAGGCCGGCCATCGCGAGGCGGTTGCGGGTCAGCCGGCGCCAGGCGTCGCGCCAGAGGCTCGCCGGCGGATCGGCGGGCTCGCTCAGGGCGGGCGAGAGGGTCCCGGTCATAGCCGCCTCACTTGCCGGACCGGGCGCTGGTCGCGCGCGGGTCGAGCAGCGGATAGACCACGTCGACGAGAAGGTTGGAGATCATCACGAGGAAGGATCCGATCAGCGTGATGGCGAGGATCACCGGGAAGTCGGAGTTGAGCAGGGCCGAGACCGTCAGCCGGCCGAGGCCGGGCAGGCCGAACACCAGTTCCACGAAGATCGCGCCGTTGACGATGGTGATCATGATCAGGCCGAGCTGGGTCACCACCGGCGTCAGCACCGGCCGCAGGATGTGGCGGAGCGCGACGGCGAACTCCGGCACGCCCTTGGCCCGGGCGGTGCGCACGAAATCCTCCGACAGGACCTCGATCACCGCGGCCCGGGTCTGGCGGACGATGAGGGCGATCGGCTGGAACGACAGGACGAGCAGCGGCAGCAGGATGCGCACGTCGAAGACGCCGCCCCAGCCGTAGGGGATGTCGGCGTTCGGCATCACCGTGATCAGCAGCACCATCAGCAGCGGCCCGGCGACATAGGCCGGGATCGCCCAGAGGAACAGAGCCGAGCCGAGGATGACGTAGTCGAGCCGGCTGTTCTGCCTCAGGGCCGCGACGACGCCGAGCGGGATGGCGACGATGGCGGTGAGGAGGATCGCGGCGAGGCCGAGCTGGAACGACACCGGCGCCGCCGCGGCGATCATCCGCCAGACCGAGCGTCCGCTGATCAGCGAGTTGCCGAAATTGCCGTGGAGCAGGTTCCACACGTAGCTGCCGAACTGGACGAGAAAGGGCCGGTCGAGCCCGGCCGACGCCCGGATCGCCTCGATCCGCGCCGGATCGTAGGCGACATCGCCGGGCGCCCGCAGGAAGATCAGCTTGATCGGGTCGCCCGCGCCGTAGAAGGCGAGGGCGTAGACCGCGAGCAGGACGAGGAGCACCGACGGCACCCAGAGGGCGAGACGGATCGCGACGTAACGCAGCATGGATCGCCTCTCGCGCGTTCAAGGCGGATGCGGGCGAGGCCCGGCCGAAGATCGGGCCCTCGCCGGCGCGCTCCGTGCCGGCGAGGGGAGGCGCGGCCGGCGCGGCCGTGCGGGTGGCGGCGGTCAGCCGACCTCGATCTCCCAGGGCCGGACCACCTGCCAGTCGAGGTTCTTCTCCATGCCCTTGACGTTCGCGTTGGCCCAGCGCGACATCGCCTGATCGTACCAGGGGATGAAGCTCCAGTCGTCGCGGAACAGCCGCTGCGCCTGCTGCGCCTTGGCGATCCGCTCGGGGTCGTCGACCTTGCGCGCGCTGGCGTCGGTCAGAAGGGCGTCGATCTCCTCGTTCTTGTAGCCGCCGAGCTTGTTCTTGGCGTTGGAGGAGCCGGAGTAGATCGCGCCCCACAGATAGCTCACGGCGTCCGGCACCCTCGTGCCGACGTCGTCGCGGAAGATCTGGACGTTGGCCTGATCGGGGCCCGAATAGCCGTCTGCTGCGGCTTCATCTCGACGGCGGTGATGCCGAGGTTCTTGCGCCACTGCTCGGCCATGTACTGGGCCGCCGCCTCGTTGGCGGGCGAGGAGATGCCGACCATCATCAGCTTCGGCAGCCGCTCCGGCCCGCCGTAGGACGATTCGGAAAGGAGCTTCTTGGCGCCCTCCGGATCGAACGGATAGGGCTCGAAGGCGGGGTCGACGCCCGGCACCGAGTTGAGGATCTGGTCGGCCTTCTCGTGCGGGCCGTCGGGGAAGGAGGCCTTCATCAGGCCGTCCCGGTCGATCGCCATGATCAGCGCCTGTCGGACCTTCGGGTCGTCCATCGGCTTCTTGGAGGCGTCGAGCCAGAAGTGCCGGCTGGTCGGGATGATCGGCCCCTTGGCGAAGTCGGCGCCGAGATCCTGGGCGATGGTCGAGGTGACGAGTTCGGTGTGGGCGTCGAACTCGCCCTTCTTGAGCAGCGCCGTCGCGGTGACGGCGTCCTCGACCGTGCGGATCTCGACGCGGGAGAGCTTCGGCTTCGGCCCGAAGAAATTCTCGTTGACCTCGAAGGCGAGGAAGCCGCCGTCGAGATCGAGCTCGACCAGCTTGAAGGGACCGGACGAGACGCCGCCGCTCTCCGGGCTCCACCACTCCGTCACCTCCTCGCCGTTGTCGTCGCGGGCCTCGGAGGCCTTGACGATCGGCACGAGGTGGTTGGCGAGGCGCATGAAGAAGATCGGGTCGGGCTGGGTCAGGGTGATCACCACCGTCGCCTCGTCCGGCGTCGCGATGCCCTCCATCTCCATGGCGCCGCCGCCGGTCACCGCGTCGTAGCCGACGACACCGGCGAGCACCTGGTTGACGCGCTGGTGCTTGGTCGAGGGCATGGCGGCGAGTTCGAACGAACCCTTGACGTCGGCGGCGGTGATCTTGCTGCCGTCGGAGAAGACCGCCTTCGGATCGATCGCGAAGGTCCAGACCGTCAGGTCGTCGTTCGGCGTCCACGAGGTGAAGACGTAGGGGTGGATCTCGTTGTTCTCGTCGAAATACATCGGCGAGGCCCACCACAGCGAGGTCTGGCGCTGGTGGGCGCCGCCGCCGCGCAGGGGCGACCAGTCCATGTCGAAGACCGGATGGGCGATTCTGAGCACGCCGTCGGCGGCCCGGGCGCGGCCCGCCCCGGCGGCGAGCGCGGCGGCGCCGACGACGACGCCGGCGCCGGCGAGCAATGCGGCGCGCCGGGTGAAGCCGGAGCGCCCTTGCGCGAATTCGGACATGTTTTCCTCCCGAGTTGACGGCAGAGGCCCCTGTGCCGCCGCCGGTTTCCTCCGGCCGTGGAGGGTTCCGGCGCACGCGCGGCAGCCACCGTGCGCCCAGAACATGACAGCATATGTAAACATGTCAAGAGAACGTGGTCGGGTCCGTCGCCGAATCCGCGAGTCCGCGCTGTCCTTCGGGAGGAAATGGCAGCACCACCTGCTCAGTCAGGCCGCCGAAGCCGCGGTGCCGCTGCCGGGGCCGTCAGGGAAATTTACAAATTGACGACGATCAGACCAGCAACCCGCCGACCGGGCGGACGTCGCGGCTCTCGGGGAAGACGGTGGTGGCGAGCGTGGCGTCGTCGAAGCCGAGGTGGTCGCGCAGCACGCCCTTCATGACGCCGCGCAGGTCCGCGGTCGGCGCGAGGTCGCGGCCCTCGTGCAGCGCGGCTTCGGAAAGGCCGGGCCAGTCGGCGATCACGCGGCCGCCGGCGACGGCGCCGCCGAGCAGGAAGGCGACCGTGGCCGTGCCGTGGTCGGTGCCCTCGGTGCCGTTCATCCGCACGGTGCGCCCGAATTCGGTGGAGATGGCGATCACGGTGTCGGACCATGCCGCGCCGAGTTCCTGCCTGAGCGCGGCGAGGCCGCCGTCGAGTTCGGACAGCTTCTTGCCGAGCCGGCCGTCGACCGGGTCCTCGTTGGCGTGGGTGTCCCAGCCGTCGATGTCGATCGCGCCGATCCGCGGACCGTCCGGCCGGGCGAACAGCTTGCCGAGCTCGCCCATCGACTGGGCGAAGTTGGAGCGCGACGAGGCGTTCGCGAGCTTGCCGTCCGAGCCGCCCATCTCGCCGCCGGTCAGGGTGTCGAGCTTCAGCGCCGACTCGAGCGCCTTGGCGAGGTCGGGCGCAGTGTGGTTGTAAAGGTCGAGCAGACGCATCCGCGTGTCGGCACTGGCCGGGGCGAAGCCCGGCGGGAGCCATGTCGCGACTTCGGCGGCGCCGCGCATGATCAGCGGCACGCTGGAGCCGACGGCGAAGGCCCCGCCGCCGCCGACCCGGCCCTCGTCCGGCAGGGTCTGCAGGGCGCGGTTGAGCCAGCCGTCCCGGATCATGCCAGGGCCGGGCTGACCGCTCTCCAGCACGTCCTGGCCGTCGAAATGCGAGCGGCCGCGGTAGCCCGTCGTGACGGCGTGGACGGCGAGCGCCTGGCGGTCCTTGAACAGCGCGCCGAGGGTCTCGAGCCGCGGATTGAGCGCGAAGCCGTCGATGTCGAGCCCGGGAACCTGCTCCCCGACCACGGCGAGCGGCCCGCGCATGCGGACGTAGTCGGGATCGAAGGTCGGGGCGACGACGCCGAGGCCGTCCATGGCCCCGCGCAGGGTGACGTGGATGAAGCGGCGCTCGCGCGATCCGGCGGCGCTGGCGATCCGCGGCATCCGGCTCCACAGGGCGATGGTGGTGGCGCCGAGGATCAGCGAGCGGCGGGTCGGTTCGAAGCGGGTCATCGGGATCACCTCCGCAGGAATTCGGGCGACATCAGCAGCAGCTCGACCGACTGCTCGCGGCTCTCTGCCCGCGACACCGTCTGCATCGTCTCCGGCGAGGCGTCTTCGCCGTAGAGCCGGGTGACGAGCCTGATGCCGTCGACCTTCTCCGCGACGATCGCGATGTGTCGGCAGAGGTCCATGCGCTCGAGCAACTGGTCCGGTGCCGCCCAGGCGTCGTCCTTGTCGGAGAAGCCCGCCGGCGAGACCGGGTCCCAGACCGGATGACCGAGCAGCCGGACGATGCGATTGAACTCGATCACGCTCGGGCGCCATCTCGTGGCACGGGCGGTCGCGACGAGGAAATCGTAGGGCGGCAGCACCTTGACCGGCGGCGAAGTCCAGGCCTCGTCGGCCTCGACGAGGGCCCGCGTCGTCGCCGCGAGGTCGCCGCCGCTGTCGGCGAAGGCCGCCGCGACCCGCCCGATCAGCGCCTCGCTCGCCGCGTCGCCGACGAAGTGCCGCGTCAGCTTGCGGGCGATGTGGCGCGCCGTCGCCGGGTGGGCGGCGAGGTCGTCGAGGATGGCGAGGCCCTGGTCCTCGCCCTGCTGGTCATAGACGGTGCCGAGCACGGTGACCGGGCCCGGTTCGTGGTTGCGGGCGACGAAGCGGAAGGCGGCCTCGTCACCGCGCTGCGAACTCACCGTCCATCCGGTCAGGGCGTTGGCGAAGGCGGTGACGTCGGCCTGGGAGTAGCCGCCGTCGACGCCGAGGGTGTGGAGTTCGAGGATCTCGCGGGCGAGGTTCTCGTTGAGGCCGCTCTCCGGATCGCGGCCGGCGATCTTGGCGTTGGGGCCGACCGACTTGATGTTGTCGAGATAGGTCAGCATGGCGACGTGCCGGGTCGAGGCCAGCAGCATGTCGGAGAAGCGGCCGAGCACGTGCGGCCGGATCGCCTGACGCTCGAAGGCGCCGGCTGTCGCCTCGAGCTTGTTGTTCTTGCCGGCCGCCACCGCGAAATGATTGGACCAGAACTGGACGAGACGTTCGACGAGACCGTCGTCGGTGCCGAAGGCGCGGCGGATGCGCAGATCGATCTCGACGAGGAGGACCTGCTGGGCGAAACGGGCGTTGAACTTGCCCGCGTCGTTGGGCTTGACCCGTTCGAGGCGGTTGGCGAGCCGCTCGCCGAGGCCCTCCGGAACGGTGCCGTCCTTCGCCCGGGCGAGGTCGAGCAGCACCCCGGTCGGCCCGATCTCCGCCTCGTCGATCACGGCGCCGTCGGGCCGCCCGCATTGGGCGAGCACGAAACCGCGCGGATCGTCGGAGATGCGGCCGGCCTCGCCCGGGCGGGGACCGAGTCCGAAGCGGGTGAGAGCGGTCACGGCGTCGCTGATCGACATGGGCGCCCTTCAATTCTTGTTGATATGAAGGTGATCGCGCCGGCTTTCATGGAAAGCGCATGCGAGATCTCATCAGCGCGTGTTTTCGCTCTTGAATATGTTGAATCTTTGTTCCCCGTCACGGCACCGCTAGGGTGCCGGCCGCCCGGGGATCGGGGCCTTCGCCCGACGCCGGCCGCCACGGACCCGGGGCGGGGCCGTCCGGTCGACGGTCATCGGCGGATCTGCGAGCCGGGCGTGCCGGCACCGGGGTCAGCCTCCGGCTTCGGGAGGCTTCGTCGCGCGGGCCGGACCATCCGCCTTCTTCGCCTTCTTCTCTTTCCTGTCACCGCTCCCGCCCGCGGCGTCGGGCGCCGGTTTCTTCTTCGGCTTGCCCTTGCGCGACGCGTCCCTGGTCGGCGATGTCCGCTTGCCCTCGCGGCGGGCGGCGGCGATCGACAGTTCCTTGATCACCCGAAGGCCGAGTTCGCCGAGCACGGCCGCGTCGTAGGCGACGATTTCGCCGGCGTCGCGGGTGACGATCCGTTCCGGCGCCTCGTTCGCCTCGAGCGCGGCGTAGTCGACGTCGTCGAAGACGAGGCCGATCTGGTCGCGGATCGCGAGAAGGTCGTCGCGGTTGGCGTGGTCGACGAGGCGCTTCACCGCCGGAAGCAGGCGCGGCCGCGTCACCGGAAGGCCGTTCTCGGCGCGCTCCAGGGCGGCAAGAAAGGCTTCGCCCCTCGGGCTGAACCGGCCCTGGTCCTCGGCCGGAAACTGTCGGTGATAGCGCTGCATCAGCACCATGCCTTCGGCGCTCACCGACACGTTCGAGCGGACCTTTTCCATGCCGTCGATGATCGCGGACTCGAGCCCGATCTGCTCGAGGAAGTCGCGCACGACGTCGCCGCCGGCGAGGGCCGAGGGCTGGAAGGCGCAGAAGGTGACGCGGCCGTCGTAGGCCTTGCGCATCGTCTTGTAGCGGCCGTGGATCTTCGTCTTGTAGCTGCCGGGCTTCGCCATGTTGGCGTGCGACTTGAAGCCTTGCTGGATCTTGGAGAGGTACTGCGACGACGGCGAGCGCACGTAGCAGATGATCTGCTGGTCGGGCGAGAAGGCCGTGAGGAAGGAGCGGAAGGCGGCATGATCGTCGCGCTCGAAATTGTAGATGTTCTCGGCCGAGAGGATCATCGTGTGCGGTGAGGCGGCGGCGATCTCCTCGCGCATCGCCGGAACCATCCGGGCGAAGATCTCGTGGTTGAGGGTTTCCTGCTGATCGCCGCCCCGGGCGACGCCGCGGCCCCAGTGCTCTCGCGAGACGAGGCTGGGAAGCAGCCACTTCTGATTGTGTCGACGTTCCTGTGCGATGGGATAGTAGTAGCCCGCGGACAACAGTCCGCCGGCGTTGGCATAGAGCGTCTCCTGGATCGAAGTCGTGCCAGTCTTGGGTTGCCCGCCATGTATGACGATCCGCATCCGGCGATGACCTCCTGCTCCGGTCCTGGGGCTGCCCGCCCTTGTCCGCTTCCTATGCCGGATGACGAGGGTGCTGACAAGGCGGCCGCTCGGGCGTCCCTCGGTCGTCGCCCTCGCTCCCGGGGCTGGCAGGAGCCTTGCTTGGCTCCGCCGTGGCCGTGTGTCGGACTTTCCGCGCCGGACCGAAGGCGCCGGTCTGAACCGTCGAGCGCCGCTGAAGAAGGAACACCGTCATGGAAGACTTGCCGATCGTCGATCTCTCGGGGCTGACCGCACCGGGGATACCCGGCCCGGAGGCCCTCGACGCCGTCGCCGCCATGGTCGGGGCGGCGGCGCGCGGACCCGGCTTCTTCTACGTCACCGGCCACGGCGTGCCGGCGGATCTGATCGAGGAGGTGTTCCGCCGGGCCGGAGCGTTCTTCGCCCTGTCGCGCGAGGCGAAGGCTCCGCTGTCGATCGAGCGCTCGCCGCACAACCGCGGCTACGTCGGCCTGCTCGGCGAGAAGCTCGACACCGCAAAGCCCGCCGATCTCAAGGAGGCCTTCAACATCGGCCTCGATCTTTCGCCGGACGATCCGCGCCTTCTCGCCGGCGAGCCGTTCCGCGGCGTCAATGTCTGGCCGGATCTTCCCGGTTTCCGCGAGACGATGCTCGCCTACTACGACGCGGTCTGGGCGCTCGGCCGGCTGCTGCACCGGGCGATAGCCCGCGACCTCGGCCTCGACGCCGCCTATTTCGACGACAAGCTCGACCAGCCGATGGCGGTGCTGCGGCTGCTGCACTACCCGCCGCATCCCGCGGGTGCCGAGGCGGGGCAGCTCGGCGCCGGCGAGCACACCGACTACGGCAACCTCACCCTGCTGATGACCGACGACGTCGGCGGCCTCGAGGTCAGGCGGCGCGGCGGCGGCTGGCTGAAGGCGCCGCCGATCCCGGGCGCCTTCGTCTGCAACATCGGCGACTGCCTGATGCGCTGGTCCAACGACGTCTACGTCTCGACCCCGCACCGCGTGCTCAACGCCGGCGGACGGGAGCGCTATTCGGTCGCCTTCTTCCTCGATCCCAACCCGGACGCCCTGGTGTCCTGCCTTCCCGGCTGTGCGATCAATGAAGAGGCGGTCCGGTATCCACCGGTCTCCGTAGCGGAATACCTGAAGCAAAGGCTTGACGCGACATATGATTTTCGGAAGTCCGGCGCGGCCTGACCGGGAGTGGTCACGAGGGCTGCCCGGTGTCGCGGCGCCGGTACTCTTCAATCTGCCTGTTTTATAGGCGACGGATGAGCGATTGTATGCAATCCGGCGCCGCGGTGCTGCCATTCGGGGGACGATGGTCGCGCCGTCGGCGGCGCCTGCGGTCCCGCCCGCTTTGCGATCAAGGAGATGGCGGCGTCGGCGCGGCGGGTCCGCGGGCGGTACCGAACTGGCACGGCGGTTGCGAACAGGGGTGCGCCGAGGCGACGCCCCCTCCGCTTCCCGGAGACGACGGCACAGACCTCGATCGGCTCGACGGCCGGCCGCCGCAGGGAACCGGCGGACCGGACGCAGTGAGGAGATCCGCCGCATGTTCACCCGCAATCTCGACCGTCGCACCCTGCTCAAGGGCTCCGCCGCCGGCCTTCTCGGCCTCGGCATGTCCGGCCTGCCGCTGCGCAGCGCCTTCGCCGCCGACCTCACCGTCGGCATCCTCTACGTCGGCCCGCGCGACGACTTCGGCTGGAACCAGGCCCATGCCGTCGCCGCGGCGGCGCTGAAGGAGGTGCCCGGGGTCACGGTTGTCGAGGAGGAGAACGTTCCCGAGACGGTGGCGGTCGCCCAGTCGATGGAATCGATGATCAACCTCGACGGCGCCTCGCTGATCTTCGCGACCTCCTTCGGCTACTACAAGCCCTTCGTCCTCGACATGGCGGCGAAGTTCCCGGACGTCCAGTTCCGCCACGCGGCGCCGCTGTGGACCGAGGGCGACCCCACCAACGCCGGCTCCTATTTCGGCTATCTCGACCAGGCCCACTATGTCGACGGCATCGCCGCGGGCCTGTCGACCGCCAGCAACAAGCTCGGCTTCGTCGCCGCCAAGCCGATCGGCACCGTGCTGCGCAACATCAACTCCTTCGCCCTCGGCGTGAAGAAGGTGAACCCGGCGGCGACCGTCCAGGTGATCTTCACCGGCGAGTGGTCGATGCCGGTGCGCGAGGCCGAGGCCGCCAACGCCCTGATCGACGCCGGTTGCGACGTGCTGACCTGCCACGTCGACGGCCCGAAGGTGGTGATCGAGACGGCCGAGGGCCGCGGCGTCAAGACCTGCGGCCACAACGCCAGCCAGGCCCCGCTGGCGCCCAAGGGCTTCATCACCGGCGCCGAATACAAGTGGTCGACGATCTACAAGGACTACGCGGCCAAGCTCGCCGCCGGCGAGGCGCTGCCGAACTTCATCGGCGGCGGCTTCGACAAGGACTTCGTGCAGTCGACGCCCTACGGCGCCGGCGCCTCGGAAGCGGCCATCGCCGCCGCCGACGCCGCCCGCGAGGAGGTCAAGTCCGGCAAGCCGATCTTCGTCGGCCCGATCAACAAGCAGGACGGATCGGTCCTCGTCGCCGAGGGCGCCAGCCTCGACAACTACGATCCGATGCTCGACCAGACCGACTTCCTCATCGAGGGCGTCGTCGGTTCGATCACCTGACCCTCGCGACGGGGCGGGCGAGGGACGGCGCCGAGAGACGGGCGCCGCATCGCTCCCCGCCGCGACGGCTTCCTCGCCCCGGACGTGGGTCCGGGGTCTCGTCCGGTGAGGGGCGCCGCGCCCGGCGCGGCCGCTCCACGGAGACAGATCCATGGCTGAGGTTTCGATGCAACCCGGGACGGGGCAACCCGGAGCGGGACAGGGCGTGATGGTCGGCGAGTATCTCGACCGCGCCCGCCGGTCGTCCGAATTCGTCGTCATCCCGCTGCTGGCGCTCGCCGCCTCGGCGGCGCTGTTCTCGCTGTTCCTGCTGCTGCTCGGCAAGTCGCCGGTCGATTTCTTCGCCCTTGTCTGGCGCGGCGGCTTCGGCACCGGCTTCTCGTGGCAGAACACGCTGGTGCGCGCCTCGCCGCTGATCTTCACCGCGCTCTGCGTCGCCATTCCCGCCCGCCTCGGCATGACCGTGATCGGCGGCGAGGGCGCGCTGGTGCTCGGCGGCTTCGCGGCGGCGGCGATCGCGATCCCGCTGACGCCCTGGGCCTCGCCCTTCCTGGTGATGCCGGTGATGGTCGTCGCCGCGGCGCTCGCCGGGGCGGCCTGGATCGGGTCCGTCGGCTGGCTGCGGCACTACCGCGGCATCAACGAGACGATCTCGAGCCTGCTGCTGTTCTACATCGCCGTCTCGATCCTCAACTTCTTCGTCGAGGGCGCGCTGCGCGACCCCTCCGACCCCAACAAGCCGTCGACGGCGCCGATCGGGGCGGAGAACATGATCGGGCCGATGCCGGGCACCTCGGTGCACTGGGGCCTCGCCGCCGGCATCGTCGTCTCCGTCCTCGTCTGGATCCTGATGAACCGGACGACCTTCGGCTTCGCCGCCCGCGTCACCGGCGGCAACGTCCGCGCCGCCCAGGGCCAAGGCCTGCCGGTCGGCAAGCTCGTCGTGGTGTCCTGCGCGCTCGCCGGGGCCTGTGCCGGGCTCGCCGGCTATTTCGAGGTCGCCGCGATCCACGGCAAGGCCAACGCCTCGCTGATCGCCGGCTACGGTTTCACCGGCATCCTCGTCTCCTTCCTCGCCCGCCACAATCCGCTCGCCATCGTGCCGGTGGCGATCCTGCTCGGCGGCATCGCCGCCTCGGGTGGCCTCGTCCAGCGCCGCATGGACCTGCCCGACGCGACGGTGCTGGTGCTGCAGGGCCTGATGTTCGTGGTGCTGCTCGTCAGCGAGACCCTCTACGGACGCTTCCAGATCTTCAAGCCGAAGGGGACCTGAGCCCATGGACGACGCCGGCCTCTCCACCGTCCTCTTCGCGATGATCGCGGGCGCGATCCGCGTCTCGACGCCCTTCCTCTTCGTCAGCCTCGGCGAGTGCCTGACCGAACGCTCGGGCCGCATCAACCTCGGCCTCGAGGGCACCCTCGTCTTCGGCGCGATGTCGGCCTACGCGATTTCCTTCCACACCGGCTCGCCGTGGTTCGGCGTCCTCGTCGCGGGCTTCGCCGGCATGCTGTTCGGCGCGCTGCACGGCGCGATCTGCAAGCTGCCCAAGGTCAACGACATCGCCATCGGCATCGCGCTGATGCTGTTCGGCACCGGCCTCGCCTTCTTCTTCGGCAAGGCCTACATCCAGCCCGCCGCGCCGCGGTTGCCGTCGATCTCGCTCGGCTGGTGGTCGGACAACCCGCAACTGCGCCAGGCGCTCGACGTCAATCCGCTGTTCCTCGTCGGCATCGTGCTCGCCGTCGTGCTGTGGTGGGCCTTTCGCAACACCCGCATCGGCCTCGTCGTCCGCACCACCGGCGACAGCGCCCCGGCGGCGCTCGCCCTCGGCGTCAACGTCGACCTCGTCCGCTTCCTCGCCACCGCGGTCGGCGGCTTCTTCGCCGGCGTCGGCGGCGCCTTCCTCTCGCTCTACTATCCGGGCAGCTGGACCGAGGGCCTCTCCTCCGGACAGGGCCTGATGGCGGTCGCCCTCGTCATCTTCGCGCGCTGGAACCCGCTCGCCTGCTTCGGCGCGGCGCTGCTCTTCGGCGCCGCCGGCGCGCTCGGCCCGGCGCTGCAGTCGATCGGCATCTCGCGCGGCTACCACTTCTTCAACGCCGCGCCCTACCTGATGACGCTCGCCATCATGATGCTCTCGATCTCGCCCAAGCGCTCGCTGAAGGGCGCGCCGGGCGAGCTTTCGATCACCAAGTAGCACCGCCGCCCGGCCGCGGCCGGGACGGCGCCACGATCCATCGGCCGGGCGGGGGGCATGCCACGGCAGGAGACAGAGTGATGAACGGTCTTGGAGGTCTCAACAAGTCGCCGAACGGCGTCGTCATCGGCCTCGTGCAGCTGAAGCTGCCGGTGGTGGTGACGCCGGCGGACCTTGCGGCGCAGACCGCCCGCATCGTCGAGATGGTCGGCAAGGCCCGGCGCAACATGGCGACGATGGATCTCGTCGTCTTCCCGGAATACTGCCTGCACGGCCTCTCCATGGACACCAATCCGGCGATCATGTGCCGGATGGACGGGCCGGAGGTCGCGGCCTTCAGGAAGGCCTGCATCGACAACCGGATCTGGGGCTGCTTCTCCATCATGGAGTACAACCCGGACGGCAATCCCTGGAACACCGGCCTCGTCATCGACGATCAGGGCGAGGTCAAGCTCTACTACCGCAAGCTCCATCCCTGGGTGCCGGTCGAGCCGTGGGAGCCGGGCGACCTCGGCATCCCGGTGATCGAGGGGCCGAAGGGGGCGAAGCTCGCCCTCATCATCTGCCACGACGGCATGTTCCCGGAGATGGCGCGCGAGTGCGCCTACAAGGGCGCCGAGATCATGCTGCGCACGGCCGGCTACACCGCGCCGATCCGCCAGAGCTGGCGCTTCACCAACCAGGCCAACGCCTTCCAGAACCTGATGGTCACCGCCAACGTCTGCATGTGCGGCTCGGACGGCAGCTTCGATTCCATGGGCGAGGGCATGATCGTCAACTTCGACGGCACGGTGATCGCCCACGGCGAGACCGGCCGGGCCGACGAGATCATCACCGCGGAAGTCCGCCCCGACCTCGTGCGCGAGGCGCGTATCCACTGGGGCGTGGAGAACAACATCTACCAGCTCTGGCACCGCGGCTACGTCGCCGTGAAGGGCGGTGCGCAGGACTGCCCCTACACCTTCATGCAGGACATGGTGGCGGGCACCTACCGGCTGCCGTGGGAGGACGAGGTCGTCCACACCGACGGCACCAGCTGCGGCTTTCCGGCGCCGACGCGGGTGTTCGGGGAGAGCGCGAAGAAGGATGCGGCGGAGTGAGCGGGCGGGCGCCTTTCTCTCCGGGGCTGCCGGTTTCCCGGGGAAGGGTGGCGAGGTCATGCCGTGCCGCCCACCCCTCTCCCTGTCCCTCCCCCTCAAGGGGGGAGGGGACCATGAAGGCGAGGGCGACGTCCCACCCTGCCTTTCGCCGAGCCGAAGCTTCGCGAGACGAAAACCCATTGAATCCGGCGTCCCCTCCCCCCTTGAGGGGGAGGGACAGGGAGAGGGGTGAGCCACGATCCGCAGCCCTGGCCGGTCGATCGCAAAGCACCCGCGACCACTCGCCGTTCACCCTCCACGCCGGAACCCGCCCATGACCAGCCTCGACGAACGCATCGACGACGCCCTCGTCCCCGGCGGGCGGACCATCGCCTCCGAGCCCTATCGCTGGCCCTTCGACGGGGACCTGCGCCCGGAAAACACCGCCATCGTCGTCATCGACATGCAGGTCGATTTCTGCGCGCCGGGTGGCTACGTCGACTGCATGGGCTACGACATCTCGCTGACCCGGGCGCCGATCGGGCCGATCGCCGCTCTGCTGAAGGTCGCGCGGGAGAAGGGCTTCACCGTCATCCACACCCGCGAGGGCCACAAGCCGGACCTCTCGGACCTTCCCGCCAACAAGCGCTGGCGCTCCCAGCGGATCGGCGCCGGCATCGGCGACCAGGGGCCCTGCGGGCGCATCCTGGTGCGCGGCGAGCCGGGCTGGGAGATCATCCCGGAACTGCAGCCGGTCGCGGGCGAGCCGATCATCGACAAGCCGGGCAAGGGCTCGTTCCTCGCCACCGACTTCGACCTCGTGCTGCAGACGAGGCGCATCCGCAACATCGTGCTCACGGGCGTCACCACCGACGTCTGCGTCCACACCACCATGCGCGACGCCAACGACCGCGGCTACGAGTGCCTGCTGCTCGCCGACTGCACCGCCGCGACCAAGATCGAGAACCACCTCGCCGCCCTCGACATGGTCAAGATGCAGGGCGGCGTCTTCGGAGCGGTCGCGACGTCGGACGCCTTCATCGCGGGGATCGCCTGACCATGCGCGAGGCCCGCGTCCACCGTCTGCCGATGAGGGCGCCCGACGACGTCGCCGCGCTGGCGGCCGCGCTCGACGATGGCACCATCCTCGCGGACGGCATCGTCGGCATCCTCGGCAAGACCGAGGGCAACGGCTGCGTCAACGACTTCACCCGCGCCTTCGCGGTGCGCGCGCTGACCGATCTCCTGCGCCCGCGCATGGCCGCGGCGGCGCTGGAAAGAGTCTCGATGGTGATGTCCGGCGGCACCGAGGGCGCGCTGTCGCCGCACATGCTGGTGCTGGAACGGCGCGCGGGCGGGGAGGGGGTTTCACCGGCGCTGGCGGTCGGCTCGGCGCGATCGCCCGACCTTCCCTTCGAGCATCTCGGCCGCCGCGAACAGGTGTCGATGGTGGCGGATGCCGTGCGGACGGCGATGGCCGACGCCGGGCTCGACGATCCGGCGGACGTCCACTTCGTCCAGATCAAGTGTCCGCTGCTCACCGCCGAGCGCGTCGCCGCGGCCGAGGCGCGGGGCGCTGCGACCGCCACCCGCGACACGCTGAAGTCCATGGGCCTCTCGCGCGGCGCCTCGGCCCTCGGCGTCGCGCTCGCCCTCGGCGAGATCGCCGCGGATGCCGTCACCGACGAGGCGATCGGCCGCGACTTCTCGCTCTATTCCGGCCGCGCCAGCACGTCGGGCGGCGTCGAACTCCTCGACCACGAGGTCGTCGTCCTCGGCATGAGCGCGGCCTGGTGCGGGCCGCTCGTCGTCGACCACGCGGTGATGGCCGACCAGATCGACGTCGAGCCGGTGCGCTCGGCGGCGAAGCGCCTCGGATTTGCCGCCGACGGCCAGATCCCGGCCGGCGAGCGCTCCCGCCTCGTCGCGCTGCTGGCGAAGGCCGAAGCCGGCTCGACCGGGTCGCTGCGCGGCCATCGCCACACCATGCTCGACGACAGCGACATTTCCTCGACGCGGCACGCCCGGGCCTTCGTCGCCGGCGTCCTTTCCGGCCTCGTCGGCCACGCCGAGATCTTCGTCTCCGGCGGCGCCGAGCACCAGGGTCCCGACGGCGGCGGCCCGGTCGCGATCATCGCGCACCGGCCGGGCGCGTCTCCTTCCAGTCCTTCCGCATCAACGAGAGGCGAGGTGTTCCCATGACGGCGACGGCGACGGTGGCCGAGACGGCGGCGAAACGCGCGATCGGCCTCGAGACGATCGGCATGACCAAGATCTTCGGGCCGCTGGTGGCGCTCGACGACGTCTCGATCCGGGTGCGCCCCGGCTCGTTCCACGCGCTGCTCGGCGAGAACGGCGCCGGCAAGTCGACGCTGGTGAAATGCATCATGGGCTTCTACCAGCCGACCCGCGGCAGCGTGCTGGTCGACGGCCGCGAGACCGACATCGCCAACCCGAAGATCGCCCGCGATCTCGGCATCGGCATGGTCTACCAGCACTTCACCCTGGTGCCCTCGCTGACCGCCACCGAAAACCTCGTCATCGCCCGGGCCGACGTGCCGGCGGTGATCGACTGGAAGAAGGAGAAGAAGGCGCTCGACGCCCTGTTCGACCGCATGCCCTTCCGCGTGCCGCTCGACGTGCCGGTGTCCTCGCTCGCCGCCGGCGAGAAGCAGAAGCTGGAGATCCTCAAGCAGCTCTACCTCGACCAGAAGTTCCTGATCCTCGACGAGCCGACCTCGGTTCTGACCCCCGGCGAGGCCGACGAGATCCTCGGCCTGCTCAGGCGGATGACCGACGCCGGCGACCTCACCATCCTGATGATCTCCCACAAGTTCCGCGAGGTCACCGCCTTCGCCGACGAATTCACCGTGCTGCGCCGGGGCAAGCGGGTCGGCGGCGGCATGACCGGGCAGGTGCCGGTCGCCGAGATGAGCCGGATGATGATCGGCGACATGAAGCTGCGCGAGCAGGCGGCCCGGGTGACCCACGTCGGCAAGCCGGTGGTCCTCGACCTCGCCGGCATCTGCGCCGACGGCGACGACGGCCTGCCGGCGGTGAACGCGGTCAATCTCAAGGTCCACTCCGGCGAGATCGTCGGCATCGCCGGCGTTTCCGGCAACGGCCAGTCCGAACTGATCGAGACCCTTTCCGGCCAGCGCGAGCTCACTGACGGCCGCTTCTTCGTTCACGACCAGCCCTATGAGCCGATGCGCGAGAAGATGGCGAAGTTCAAGGTCTTCGGCCTGCCGGAGGAGCCGCTGCGTAACGCCGCCGTGCCGAAGATGTCGGTCGCCGAGAACCTCGCCTTCCGCTCCTTCGACCAGCCGCCGATCTCCAGGCGCCGCGGCTGGCTGTCGCCGGGGCCGATGCGCTCCAGGGCGCGCGAACTCATCGCCGCCTACCGGGTCAAGACCCCCTCGCCGGACGAGCCGATCCAGAACCTTTCGGGCGGCAACGTCCAGCGCGCCATCCTCGCCCGCGAACTCTCCACCGACGTCGACGTCCTCATCGTCGCCAACCCCTGCTTCGGCCTCGACTTCGCCTCGATCGCCGAGATCCGCGGCCAGATCATGGACCAGCGCAACCGCGGCGCGGCGGTGCTGCTGGTCTCCGAAGACCTCGACGAGATCCTCGAACTCGCCGACCGCGTCGCGGTGATGTCCGAAGGGGCGGTCACCTACGTCGCGAAGACGACGGAGACCGACCGCAACACCATCGGCCAGGCGATGGCCGGCCATCACTGAGGGGAGGGGGCGATGATCTTCTTCGGGTTCGAGAAGGTGGTGCAGCGGGCGGGTGGGCGCGCGACGAGGGTATCACTCGCCGGCGCCGCCCCCCTCTCCCTGTCCCTCCCCCTCCAGGGGGGAGGGGACGCCGGATTGCAGCGACTTTCGCAACGCGACCCCTCGCCACGGCGAAAGGCCGCCTGGAAAATGGGCCTCTCCTTCATCGTCCCCTCCCCCCTGGAGGGGGAGGGACAGGGAGAGGGGGGCGACCTCTCGACGAATGGCGCCTTCGGCCGCACCACCGCCTCGGGGAGCCGCCCATGATCACCGTCGACGCCGCCCCCTTTCCCTACGCCTTTCCCCCGGAAAAGGTCGCCCTGATCGTCATCGACATGCAGCGCGACTTCATCGAGCCCGGCGGCTTCGGCGAGACGCTGGGCAACGACGTCTCGCGCCTGCAGGCGATCGTGCCGACCGTCGCCGGCCTGCTGAAACTGTTCCGCGACGAGGGCTGGTTGGTGATCCACACCCGCGAGGGCCACCGGGCGGATCTCTCCGACTGCCCGCCGGCCAAGCGCCTGCGCGGCGAGCCGACCCTGCGCATCGGCGACGAGGGGCCGATGGGGCGGGTGCTGATCCACGGCGAGCCGGGCCACGGCCTCGTCGCCGACTGCGCGGCGATCGAGGGCGAATACGTGCTCGACAAGCCGGGCAAGGGCGCCTTCTATGCCACCGCCCTCGGCGACATCCTCGAAGGCCACGGCATCACCCACCTCGTCTTCGCCGGCGTCACCACCGAGGTCTGCGTCCAGACGACGATGCGCGAGGCCAACGACCGCGGCTTCGAGAACCTGCTGGTCGAGGACGCCACCGAAAGCTACTTTCCCCAGTTCAAGGCCGCGGCGATGGAGATGATCCGCGCCCAGGGCGCCATCGTCGGCTGGACGGCGCCGCTCGAAAAGCTCGCGGCCGCCGCCGCAAAGGCCAGGGAGGCCGCATGACGGACGATTTCGACGCCGAGGGCTACGTCGCCACGATGGCCGGCGTGATCGGCCTCACCATCGACCCCGACTGGATGCCGACGGTGGTCGCCAACGTCAGGGCGACGTGGGCGATCGCGACGCTGGTTCTCGACTTCCCGCTCGACGTCCACGTCGAGCCGGCCGGCGTGTTCGAGGCCTGACCCGATGAGCATGGACCTGATCCACGACACCGGCGCCGCCATCGTCGCCGCGGTGAAGCGCCGCGAGGTCTCGGCCCGCGACATGGCGATCCGCGCTCTCGAGGTGATCTCGGCCCGGGACGAGACGCTCGGCGCCTTCACCGACGTCACCGCCGACCGCGCCCTCGCCGAGGCCGACGCCGTCGACGCCCTCGTCGCGAAGGGCGAGGCGCCGCCGCTCGCCGGCCTGCCCTATGCGGTCAAGAACCTCTTCGACATCGAGGGCGTCGTCACCCGCGCCGGCTCGAAGATCAACCGCGACGATCCGCCGGCGAAGGCGGACGCGACGCTGATCACGAAGCTGAAGGCCTCCGGCGCGCTGCTGCTCGGCGGTCTCAACATGGGCGAATACGCCTACGACTTCACCGGCGAGAACGCCCACGACGGCAATGCGCTCAACCCGCACGACCCCGGCCGCATGGCCGGCGGCTCGTCGGGCGGATCGGGCACCGCGGTCGCGGCCGGCATGGTGCCGGTGGCGCTCGGCTCCGACACCAACGGCTCGATCCGGGTGCCGGCGTCCTTCTGCGGCCTCTATGGTCTCAAGCCGACCTTCGGCCGGCTGTCGCGGGCCCGCACCTATCCCTTCGTCGCCAGCCTCGACCATCTCGGCCCGATCGCCCGCTCGCCGCAGGACCTCGCCATGGTGTTCGACGCCCTCCAGGGCGACGACCCGGCCGACGAGTGGCAGGCCAGGCGGCCGGCGCTGGCGACGCTGCCGGAGATCGCCCGCGGCTGCGAGGGCCTGCGCGTCGCCGTCGCCGGCGGCTATTTCCGCGAGCGCCAGATGCCCGAGGCGACGGCGGCGGTCGACCTCGTCGCCAGGGCCCTCGGCGCCGCCGAGGAGGTGATCGTCCCCGAGGCCGCCCGCGCCCGCTCGGCGGCCTACGTCATCACCAACGCCGAATCCTCCGGCCTGCATCTGAAGCAGCTCCGGACCCGCGCCGCCGACTACGATCCGGACACCCGCTCGCGCTTCCTCGCCGGCGCCATGGTCCCGGCGGCCTGGGTGGTCGCCGCCCACCGCTTCCGGGCGTGGTTCCGCGCCGAGATGCGCAAGCTGTTCGAGACGGTCGACGTCATCCTCGCCCCGGCGACGCCGTTCCACGCGCCGCGCTCGGGCACGAAGACGGTGACGCTCGACGGCGTCGAGCTGCCGGTGCGCGCCAACATCGGCCTCTTCACCCAGCCGATCTCCTTCGTCGGCCTGCCGGTCGTCGCCGTGCCGGCCTGGCTCCCGGGCGCCTCCCTGCCGATCGGCGTCCAGGTGATCGCCCCGGCCTGGCGCGAGGACGTCGCGCTGCGCGTCGCCCACCAGCTCGCCGTCACCGGCGTCTGCGCCGCTCCGGTCGCCCGGATCGGCTGAAGAAGCGGGAAGGAGAGGCCGCGGCCGCGACGACGATGACCGGAGGCAGCGACGAGGCGGGCAGGGCCGGCAGGCGGGGACGCACCCGCACGGAGGATCTGAGGCTGCAACTCGCCGACGAGATCATGCGCGGCGAGTTGCCGCCAGGCTTCCCGCTCGACGAGGCCCGCATCGCCGCGCGCTTCGGCGTGTCGCGCACGCCGGTGCGGGAGGCGCTTCGCCAGCTCGGCGCCGGCGGGCTGGTCGAGCTGAGGCCCCATCGCGGCGCCGTCGTTGCGCCCTTCTCGGCGACCCGCTTCACCGAGCTCTTCACGGCGATGGGCGAACTGGAAGGCGTCTGCGCCGGCCTCGCCGCCGTCCACATGCTGGCGACGGAACGGCGCGACCTCGAACGCATTCACGCCGTCTTCGGCGACCTCGTGCGCACCGCCGATCCGGAGCGCTATCACGAGGTCAACGAGGCCTTCCACAACGCCGTCTACGCCGGCGCCCACAACGGACACCTCGCCGAACTCACCCTTTCGACCCGGCTGCGGCTCCAGCCGTTCCGCCGCGCCCAGTTCCGCAACCTCGGCCGGCTCGCGCTCTCCTACGGCGAGCACGACCGCGTCGTCCAGGCGATCCTGCGCGGCGACCGCGACGGCGCCGAGAAGGCGATGCGCGAGCACATGAGCATGGTCAAGGACGCCGCCGAGGACTACGTGGAGAGCTCGGGCCATGTCTGAGGAACGGCCGTCCGGCCGCCCCTCGCCGACGCCTCGTCCGGCCGCGCCCGCTCCGGCCTCAGCCGAGGCCGATCCGTGCGAGCACCTCGGAGACGTCGCGGATGTCGGTGCCGATGTGCAGGCAGGCGAGCCCGGCCGCCGAGGCCGAGGCGAGGCCGGTGCGGCTGTCCTCCACCGCCATCACCTGCGAGGGATCGAGGCCGAAACGGACGCAGGCGGCGCGGTAGGGTTCGGGATCGGGCTTGCCGCTCACGACGTCGTCGCGGCTGATCGTGAACTCGACGAGCCGGTCGATGCCGGTGGCGACGACGTTGGCGTCGACGATGCGGCGGATCGAATTGGAAACGCAGCACTGCCGGATGCCGGCCTCGGCGAGGCGGCGCATGGTCGGCAGGCTCTGCGGGAAGGCCTTGAGATCGGCCGAGAGATCGAGATAGGCGACGAGGATCTCGTCGAGCCACGCCTCCATGGTGAGGTCGTCCGGATAACCGGCCCGGAAATACTCCCACACCGCGTCCATCGCGACGCCGACATACTGCGGGTCGACCGGCGGCACCGTGACGCCGTAGCGGGCCGATACCCGGCGCAGCGCCTCGTGATGCAGCGGCTCGCTGTCGACCAGCGTGCCGTCGATGTCCCAGGCGATCGCCCTGATGGTCATGTCCGCTCCTTCCGGCCCCGCGTCGGCCGCCCGCTCTCTGCCACGCGGGCGGGCGAGGGGCAAGGCCGCCGTCCGTCGGCCCCGGCGGGACGATCCGGAGAGCGGCGCCATGCCTGACCTGCTGTTTCGCGCCGCCCGCACCCCCGACCACCCGGACCCGGTCGACGTCGCCGTCGAGCGCGGCGTCGTCGTCGCGCTCGCGCCGCGGATCGAGGCGGAGGCGGAGGTGGTCGATTGCGGCGGCCGGCTGCTGTTCCCCGGCTTCGTCGACACCCACGTCCACCTCGACAAGGCCTGCATCATCGGCCGCTGCCGGCTCTGCGAGGGCACGCTCGCCGAAGCGATCGCCGAGACGGCCAAGGCCAAGCGCGGCTTCACCTGCGAGGACGTCGCCGAGCGCGGCGCGGCGGTGCTGGAAAAGTCGATCGGCTTCGGCACCACGGTGATGCGCACCCACGTCGAGGTCGATCCCCGGGTCGGCCTCGCCTCCTTCGAGGCGGTGATGCGGCTCAAGGCGGATTATGCCGCGATGATCGACCTCGAGGTCTGCGTCTTCCCGCAGGAAGGCCTCACCAACGATCCGGGCACCGAGGATCTGCTCGACGAGGCGCTGCGCCGGGGCGCCGACCTTCTCGGCGGCTGCCCCTACACCGACACCGACCCCACGGCGCAGATCGGCCGCCTGTTCGACCTCGCCGCCCGCCACGACGTCGACCTCGACTTCCACCTCGACTTCGACCTCGATCCCGGTCGCGGCAGCCTCGCCGAGGTCGTCGCCGAGACGCGGCGCCGCGGCTATGGCGGCCGCGTCGCCATCGGTCACGTCACCAGCCTGTCGGCGCTCGCCCCGGACGACCTCGCCCGCGTCGCGGACGACCTCGCGCAGGCTTGCGTCGCCGTCACCGTTCTGCCGGCGACCGATCTCTATCTCATGGGCCGCGGCCACGACCGGCTGGTGCCGCGCGGCGTCGCCCCGGCGCACCTGCTGGCGAAACACGGCGTCGTCGTCTCGGTCGCGACCAACAACATCCGCAATCCGTTCACGCCCTACGGCGACGCTTCGCTGATGCGCATGGCCAACCTCTTCGCCAACGTCGCCCAGGTCGGCCTCGACGCCGACCTGTCGGCGGTGTTCTCGATGGTGTCCGACGGCGCCGCCCGTCTCGCCGGAAGGCCGGACCACCGGGTCCGCGTCGGCGCCCCTGCCGACCTCGTGCTGCTCGACGCCGAAAGCCCGGCCGCGGCGGTGGCGACGATCGCCGAGGCCCGGGCCGGCTGGAAGCGCGGCCGGCCGACCTTCGTGCGCGATCCCGTCCATCTCGTTTCAGCTCCAGGGAGTGCCCGCTCATGATCGAAATCGACCGGCCCGAGGTGGTCGCCGAGGTCCGCGCCGTCTTCGAGACCTACGAGACCGCGCTCGTCGGCAACGACGTCGAGACCCTCGACGCCCTGTTCTTCGACGCCCCGACCACGATCCGCTACGGCGGCGGCGAGAATCTCTACGGATACGGCGAGATCGCCGCCTTCCGCGCCGCCCGTCCCTCGGTCGGTCTCGCGCGGCGCATCGACCGGACGGTGATCACCACCTACGGTACCGACCTCGCCGTCGCCTCGACCCTGTTCTTCCGCGACGCCGCGCCGGGCAAGGTCGGCCGGCAAATGCAGACCTGGCTGCGCACCGACGCCGGCTGGAAGGTCGTCGCCGCCCACGTCAGCCTGATCGCCGATCCCGACGCCTCCTCCACGCCGGCCTCCTCCGCCGCGCCGCCGCAGCAGGAGCGCATCGAGATCGTCGTCGTCGGCGCCCATCTCTCCGGCATGGCCCTCAACGGCGAACTCGCCGGCCGCGGCGGCCGCTTCGAGCGCGAGGCGCAAACGACGGCGGACTACCGGCTCTACGCCCTCGCCGGCGGGCCGCCGGCCCGGCCCGGCCTCGTCCGCGTCGCCGACGGCACCGGAGCCGCCGTCGCCACCGAAGTATGGTCGCTGCCCCTGGACGGTTTCGCCCGCTTCGTCGCCGCGATCCCCGCTCCCCTCGGCCTCGCCACCGTGCGCCTCGCCGACGGCACCGCGCCGAAGGGCTTCATCTGCGAGACCGAGGGCCTCGCCGGCGCCCGCGACATCACCGGCTTCGGCGGCTGGCGCGCCTATGTTTCGGCGTGAGACGCCGCCGGACGTCGCCGCGTGGCGTCCGGCGGCGCGCGCCGAGCCGGTGCGCCATCGCCCTTGATCTGCCGTCTTCGCCGCCATACGGATAGACGCCTGAACCCCTGCGGGTGGCTGCCCGCGCGGAAGGGGGTGCCGCCTGTGCCCCCGGGCTACGGGACAGAACAGCAACAACGGCCCGCCGTCGACCCGCCCGATGTACGGTCGGGCAGGGCCGGAAGACGGGTTGGAGCGGAATGCCAGCACCTCGACTGCCGGAACGAAGGGTCGACGATCTCGGCGAGGTTCGGCCCGGCGAGGCCGCGACCTTCAAGAAAACCCTCTTCGTCTTCAACGACTATCGCGGCGACGTCTTCTTCTTCTTCAACGGCGCCGCGCCCGAGGACAAGGAACTGATGGAGGCCTACTACCAGCGCTGGTCGTGGGCACCGGACATTCCCGGCCCGGTGTTCTTCCTTCGGGACCCGATGGTCGGTCCGAAATCCGGCCTGCGCCTCGCCTGGTACGTCGGCCGGCCCGAAGACGAGCCCGACACCGCCTTCCGCTCCGTGTTCAAGACCGCGCGGCTGCGGTTTCCCGACGCCCGGTTCGTCGCCTTCGGCTCGTCCGGTGGCGGCTTCGCCGCCATCGCCGCTGCGATCGAGGGTTATGCCGACGTCGCCGTCGCCATCAATCCGCAGACCGACATCCGCCGCTACCACCGCATCCACCGCGATGCCTTCCTCGCCCGTATGGGGATCGATCCGGAGCGCCCGGGCGCGGTGGAGCCGGCGATGGAGCGGCGGCTGTCGCTGATCGCGCGCGGCCGCGGCCGGCACTTCAAGGCCGAGATCCACTACCACCAGAATCTCGACGACCGCTTCCACATGAAGCACCACTGCCAGCCCTTCGCCGCGATGATCACAACCGGCCCGGCGGAGGTGAGGGAGCGGGTCCACTTCCACTACTACGACGACCCCGCCGGCCATTCGCCCCCGAACCGCGAGCGCACCCTCGCCATCCTCGCCGGGGCGCTCGCCGCCTCGCCGCGGCGCGA
>CALCDT010000178.1 GCA_937900425.1 uncultured Alphaproteobacteria bacterium | reverse complement strand
ATGCCGGCGAGGCCGGCGCCGATCGCCATGCCGGCCAGCACGAAGGGCGACCACAGCGCCAGCGCCGCGTCACGGCCGCCGCCGGCCGTGACACCGGCGATCCAGGTCGGCGCGGCGACGACGACGGCGAGGTAGCCGAGGCTTTCCAACGCACGGAAGCCGGTGAGACCGGCGGCGGTCGTCGCGATCCCCTCGCCGAGGGCGGCGAGGGCGAGGACGAGGAGCCCACCGAGGAGCGGCCGGCGGACGCCGAGGCGGCCGACGAGGACGCCGGCGACGAGCCCGAGCGTGGCACCGCCCGCCTCGATCAGCGACGTCAGCCACGCCGCCGCGGTGAGCCCGAGGCCGAGATCGTCGCGCACCGCCGGGACGAGCGCGGCGAACTTGCCGAGCCCGGCCGCGGCGGCGAGCCCGCAGGCATAGAGGACGAGAACGGCGGACCGGGGCGACATCGGCGGCAATCCGTGGAGACGCCCCTGCCTATCCCGCCGGGTCCATCTGGAGGGAGGAGTAAAATATGCGGGGTGGCGAGGCGGTGCCGTCACAGACCGGCCCTGCCCGCCCCCGCCTTGTGGGGAAAGCACGGGGATAGCGGCGCCCTGGGTCGCCGGGCGCCCGACGGAATGCACCGCCGCGAGGCTCGACGGAGGAACCACAGCGCGCTTCGATCGTGTCGTTAGTTGCGAATATTTCGATTATCGACTATGTTAGGGCAACACAAAGGGAGATGAAGCCATGACTATGCCAACCTCCGCCGAGGAGCTTGGTGGCCGGCTCCCCTCGGCGCAGGACAAGGCTGCAGCGAACCAGCTGCGCCAGATCTTGGCGGCGCATCTGTCGGGGGATGCGAGGATCCGCATCCTGGAAGACAAGAAGCCGACTGAGATCACCCTGACGCCGGCGCTCGCGGCGCTGCTGATGGAGCTGCTGCGGCACGTCGGCAGCGGCGATGCCGTGACGCTGGTACCGGTGAGCAAGATGCTAACGACCCAGCAGGCCGCCGACATCCTGAACGTCTCCCGGCCCTTCCTGATTGGACTGATCGAGCGGGGCGAGATCCCTCACACGCTCGTCGGCCGCCACCGGCGGATCAGGGCCGAGCACCTGTTCGAGTACAAGCGCAAGCGGGACGCCCGGCGCAGCGACGCTCTCGAGCGGCTCGCAGAAATGGATGCGGAGCACCTCTGACGGTGTTCGCCAACCGCTTCACGGCGTTCATCGACGCCTGCGCCCTCGCCGGAACGCTGAAGCGGAATCTGCTGTGCACTCTCGCCGAGGCGGAGTTCTTCCGGATCCGCTGGTCCGAGCGGTGCTGGACGAGACCCAGGCGGCGATCGCCCGGATCCTCGCGGCCAAGGGCTTTCCCGATGCCGCCGATCGCGCAAGGCGAGCGCGGTCGGTCATGGATGCGGCGTTCGAGGAGGCGACGGTGCGCGACTTCGACGACTTCCTCAGCGTCGGCGCCGGGTTGCCCGATCCGAAGGACGTCCACGTCGTCGCAGCCGCCCTGAAGATCAGGGCGACGACCATCGTCACCGACAATCTCCGGGATTTCCCGGCGGCCATTCTGGCGCCGCTCAACATCGAGGCGCGGTCGCCGGACGCCTTCATCGCCGACACCATCGCCCTCGATCCGGGCAAGGCGGTCGCCGCCCTGAAGAGGATGCGCGAACGCTTCCGGAAGCCGGAAATGACGCCCGAGCGACTGCTGCTCGAAATGGAATTCGCCGGCCTGACCGAGGCCGTCGACGTCTTGCGACCCCACGTCCGATCGCTTTGACGCCGTGGCGGCCGCCGCGAGGTCCGCCCCCGACCGGCTCGTCTCACGGACGACCGGCTTGCTCCGCCTCGAACGACAGTGAGGTGACGAGGCGGGCGATGCTGCCGTCGGAGAGGGCGAGGCGCTCCCACATCATCACCGACGGCAGGATGCGGATCTCGTCGCTCGCATTGGCACCGGTGCGGAAGACGAGCCGCGGCGCCGGCTCGTCGTACCAGCCGCGATCGGCGAGGCGCGCCTCCTCGGCGCGGATCTCGTCGGAGGCGTAGCGGAACAACGGCCTGCCGAGGAAGGCCGAGGCCGGCGCCGACCACTCGCGCTGCCGCGATGCGGACGCCGCGAGCAGCCGGTGGGTGACGTCGCAGATGAGGTGGACCGGGTCGGGCGAGGCCTCGACGAGGCGCTTCAGCGCCCGGTCGGCGGCGGGGTCGATCGGGGCGCAGAGGAGCGCCTCGAGCCGCGCCCGTTCGGCCGGGGCCGGTCGCGCCTCGCCGCGCTCCCAGCGCGACACCGTCGCCTGGGTGACGCCGACGAGCTCGGCGAGATGGCTCTGCTTGATGCCGCGCACCGCGCGCAGCCGACGCAGCACCTTGCAGAGGTCGGCCATCGGCTTCTCCCCGGATCGCTAGCGCCGGCGATCGCCGGGACGTCCGCCACGGCGATCCCGCCCGGCCGGCGGGTCGAAGGCCGCGGGCCGGCACGCGAGTGCGCCGGTGCGGCGGTCATTCGCGCGGCGGTCGCCGGCTCCCGCCCGCCGGACGTGCGTCAGGCCGCCTTGCGCTTCGGCTGCAGCATCTTGCGGTTCGCCAGCACCTCGGCGATCTGCACCGCGTTCAGCGCCGCGCCCTTGCGGAGATTGTCGGAGACGACCCACATGGCGAGGCCGTTCTCGACCGTCGGGTCCTTGCGGATGCGGCTGATGTAGGTGGCGTCCTCGCCGGTCGCCTCGTAGGGGGTGACGTAGCCGCCCGGCTCGCGCTTGTCGTAGACGAGGCAGCCCGGCGCCTCGCGCAGGATGTCGCGCGCCTCCTCGGCCGACAGCGGCCGCTCGAACTCGATGTGGACCGCCTCGGAGTGCGACACGAACACCGGCACGCGCACACAGGTCGCGACCAGGTCGATCTTCGGATCGAGGATCTTCTTGGTCTCGACGACCATCTTCCACTCTTCCTTGGTGAAACCGTCGTCCATGAAGACGTCGATCTGCGGGATGAGGTTGAAGGCGATCCGCTTGGGGAACTTCTTCGCCTCGACGGGGTCGGTGACGAAGACGGCGCGGGTCTGGCTGAACAGCTCGTCCATCGCCTCCTTGCCGGCGCCGGAGACCGACTGGTAGGTCGCGACGACGACGCGCTTGATGCCGGCGCGGTCGTGCAGCGGCTTCAGCGCCACGACGAGCTGCGCCGTCGAGCAGTTCGGATTGGCGATGATGTTCTTCTTGGTGAAGCCCGCGAGGGCGTCCGCGTTGACCTCCGGCACCACCAGGGGCACGTCGGGGTCCATCCGCCAGGCCGACGAGTTGTCGATGACGACGCAGCCCTGGGCGGCGATCTTCGGCGACCACTCGCGCGAAATCTCGCCGCCGGCCGACATCAGGCAGATGTCGATCGTCGAGAAATTGACGAACTCGAGCACCTTCACCTTCAGCGTCCGGTCGCCGTAGGAGACTTCCGTCCCCTGGCTGCGACGGGAAGCGACGGCGATCACCTCGTCGGCCGGGAAGCCGCGCTCGGCGAGGATCTCCAGCATCTCGCGGCCCACGTTCCCGGTGGCGCCGACGACCGCGACGGAATAGCCCATAGGACGAACCCCTTAACCTTCCTGCTCTTCCCGAGACCGGCGGCGCCCGCTCCACGCGCGTCCGACCGCCGCTTCCCCGCGTCTCGTCCCGGGGAAGAGCATCGGGAGAGAAGCGGGCGTCAGTGCGTGGTCGTCGTCGTTTTCGCCGTCGTCGCGCGCGTCCGGGCGCCGGCGCTGAGCGCGGTCGCAGCGGACGGGAGGCGGACGGTCGGAGCCATGTGACGGCGTTTCCTGTCGGTCCCCGAGGGACCCAGAGCCTGGACGCCGAACGTCATGGCCGAAAACCGCCGACCCGTCAACGGGCGGCGGTGGCGGAAGGACCCGGGATCTGCACGAAGGGCCGGCGATGCCGGCCGCGACCTTCAGGCGGCGACGGCGGCGATCGCCTCGTCGCGCGTGTCGGTGGCGGTGAGGATCGACAGGAAGCCGGAGATCTCGAAGACCTCGCGGATGTGCGGCGGCAGCCGGCAGATGACGAGCGCGCCGCCGGCCTGCTTCAGCCGCTTGGCGACGACGAGGACGACGCGCAGCCCGGCCGAGGAGATGTAGTCGAGCCCGGCGAAGTCGATCACCAGACGGTTGGCGCCGCCGTTGACGTGCTCGAGGATCTCGGCCTCGACGGCCGCGGCGTTGTTGCTGTCGAGACGCCCGTGCGGCAACAGAACCACGACATCACCGGTGCGCTCGATCGCAATCGCCATGGCAGCCTGTCCATCCAATGGAGTGTCGGGGCACTGGCCCGCGACAATCGAACGCCGCCGAGCCAGCGAACTGGATACCGGTCTCCCCTGCCCCTGTCCAGCGCCGGCGGGGTCGGTCGCGAGCGTCGTTGCGACATCCACCACGATCTGCAAGCATCGCGCCGGCCGTCGGGCCGAAGGCTGGGGCGTCTACGAGTGACAGCGTCGACCATCTCCGCGCGGTGGCTGCCGCGCTGGCTGCGACTGGTGCCGTCGCGGCCGCGTCGGCGGCCGCCCGACATCACCTATGCCGCCGACGAGCGACCGCCGCTGGTCGCCCTCGGCATCCTCGCCGGCCAGCACGCGGCGATGGCGCTGGCGCTGACCGCCTACGCCATCCTCGCCGCCCGCCAGGGCGGCCTCGCCGCCGAGGCGGCGCGCGACTTCGTGACGATGACCATCCTCGCGATGGCGCTGACGACCTTCCTGCAGGCGCGCGGCGGCCTGCTCGGCGCCGGCGCCCTCGTCGTGCACATGCCCGACCCGTTCTACATCGGCATCGCCGCGGCCGCGCTGAAGACGGCCGGTCCCGCCGGCGTCGCCGCGATCGGCCTCGCGAGCGGCGTCGTGCAGCTCGGCG
>CALCDT010000177.1 GCA_937900425.1 uncultured Alphaproteobacteria bacterium | reverse complement strand
CCACGAGACGAGGGTCGCGCCGAGCACCCACAGCCGCGTCAGTTGCAGCGAACCGCCGCGCGGCCGCCGCGCCAGCGCCTCGAGCTCGAGCCCCTTCGGCGGCCATTGCGTCGCCGGCCCGCCGGGGGGCAGCGGACGGCCGGCGCCGTCGACGTCGGCGAGCGCCAGGATCTCCTCGACGAGGCGGATGAACGCCGCCGCGTCGAGGCGCGGCTCTACGATCACCGACAGGATGGTGCCGCGCTCGCTCGGCACCTCCGAGAAGCGGCAGGAGAGTCCGGTGAGGTCCGGCCGGGCGCCGCTCTCGGCGGCGGCGATGGTGAAGTTGCCGGCCTTCATCTGCGCCGCCGCCCAGGCGAGGCCGCCGCCCATCACCATGGCGTAGGAGACCGCCGGCGAGGCGGCGAAGCGGGCCACCCGCACGTCGAGCCCGGCCGCCCTGACCGCGGCCACGGGCACGAGGGCGGTCCGCAGTTCGAGCCCGAGCTCGTCGCGCACCCACGCGGCGGTGGCCGCGAGGGTGGCGCGGGCGGTCGCCGCGTCCTCGCCGGGCAGCGCGAAGCTCGCTCCGTCGCCGCCGAACACGTAGGGAAAAGCCTTGTCGCCGAGGGCGTTGGCGATCGCCGCGATGGCCGCGGCGCCGGCCATGTTGACGGCGCCGTAGCGGCCGGCGGCGATCGCGCTCGTCGAGGAGACGACGTCGCTGAGGCCGAGCACCCAGTCGTCCGGCAGCGGCACGTAGAGCGACGGATCGGCGACGCGGGAGAATCCGTCGAAGGTCGGCACGCCGCCGTAGAAGGCACGGCGGTGGGCGCGGCGGGCGCCGGTCGCGGCTGCGCGCTGGGGGTCGGCGGCCATCTCGATCCTCTCGATGCGCCGCGATGTTAGGGACGCTTCGGCGCGGCGCGTCCAGCGTTTTCGGGGCGACGGCGCTTTTTTATGGCGGGTCCCGCCGGGGCTCTTGTACGGAAGGACGAAGCGCCTAGATCGGAAACCTCGCCCCGCGGATCCCGACAGCCGGAGCCCACCATGCAGAGCCCCGATGCCTCCGCGGCGGACGCCATCGTCGATTGGCTTCTGACCGACGCCCGGGCCCTGGTGTTCCCGGCGCTGGTGGACGGGTTCGCCTGGCGGGTCAGGGCGGCGGGGGTGCCGCTGGACCGGCTGGTGGTGTCGCTGCGCGTCCTGTCCGCCAATGTCCTCGCCGTCGCCGTCAGCTGGCGCCCCGGCATGCCGATCGCCTTCCGCACCTTCGACTATGTCGATCGCGACGCCGGCTTCTTCCAGCGCAGCCCGTTCCGCGTCATCCAGGCGACGCACCGGCCGCTGGTGCTCGACCTCGACCAGACGCCGGACGACGCCTACGGCATCGTTCCCGAACTGAAGGAGGAGGGCTACCGGCACTACGCCTGTCTGCCGGTGTTCTTCGCCGACGGCGCCGTCAACGCGATCACCGTCGCGAGCCGCGAGCCGGGCGCCTTCACCGGCGAGACGATGGCGTTCATCGAGCGGCTGATGCCGGCGCTCGGCGCCGTCCTCGAGATCCGCACCTATCACCGCGTCCTGCGCGAGGTGCTGGCGACCTATGTCGGGCAGGGGCCCGCGGCACAGATCGTCCAAGGAACCGTGCATCGCGGCGAGGTCACCCGCATCCAGGCGGCGCTGATGTTCGCCGACCTGCGGGGCTTCACGGCGCTGTCGACGCGGCTGCCGGCCGAGGCGACAGCCGATCTCCTCAACCGCTATTTCGACATCGTCGTGCCGGCCGTCACCGCCGCCGGCGGCGAGGTGCTGAAGTTCATCGGCGACGGGCTCCTCGCCATCTTCGAGGACGAGGCCGGCGGCGGCACCGCCAGCGCCTGCGTCCGCGCCCTGGAGGCCGCGCAGACGGCCTTGGGGACCGGCGGCGATCTCGAGGCGATGGGCGAACCGGTGCGCTTCGGCATCGCCCTGCATCACGGCGAGGCCGTCTACGGCAATGTCGGCGCCGCCGACCGTCTCGACTTCACGGTGGTCGGGCGGGACGTCAACGTCGTCTCGCGCATCTCCAGCCTGTGCGGCCAGCTCGGGCGGCCGCTGCTCGTCTCGGAGCGCTTCGCCGGTTCTTTCCGCGACGGCCGCTTCGCCAGCGCCGGCGCGCACGCGGTGCGCGGCATCGAGGCGCCGCTCGCCGTGTTCGAGCCGGTGCCCTGAGGCTCCGGCCGCGACGGACGTGCCGCCGCGGCCGGACTTTGACGGGGCGCGTCGGCGCCCGGACTACAGCAGGAAGTCCTTCTGCGTCAGGTCGACGACGCCGATGAGCTTCAGCGCGAAGTCGGCGCGACCGTCGCCGTCGACGTCGCCGCTGACGATCGTCGACCTGCCGTTGTTGTCGACGCGCAGCTGCCCGGCCGTCCCGTCGAAATC
>CALCDT010000176.1 GCA_937900425.1 uncultured Alphaproteobacteria bacterium | reverse complement strand
CTTGCGGTCGCGGTCGACGGCGACGAGGTCGATGTCGACGCCGGCCTCGCGGGCGACGATGTGCGGGGCGAGCGCGCAGGTACCGGCGCGGAAGTAGAGCTTCATCAAGGTCCTCCTTCGGGGGCGGCACGCAGGGGCGGCCGCCCGGAACGTCCCGGCCGGAACGGACCGGCCGGGGTTAGCGCGCGTTGCATCGCATCACCGCGGCCGCTTCGCCACGACCCGGAGGACGGCCGGACGTCCCGGCGCGACGACCGCGGGTTGCAACGCCCTTGACGGTCGCCGGGTCGTGTGAAAATTTCTGCAGGCTCCGCAAAAAATTCCACAGATCACAGAGGAGGAGCCGGAGCCGTGGCGAAGGCCGTCAACGGAGCCCCTGCGGGAGGGATCCCGCACGACGCCGAGGCGGGTCTCGCCGCCCGGGCGGCGTGGCTCTACTTCGCGGCCGGCCTGACCCAGGCCGAGATCGCGGCACGGCTCTCGGTTCCCACCACCAAGGCGCACAGGCTGATCGCACGGGCGAACCGCGACGGCTTGGTGCGCGTCTTCATCGACGGGCCGATCGGCGAGTGCGTGGCGCTCGAGGATGCGCTGTCGGAGCGCTACGGCCTCGGCTTCTGCCAGGTGGCGCCCGATCTCGACGAGGGCGACCTGCCGCTGCGCGCCATCGGCATGGCCGGCGCCAACTTCCTCCGGACGACGCTCGAACGCGGCGAGGACACGGTGATCGGCGTCGGCCACGGCCGCACCCTCGCCGCCGTCGTCGACCACCTGCCGGCGACGCCGGTGGCGAACGCCCGCTTCGTCTCCTTCCTCGGCGGGCTGACGCGGAAGTTCGCGGCGAACCCGTTCGACGTCATCCACCGTCTCGCCGAGCGCACCGGTGCCGAGGCCTACTTCATGCCGGTGCCCGCCTTCGCCAACACGGCGGAGGACAAGGCGGTGCTGCTGGCGCAGGTCGGCATCGCCGACGTGCTGGCGCTCGCCGAGACCGCGAGCCTCGTCCTCGCCGGCATCGGCGAGATCGACGACGACAATTTCCTGACGACCGTGGGCTGCGTCCGCCCGGAAGAGGTGGAGGAACTGCAGCGAGCGGGGGCGCGGGGAGAAATCCTCGGCCACTGCTTCGACAGCGCCGGCCGCGAGGTCGTCACCGACCTGACCGAGCGGGCGACGTCGATGCCGGTCGGCAAGCTCGCCGGCCGGCGGATCGTCGCCGTCGCCGGCGGCGGCGCCAAGACCGAGGCGATCCACGCGGTGCTCTCCGCCGGTCTCGTGCACGGGCTCATCACCGACGAGGCGACGGCCGGTCGCCTCCTCGCGCGCGGCGGGACCGCCGCCGACACGACCGTCGCCGCACGGCGCCGGGCCTGAGATCCGCCCGCTCGAACGGGCGGCCCACCCGGCGCCGGAAAGACGCCGGGACACAAGGAAGACGACGTCGCGGCGGGCCACCGCCCCGGCGATCGTTTCGACGAGGAAACGGTCGAGAGATCCCCAAAGAGGGAGAGGGCGGAATGTACGACAAGGAAAAGACGCTGTTCGGCGACTACGCCGTCGGCAAGATGAGCCGCCGCGAACTGATCGCCGCCGTCGGCAAGCTCGGCATCGTCGCCGCCGCCGCCAACCTGCTGCTGAACCAGGCCTCGTCGAAGGCGTTCGCCGCCGATTTCGACTGGAAGCGGCACGCCGGCACCAAGCTGAACCTGCTGCTTAACAAGCATCCCTACGCGGATGCGATGATCGCCAACATCGACACCTTCAAGGAACTGACCGGGATGGAGGTGTCGTGGGACATCTTCCCGGAGGACGTCTACTTCGACAAGGTGACGGCGGCGCTGTCGTCGAAGTCCACCCAGTACGACGCGCTGATGACCGGCGCCTACCAGACCTGGCAGTACGGCCCGGCCGGCTGGCTCGTCGATCTCGCCGAATACATCAACGACCCGGCGAGGACGAGCCCGCACTACGACTGGAACGACGTGCTGCCGGGCCTCCGCGCCTCGACCGCCTGGTCGGGCGTGCCCGGCGCGGCGCTCGGCGGCGAGGGCGCCAAGCAGTGGTGCATCCCGTGGGGCTTCGAGCTCAACTCGGTCGCCTACAACCGCCGCATCTTCGACCAGCTGAAGATCGATCCGCCGAAGAACCTGCCCGACATGATCGAGAAGGCGGCGAAGATCACCAAGGACGCCGGCGGCCCCTACGGCATCGGCGTGCGCGGCTCGCGCTCGTGGGCGACGATCCACCCCGGCTTCCTCTCCGGCTACGTCAACTACGGCGCCACCGACTTCACCAACGAGGGCGGAATGCTCAAGGCGGCGATGAACTCCCCCCAAGCGAAGGAGTTCACCGCCCTCTGGGTGAAGATGATCCAGGAGTCCGGGCCGAAGAACTGGTCGACCTACACCTGGTACCAGGTCGGCACCGATCTCGGCGCCGGCGCCTCGGGGATGATCTTCGACGCCGACATCCTCGGCTACTTCATGAACGGCGGCGACAACAAGGAGGCCGGCAATCTCGGCTACGCCGCCTTCGCCGCCAACCCGAACGCCAGCGAGCCGACGCCGAACGTCTGGATCTGGTCGCTCGGCATGTCGAACTTCTCCAACCAGAAGGACGCGACCTGGCTGTTCATGCAGTGGGCCTCCTCGGTGGAGCACGACCTGTTCGGCGCCCGCAAGATGGACTTCGTCAACCCGGTCCGCGAGACGGTGTGGAAGGACCAGGAGTTCCGCGACCGCATCGCCAAGAGCTATCCGGGCTATCTGGAGCAGTACGAGGCGTCGTCGAAGGGCTCGAAGATCTACTTTACCCCGCAGCCGCTGTTCTTCAATCTGACGACCGAGTGGGCGGCGGCGCTGCAGAAGATGGTGGCGAACGAGGTGCCCGTCGACGAGGGCCTCGACCAGCTCGCCCAGAACGTCAACCGGCAGCTGAAGTCGGCCGGGCTCGGCGGCTGAGCCGCACCTCCGTCCGCCGCGCGTCCTCCCCCGGCCCAGGGGGGAGGACGGTCGCTCAGACGGCGCGGCAGGCGGGCCTGTCGCCCCACGCCTCGATCGGGATCGACAGGCCCCACCCCGACCGCTCCGCGGTCCGTCCCTCCCCCCGACAGGGGAGGGACGATCATCCGGATCACGCGATGACCGCCATCACAGTCGAAGACCGTCCGGCGAGGCCGCGCTTCTCCCGCCGCGCCCTGCCCTATCTGCTCAGCCTGCCGGCACTTCTGACGTGCATCGGCATCCTGGTGCCGTTCTTCACGGCGGCCTGGTACTCGCTCCAGCGCTACAACCTCGCCTTCCCGATGACGCGCGGCTTCATCGGCTTCGACAACTATCTCGACTTCCTCAGCGACCCGGCCTTCTGGAACACGGTGACGGTGTCGCTGACCTACACGGTGGCGACGGTCGGCGTCGAACTGGTGCTCGGGCTCGGCATCGCGCTCCTGCTGCGCGAGTCGATGCGGCTGAACAACGTCGTCTCGATCATGCTGCTGCTGCCGCTGATGACGGCGCCGGCCATCGCCGCGCTGATGTGGAAGCTGATGAC
>CALCDT010000175.1 GCA_937900425.1 uncultured Alphaproteobacteria bacterium | reverse complement strand
TCGGTCAGCGCCCCGCCCTCGTCGTAGCCGACGTAGCCGGGCGGCGCGCCGATCAGCCGGCTGACCGCGTGCTTCTCCATGTATTCCGACATGTCGATCCGCACCATCGCGCTCTCGTCGTCGAACAGGAACGAGGCGAGCGCCTTGGTCAGCTCGGTCTTGCCGACGCCAGTCGGGCCGAGGAACATGAACGAGCCGATCGGCCGGTTCGGGTCCTGCAACCCCGCCCGCGCCCGGCGCACCGCGGTGGAGACGGCGTGGACCGCCTCCGCCTGGCCGACGACGCGCTTGGCGAGTTCGTCCTCCATGCGCAGCAGCTTGTCCTTCTCGCCCTCGAGCATGCGGTCGACCGGAATGCCGGTCCAGCGCGAGACGACCTGGGCGACGTGGTCGGGCGTCACCGCCTCCTCCACCATGCCCTGCCGGCTGGCGGCGGCCTCCTCGACTTCGGCGAGCGTCTTCTCGAGGCCAGGGATCACCCCGTAGGCGAGTTCGCCGGCCCGCTGGTATTCGCCACGCCGCTGGGCGATGGCGAGGTCGTTGCGCGCCTCGTCGAGCTGGCGCTTGAGGTCAGCGGCCTGGCCGAGCTTGTCCTTCTCCGCCTTCCAGCGGGTCGTCAGCGCGTCGGATTCCTCCTCGAGGTCGGCGAGTTCCTTCTCCAGCCGTGCGAGCCGGTCGCGCGAGCCGACGTCGCTCTCCTTCTTCAGCGCCTCCTGCTCGATGCGCAGCTGCATGATGCGCCGGTCGATCTCGTCGAGCTCTTCGGGCTTGCTGTCGACCTGCATGCGCAGGCGCGAAGCCGCCTCGTCGACGAGGTCGATCGCCTTGTCGGGCAGGAAGCGGTCGGTGATGTAGCGGTTCGACAGCGTCGCCGCCGCAACCAGCGCCGAGTCGGAGATGCGCACCTTGTGGTGCTGCTCGTACTTCTCCTTGAGGCCGCGCAGGATGGAGATGGTGTCCTCCACCGACGGCTCGTCGACAAAAACCGGCTGGAACCGGCGGGCCAGAGCGGGATCCTTCTCGATGTGCTTGCGGTACTCGTCGAGCGTGGTCGCACCGACGCAGTGCAGTTCGCCGCGCGCCAGTGCAGGCTTCAGCAGGTTGGACGCGTCCATCGCGCCGTCCGCCTTGCCGGCTCCGACCAGCGTGTGCATCTCGTCGATGAACAGCACGATCTCGCCGTCGGCGGACGTCACCTCCGACAGGATCGCCTTCAGGCGCTCCTCGAACTCGCCGCGATACTTCGCGCCGGCGATCAGCGCGCCCATGTCGAGGGCGAGCAGCGCCTTGTCCTTGAGCGACTCCGGCACGTCGCCGTTGACGATGCGCAGCGCGAGGCCCTCGGCGATCGCCGTCTTGCCGACGCCGGGCTCGCCGATCAGTACCGGATTGTTCTTGGTGCGGCGGGACAGGATCTGGATGGTGCGGCGGATCTCCTCGTCGCGGCCGATCACCGGGTCGAGCTTGCCCTCGCGCGCGGCCTGGGTCAGGTCGCGGGTGTATTTCTTCAGCGCGTCGTAGGCGTTCTCGGCCGAGGCGCTGTCAGCGGTGCGGCCCTTGCGCAGGGCGTTGATCGCCGCGTTGAGCGAATTGGCTGTGACGCCGGCCTTCTCCAGCATCTTCGCGGTCGCCGCGTCCTTCTCCATGGCGAGGGCCAGCAGCAGGCGCTCGACGGTGACGTAGCTGTCGCCCGCCTTCTCGGCGATCTTCTCGGCCGTCGCGAAGACCTTTGCGGTCGCGCCCGAGAGATAGAGCTGGCCGGCGCCCGAGCCGGCGACCTTCGGCTGGGCCGAAAGCGCCGCTTCGACCGCGAGGCGCGCGTCGTTCGGCCGACCGCCGGCGGCCTCGATCAGGCCGGAGGCGAGACCTTCCGGATCGTCGAGCAGCACTTTCAGCAGGTGTTCGGGCAGGAACTGCTGGTGATTCTGCGTCAGGGCGTAGGTCTGCGCCGACTGCACGAAACCCCGCGTCCGTTCGGTATATTTCTCGATGTTCATGAAGTTACTCCCTCGGCCCGCCGCCTCCGCCCGTACCGGCACGCAAGCGCGCGTCCGGAAACGCCCGGCTATCCGCCGGCCGCCGTCGATCTTCCGCGGCGCGGCCACGCGCGCCGGGGAACCATTCGGGTCCGATATGGGAACGGGGCGGGGATTCGGGAAGAGGCTCCGTATCACTGCGGAGCGGCAGGCCAACGGCCACGAATGCCGGCCGGCGCGGTCGGATGGACCGGAGGCGGCGCGTCACAGTGCGTGCGCCGGAACGGTCGAGCCGGACGAAAAACCCCGCGACGATCGCCGTGGCGGGGTTTTTCATCTCTTCAGGGTCGCGGCGGCACGGGGCTCGCCGGGCGGTCACTCGCCGGCGTTGGCCTCGGGCGACGGGTCGCCGCCCTCTCCCGCCGCGGTGCTCTTGCGGCTTCTGGTCGTGGTCGTGCGCCGGCGCCGCGGCGCCTTGCCCTCTTCGCCGCCCTCACCCGTGGCGACCGCCTCGACGGGTGCCGGGGATGCGGCTTCCGACGGAGCGGCCTCGGCCGGAGCCGGATCGGGCTGGCGCACGGGCTTCGGGGCCTTCGCCACGGCCGGTTCGGCCGCGACCGGCGTCACCGGGGCGATCATCGGCACCGGCACGTCGACAAAGGGCTGGGGCGCATCGAGCGGCATCGGCGCCGGGCCGGCGTGGACCGGACGCGGCGTGACCGGGCGCGGTGCGTCCTGTTCGGTCTCGACCGGCGGCTGGTTGCCGCGGTAGGGGGTGCGCGGCGGACGCTCGGTCCGCATCTGCGGGCGCTGCTGCGCGCCGCGATCGGATCGCTGATCGTTACGGTCGCTCCGCTGATCGTTGCGATCGGATCGCTGATCGTTGCGGTCGCTCCGCTGGTCGTTGCGGTCGCTCCGCTGGTCGTTGCGGTCGCTCCGCTGGTCGTTGCGATCGGATCGCGAGCCGCCGTCCTGACCGCCGTTGCGATCGTAGGACGGGCGCTCGTAGTTGCCGCGCTGACCGCCAGTGTTGCCGCCGCGATCGTAACGCTGGCGATTGTCGGGAGCCGGAGGCGGCTCCGAATAGCCGCCATCCTGACCGCGCTCGTCCGGGCCGTAATCGTCGAAGTCGCCGTCGCGGTCGAAATCACGGTTGTAGGATGGGCCCTGCGCGTCGGCGATGATGCGATAATAGTGCTCGGCGTGCTGCAGGTAGTTCTCGGCCATGACGCGGTCGCCGGCGGACGAGGCGTCCCGGGAGAGCTGGCTGTATTTCTCCGCGATATGCAGGGCGGTGCCGCGGATCTTCACGTCGGGTCCGTTAGAATCGAAGGTCTTGGTGAGCGGATTCACGCTCTTGCGGTTGGTGCTCCGGCCCCTCGAACGCTGCTTGTTGAACTGTCCTTGCCTCATAGTGGTCCGCTATCTCTTGCGCCAGCCGGCCGATCCGGTGTTTCCAGGGCGTCGCTGCAGGGGCGCGGCCGCAAAGCCGCGCGGTTGTCGGGGATGGTGCGGAGCCGGGCCGGTCCGAAGACGCGGCGGCACCGCTGTCGCCGCCTTCCCAAGGCTTTCGCCGGGCAGGCGGCAGATTTCGGTTTCGAGGTGTCGCCACGGGTTCGCGTCGGCCCCGGCCGATCGCGCCTCTTCACCGTCCCGCTTGCAGAAAGCATTGGAGCGACTGCGCTTGTCCCAGGCGATCCAGTCTAACCGCTGTTGAAACGGACGATCGGCACGATCCCACGCTCTGCCTTGCTGCAGACGGCGGAGTCACCCGATCTCTTCCTGTTCCATTGCGACGAACGAGCCGAACGCGAAGGCTCCGCCTTCCGTTTCAGGGTCGAATTCGGATGGCGAACTGCCACGCCCCCCCAACTGGCCGCGACAATATCAGCCCGAATTCGTGACTCGACATCGAGACCCTAGCCGTTCGGCCACTGTTTTCCAAGTGCCTTCTTCCATGCGTCACGACGAATAAGCCTCGTCACAGCGGAATTCACAGGGGAAAAGCCGGAGGCGATGCATTCCTGCTACAGAAGGCGGCACGGAATCAACGCTTCGGCCCCGGCGAGGTTCCCCTCAGCGCAGCCCCGTCACGACCCGCGCCCGGCCGGCGAGGTCGGTTCCGAGCGCGACGTCGCGAAATCCGCTCTCGCGCAACAGGGCGGCGACGGCGTCACCCTGGTCGAAGCCGATTTCGACGGCGAGCAGGCCGCCGGCGACGAGGTGCGCGGGCGCCGCCGTCACGATCGCCCGGTAGGCGTCGAGGCCGTCGTCGCCACCGTCCAGCGCCAGCCGCGGCTCGAAGCGCGCGACCTCGGGCTGGAGGCCCTCCACTATAGCACTCGCGATGTAGGGCGGGTTGGAGACGATCACCGCGAAGCCGCCGCCGGCGCCGTCGAGCCACGAGGTCTCGACGAAGTCGCAGCGACTACCGACCCCGTTGACCTCCGCGTTGCACCGGGCGAGGCCCAGCGCGCCTGGCGAGAGGTCCGTCCCCGTCCCGCGCGCCAGCGGCAATTCGGTGAGGAGGGCGATGAGGATGGCGCCGCTCCCGGTGCCGACGTCGGCGATGTGCAGCCCCTCACCGCCCGCGCCGACGCCCGGAACGCACCCCGCCCGCAGCACCGTCAGCACCTCTTCGACCAGCGTCTCGGTGTCGGGACGCGGGATCAGCGTGTCGGGTCCGAGGCGGAAGGGCAGGCCCCAGAATTCCTGCGTGCCGAGAAGCCGGGCGACGGGCTCGCGCCCCAGCCGGCGCGCCTCGAAGCAGGCAAGACGCTCCAGGAACGCCGCGTTTGCCGGCTCCCCGCCCCGCGCAATCAGCCCTGCGGCGTCGGTGCCGAGGGCGGCGGCGGCGAGGAGACGGGCGTCGAGCGCCGCCGTATCGATGCCGGCACCGGCGAAGACGCCGCGCAGCCGGCGCACCGCCGTCTCGATCGTCGGCCCGCCGGCGGGATCGGCCGCGCTCATTCTTCGGCCTCGGCCAGCAGTCGTGCCTGATGATCCTGCAGCAGCGGCTCGATCACCTCGTCGAGGTCGTCGCCCGAGATCACCTGCGGCAGCTTGTAGAGCGTCAGGTTGATGCGGTGGTCGGTGACGCGGCCCTGGGGGAAGTTGTAGGTCCGGATCCGCTCGGACCGGTCGCCCGAGCCGACCTGGCCCCTGCGCGAGGCCGCCCGCTCGGCGTCGAGCTTGCGGCGCTGCTCGTCGAAGATCCTGGCCCGCAACATCTGCATTGCCTTCGCCCGGTTCTTGTGCTGCGAACGTTCATCCTGCACGGCGACCACGATGCCGGTCGGAAGATGGGTGACGCGGATCGCCGAGTCCGTGGTGTTGACGTGCTGGCCGCCGGCGCCGGAGGAGCGGTAGGTGTCGATGCGAAGGTCGCCTTCGGCGATGTCGACATCGACTTCCTCCGGCTCCGGCAGCACCGCGACCGTGGCGGCGGAGGTGTGGATGCGCCCGCCCGACTCCGTCTCCGGCACCCGCTGGACCCGGTGGACGCCGGATTCGAACTTCAGCCGGGCGAAGACGCCGCGGCCCTCGATCGCGGCGATGATCTCCTTGTAGCCGCCGACCTCCCCCTCGCTCGCCGACATCACCTCGATGCTCCAGCCGCGCAGGTCGGCGTATCGCTGATACATGCGGAACAGATCGCCGGCGAACAGGGCCGCCTCGTCGCCGCCCGTGCCGGCCCGCACTTCGAGGATGACGCCGAGGTCGTCGGCGGCGTCGCGCGGCAGCAGGGCGAGGCGCATCTCGTCGGCGAGACGCTCGACCCGGCCGGCGAGGTCCGCCCGCTCGGCCTCGGCGAGCGCGCGCAGTTCGGCGTCGGCGTCGCGGTCGCCGGCCAGGGCCTCGACGTCGGAGAGTTCCTGACGCGCCGCCCGGAACGCCCGCACCCGCGCCACCAGCGGCTCGAGTTCGGCATAGTCGCGCGACAGCCGCACGAAGGTCTGCGCATCGGGGCCTGAGGCGAGCCGCGCCTCGATGATCGCGAAGCGATCGAGGATGCCTTCGAGGCGGCTGTCGAGTGCGGACATCGGAGGTCTTCTTCTTCATTTCTGGCCGTCGTCGCGACCCTCGCACGACGGGCGACGGGAAGAGACGGAGCGGGACTGAGACGCATGGGGCGAGAGAGTTCCGGCGGCGCGGCGACAGGCCGGCCGCCTGCGCTAGCCGGAGAGCGGCACGCCGCGCTCGTGGGCGAAGCGCGTCGCCAGTGCCCGCACCTCGGCGGCGGTCTCGACTCCGGTCACCGGGTCGAGCGCCTGCTCGAGCCGGGTGGCGAATTCGGCGAGGTCGAGGTCGAGCAGCATCGCCTTCACGGGTCCGACCGAGGCCGGCGCCATCGAGATCGTGCGGTAGCCGAGACCGAGCAGGACCATCGCCGTCAGCGGCTGCCCGGCGAGTTCGCCGCAGAGCGTGACCGGCTTGCCCGCTTCCGCCCCCTTCTGCGCCACCGAGCGCATCGCCCGCAGGAAGGCGGGGCCGAGCGGATCGAACCGGCTCGCGACGGCGGCGTTGCCGCGGTCGACCGCCAGCATGAACTGGAAGAGGTCGTTGGAGCCGACCGAGGCGAAGTCGACTTCCCGGAACAGTTCTTCGAGGCAGAACAGCAGCGAGGGCACTTCCACCATCGCGCCGAGTTCGATCCGCCGCGGGCCGTCGTGGCCGTGGCGGGCGAGACGGCTGATCTCACGGTCGACCAGCGCTCGCGCCTGGCGGAATTCCTCGACCTCGCTGATCATCGGGAACATGATCTTGAGGTCGCGTCCGGCCGCGGCCCGCAGCAGGGCGCGGATCTGGCTGCGCAGCAGCGCCGGGCGGTCGAGTCCGAGCCGGACCGCCCGCCAGCCGAGCGCCGGATTCTCCTCTGCGGTCGCCTTGAGATAGGGCAGCACCTTGTCACCGCCGATGTCGAGGGTGCGGAAGATCACCGGGCGCTCGCCGGCGGCGTCGAGCACGCGGGCGTAGAGCTGTTGCTGGACGCCGACCCGCGGCAGCGTCGCCGACACCATGAACTGCAATTCGGTCCGGAACAGCCCGACGCCGGCCGCACCCGATTCGTCGAGATGCGGCATGTCGTAGACGAGACCGGCGTTCATCATCAGCGCGATCGGGACGCCGTCGCGCGTTGCCGCCGGCTGCTCGCGCAGGGCCCGGTACCGCTCCTGGCGCCGCGCCCGGAACCGCACCTTCTCGGCGAAGGCCTGCTCGACCTCGGGCGGAGGGCGCAGATGGACCTGGCCGAGCTCGCCGTCGACGATGATCGCGTCGCCCTCCTCCGCCATCGACACGACGTCCGGCACCTGGGCGACCGCGGCGATGGCCAGCGCCCGGGCGACGATGGCGACGTGACTCGACGGCGAACCTTCTTCCAGCACGAGGCCGCGGATCTTGTCGCGGTCGTAGTCGAGCAGTTCGGCCGCGCCCATGTTACGGGCGACGATGATCGCGTCCTTCGGCAGGTTCTCGCCGGCGTGGTGGTCCTTGCCGATCAGTTCGCGCTGGAGGCGGAAGGTGAGGTCGTCGAAGTCGTGGAGGCGTTCGCGCAGATAGGGATCGTTCTGGCGCATCATCCGCGCGCGGGTGTCGGACTGGACGCGCTCCACCGCCGCCTCGGCGGTGAGGCCGGAGCGCACCACCGCCTCCTCCATCCGCCGCACCCAGCCACGGTCGTGGGCGAACATCCGGTAGGCCTCGAGCACGTCGCGGTGCTCGCCGTGATGGGAGATCTCGCGGCGCGACAGCATGTCGTCGACCGACCTGCGCAGGCTGGTGATCGCGGCGTCGAGCCGCTTCAGCTCCGCCTCCGGGTCTTCGGCGATGAGGTTGGTGACGACGACGCGCGGCTCGTGCAGCACGACGTAGCCGAGACCGACACCGTCGGAGAGACCGACCCCCTCGATCACGGCCGGGCGCCCGACCTCGAGCATCATCGGCTCGGGCGACAGCGCGCTGAGCTCGCCCGAGGCGATCATTTCCGCGATCACCATGGCGGTGGTCTGGAGCGCCTCCTCCTCGTCCTCGGTGTAGGACTTGCGGACCCGGTTCTGGACGACGAGCACGCCGAGGGCGCGGCCGGCGCGCAGGATCGGCACGCCGAGGAAGGAGTGGTAGATCTCCTCCCCGGTCTCGGGGAGGTAGGCGAAGTCGGGATGGTGCTGGGCGTCGGGCAGGTTGAGGGGCGAGGCGGCCGCGGCGATGCTGCCGACGAGGCCCTCGCCGAGCTTGAGGCCGGCCTTGTGGACCGCCGCCGGGTTGAGGCCCTCGGTGGCGTAGAGTTCGAGAATGCCGTCCCCGCGCAGGACATAGACCGAGCAGACCTCGGCCACCATGTTGGCCGCGATCACCACGACGATCTTGTTGAGGCGGTCCTGCGCGCTGATCGGCTCCGCCATCACCTCGCGGAGACGACGCAGCAGAACACGCGGACCGACGAGAGTCCCCCGCATCGTCCGCCTTCCCGCATCCCGAAGGCCGCCCCCGGCTCGGCTGACGCCGCCTACGGGAACGCTCCGGTCCCAATGACGAGCCCGACGAGCCGGGACCGCGCTCCGCTGCAGCCGCGGGCGCGTGCCGCTCTCCGACCGGCCGTTGCCGCGAAGCACGAGCCGTGCCGCACGCGCCTTCCTCCGACGGCGGCCTCCTGCCGGCCGGAAGGCCGCCCGGCCCGCCCTTCGATCAGACCTTGTCCAGTTCGTATAGCGAGTGCAGCGTTCGCACGGCAAGCTCGGTGTAGGCCGCGTCGATCAGCACCGAGATCTTGATCTCGGACGTGGTGATCGCCCGGATGTTGATCGACTTCTCGGCGAGCGCCCGGAACGCGTCGGCGGCGACGCCGGCGTGCGAGCGCATCCCCATGCCGATCACCGAAACCTTGCACACGTCCGTGGCGCTTTCGAAGGATTCGTATTCGAACGTTCCCGCCGACTGCACCACGGTCACCGCCCTGTCGTAGTCCGCGAGCGGCACCGTGAAGGTGATGTCGGTGTACTTGCCGTCCGAGGAGATGTTCTGGACGATCATGTCGACGTTGATGTTGGCCTCGGCGAGCGGGCCGAACACCGCCGCGGCGACGCCGGGCTTGTCGGCGACGCGCCGCAGCGAGAGTTGCGCCTCGTCCTTGGAATAGGCGATGCCGGTGACGACCTGCTGTTCCACGATTTCGTCCTCGTCGCAAATGAGCGTTCCGTAAGGATCGCCGTTGGGCATCACCCGCACCGCCGCCGGATCCTCGAAGCTGGATCGCACGAAGGTCCGCACGCCGTGCACCATGGCGAGCTCGACCGAGCGCACCTGCAGCACCTTGGAGCCGAGCGAGGCCATCTCCAGCATCTCCTCGAAGGAGACCTTGTCGAGGCGGCGGGCCTTGGGAACGACGCGCGGATCGGTGGTGTAGACGCCGTCGACGTCGGTGTAGATGTCGCAGCGATCGGCCCTGATCGCAGCCGCCACGGCGACCGCGCTGGTGTCGGAGCCGCCGCGGCCGAGCGTCGAGATCCGGTTGTCCGGCGCGATGCCCTGGAAGCCGGCGATCACCGCGACCTGGCCGCCGGAGATCCGCTCGATCAGCAGGCTGCCGTCGATCTCGGCGATCCGGGCCGCGCCATGGGCCCCGTCGGTCTTCACCGGGATCTGCCAGCCCTGCCAGGAGCGGGCGTTGACGCCCATGTCCTGCAGCACGATCGCGAGGAGACCCGACGTCACCTGCTCGCCGCTCGCCACCACCGCGTCGTATTCGCGGGCGTCGTGCAGCACCGACGCGCCGCGGCAGAGGGCGACGAGTTCGTTGGTCTTGCCCGCCATCGCGGAGACGACCACCGCCACCTCGTGCCCGGCGTCGACCTCGCGCTTGACGTGGGCGGCGACGTTGCGGATGCGATCGAGATCGGCGACGGACGTGCCGCCGAATTTCAGGACGAGGCGGGCCATTCTTCTTCTGGTCTTTCCGGGCGCGGATGCCGCGCGATGCCGATACCGGCGGCCCGTCCGGGCCGCGCGGGCCTCAGATACAGGAAGGCCGGTCCGCCTGCAACGGGTCGCCCCGAACGCAGATCGAGAGACGGTCATCCCGCCGGCCAAGGACGGGTCGGGCACGGCACGGGCGTCGAGCGGTGAACCTTTGGAAAGCGGACTCGTATCCGGCTCGCGATTTTCCGACTCTTCGGAATTTCACGAGGCTGCAGCCTGACCTGCCGGCGCCCGTCAGCGCTTGCCTGCGCTCGTCAGGGCCCGACAGGTCGGGACTTGACGAGCTTGGTATCAGTCGGGATTGACCGACCAGCGGCTGACGTCGAAGCCATAGACGTCACGAAGCCGGCGCACGTCCGGCTTGAGCTCCTCCTTCAGGATCTCGCGCTGCTGGTCGCTCACATTGAAACGGGCACTACTCGACACGGCCGTCGTCTTGTTCTTCGTGCCGATATACTCGAAGGGAAACGGGTCGATGCCAAGGAAGTCGACACAACGATTGACAGCTACAATCGGATCGCGCGCCAATTCCTCGAAATCGAGAAGAAGCATTCGCGGATCGCCCAGAGCCGCCCGAAACTTGTCGATCTGGTCGGCATACCGGGAAACACCGACGAAACGCGGACTGAGTGCTTTCTCCTCACCCAGATCTGCCCCATGAGCCATGTTGTAGGAGATATGCGATTCGATCCGATCGATGGGATCTCGAAGAATATAGATGAAAGAGAAATTCCCCTTCGTGGCGGCGATGCGCCGAGCGACCAAATCCGTCCTGTTCTTCGTGTAGTGCGTCGACGCTTCGAAGGCGTAACGATGAACGGAAGGATCGTAGTTCCTCCAAAGCTGCCTGTAGAATTTTCGCCCACGCGACCAGCGCTCTTCATTTCCGAAAAAATTCGGCTCTTTTCTCCTGCTCGGGCAAAGCTGAGGGTGTTGGGACAAATAATGAAAAAGTGTGGTGGTACCGGACTTCATCGCTCCGATGATCAGGAGGAAATTCTCAATTCTCGCCCGTTTGGACGGGACTGGACGAGCATCATGCATGTCAGCGCCTCTTTCAATACATCTGTAGAGGAATACGTCCGCCGATTGCGCCACGCCGCGAAAGCGGAACTCAGAAGATCGCGCCCCTCTTGCCATGAACTCCAAGGGCAAGGCAAGCTTCAGGCCAGAACGCGGCGCGCCAGCCATGAAGATGCCCGCGAGCCAAGTCGAACGGACTGACGCGGAGTCGGCACCAACCGCTGCGTGAGCGATGCGAGATCCTCTCGTTCCGTGAAGGCGCGCGCTTCTTGCGTCTCGCGTCCGTCTCGCCCTCCGACTCCGTGGCGCTCCGGAATGCCCCTCGTCTCGCCGCACCGGCCCGCAGACGGCGGAGGACCCTCGCAGAGATGCGGCGTCCCGGTGCAGCATCGCCCGACCAACGAGATCGACGTCTTGCCCTGGCGGGTCGAGACCAGCGGGAAGAGCGCGGGCGGCAAATGCGATCTCGCCTTGCGAACTGCCCTCGACCATTGGCGCCCCTTCCCCACATCTTCTCGGGGAGCCTTCCCACGCCGTCATGACTTCCGCGACGAACCTCCTGCGCAAATGCGCGCCAGCACGGATCCGGAATGGGCGAGGAGGGGCAGCGTACCGGGCTCGAGAGCCTTCGGCTGTCGGAAATTCTCCAGATCGCTGTCCGACCCGCCGGCTCCCGCCGGGCAGGCCTTCGCACGGAAGGCTTCACAAGATCGATGCCCATCGGGCTCGGCATCACCCGCCGATCTTCGAGACTTTGGACCTCACGGCGGGAATCGGGTTATGGATGGGGCGATGGTCCAGCCCCGTTGCGCCGGATCGTGCCGATCCGCACGGTCCGCACGATAGCGGCAGGCGGAACACGCGCGGAGCTGCCAGGATGCAAGAATCGCCCCTCACCACCAGCGTCGACCCCGCCGAGATCGACCGCTTCTCCCGCATCGCCGCGGAATGGTGGGATCCCAAGGGCAAGTTCGCGCCGCTGCACCGGTTTAACCCGGTTCGTCTCGCCTACCTGAAGCGGGAGATCGCCGGTCACTTCGCCCGCGCCGGCACCGGCGTCCGCAGCCTCGACGGCCTCACGGTCGTCGATATCGGCTGCGGCGGCGGGCTTCTGTCGGAGCCGCTGGCCCGGCTCGGCGCCGCGGTGACCGGTATCGACCCGTCGCAGACCAACATCGGCGTCGCCCGCGCCCACGCCGCCGACGCCGGGCTTTCGATCGACTACCGCCCGACCACCGCCGAATCCCTCGGCGAGGCCGGCGAGACCTTTGACGTCGTCCTCGCCCTGGAAGTCGTCGAGCACGTCGCCGACGTGCCGGCCTTCATCGAGGCGGCGGCGCGGCTCGTGCGGCCGGGCGGTCTCCTCGTCTTCTCGACGATCAACCGCACCGCGAAGGCTTTCGCCCTCGCCATCGTCGGCGCGGAGTACCTGCTGCGCTGGCTGCCGCGCGGCACCCATTCCTACGACCGCCTGGTGCGGCCGGAGGAGATCGAAGGCCCGCTGCAGGGCCTCGGCTTCACCCTGCTCGACCGGCGCGGCGTCGTCTATGACCCGTTCCGCGACCGTTGGAGCGAGGACGACGACACCGACGTCAACTACATGATCCTCGCCACCCGGCCGACCGCCGAGTAGTCGCCGCCGGCGCACGGCCCGTCGGCGACAAGGGCCGCCGGTGAAGAGGACAACCGGCGAAGGGGACGGCGCGGGCCGCCCCGGTCGCCGCCCGTGCCGAAAGAGCGCGCCGCTTCCGGTCCCGCCTCCCGTCGCAGGCTCAGATCGCCTTCGCCCGCTCGCGCAGCACGTATTTCTGGATCTTGCCGGTCGAGGTCTTCGGCAGGTCCTCGAAGACGACGTGGCGCGGGCACTTGTAGTGGGCGAGCCGGTCGCGGCACCAGGCGATGATCTCCTCGGCGGTGACGCTGGCGCCCGGCCGGGTCTCGACGAAGGCGCAGGGCGTCTCGCCCCACTTGTCATCGTCCTTGGCGACCACCGCGACCGCCTGCACCGCCGGATGCTTGTAGATCGCGTCCTCGACCTCGATCGAGGAGATGTTCTCGCCGCCCGAGATGATGATGTCCTTGGAGCGGTCCTTCAGCTGGATATAGCCGTCGGGATGGAGCACGCCGAGATCGCCGGAGTGGAACCAGCCGCCGGCGAGCGAATCGGCGGTGGCCTTGGCGTTCTTGAGATAGCCCTTCATCACCACGTTGCCGCGGAACATCACCTCGCCGAGGGTCTCGCCGTCGGCGGGCACCCGCTCCATCGTCTGCGGATCCATCACGGTCAGATCTTCCAGCGCCTGGTAGCGCACACCCTGGCGCGCCTTGCGGGTGGCGCGCGCCGCCGGCTCGAGCCGGTCCCACTCCGCCTTCCACTCGTTGACGACGGCGGGGCCGTAGGTCTCGGTCAGGCCGTAGAGATGGGTCACCTCGAAGCCGGCCTCGGCCATCGCCGCCAGCACCGCCTCGGGCGGCGGGGCGGCGGCGGTGAGGAACTTGACCACGCCGTCGAAGGAGCGCCTCTCCTCGTCCTTAGCGTTGAGCAGGATGCTCATCACGATCGGCGCGCCGCAGAGGTGGGTGACGCCGTGCTCGGCGATCGCCTCGTACATCGCGCTCGCCCGCACCCAGCGCAGGCAGACGTGGGTGCCGGCGACGACCGAAATGGTCCAGGGAAAGCACCAGCCGTTGCAGTGGAACATCGGTAGGGTCCACAGATAGACCGGATGGCGCGGCAGCGAGCAGGCGACGACGTTGCCGTAGCCCATCAGCGCGGCGCCGCGGTGGTGGTAGACGACACCCTTCGGATTGCCGGTGGTGCCGGAGGTGTAGTTGAGCGAGATCGCGTCCCACTCGTCGTCCGGCATCCGCCAGGCGAAGGCCGCATCGCCGGAGGCGACGAAGTCCTCGTAGTCGATTTCGCCGAGCCGCTCGCCCTCGATCGCAAACTCCGGGTCGTCGTAGTCGATGACGAGGGGCTTGGCTTCACACTGCGCCAGCGCGGCCTTGATCGTCTTCGAAAACTCCCTGTCGGTGATCAGCACCTTCGCTTCCGCGTGATCAAGCGAGAAGGCGATGATCGCCGCGTCGAGCCGGGTGTTGAGCGTGTTGAGCACCGCCCCGGTCATCGGCACGCCGTAGTGGCATTCGAGCATCGCCGGCGTGTTGGCGAGCATCACCGAGACTGTGTCGCCCTTGCCGATGCCGCGGGCGGCGAGGGCGGAGGCCAGGCGACGGGCGCGGGCGTAGAAAGTGCGGTAGTCCGTCCGCTGGCCGCCGTGGATCACCGCGATCTGGTCGGGGAAGACCTCCGCGGCCCGGGCCAGATGCGACAGCGGCGTCAGCGGCTGGAAATTGGCCGGCGTGCGGTCGAGGTCGCGATCGTAGATGGACGACATTCCTTCCCCCTGCAGTCATTGCTCTTGTTGCAGCGCAGCGTTTTGCTGCACCGCCCTTGGACGCACTATGACCGGCCGGAAGGAAATCTCAACAGCGGAAAGAGTGTCACCGCCTAAGGACGAATACGTCTGCCTCAAACCGTCGCACGGGAAAGACTTCGTCGCTCAAAAGACGAGAAGCCGCACATCTGTTGCTGGGACCTGTTCCTACTGCGCCGGAGCGATCGGCCGCGAGGGCGGGGCCGGACTGACCGGGATCGCCGGTCGCCGGGCGGCGGCGGTAGCCCGACCCTTCCAGTCGAGGAAGAGGGCCAGCAGCATCTGGACGGCGGTCCCTGCCAGCACCAGCACGGCGTCGAGCCAGAACACCCCCGGCATTTCCGGCATCGGCTTCTCGCCGCTCCAACCGGTGTAGCGGTAGCGGATCACGAGGCCGCAGACAGACAGCAGCGCCCCTGCCCAGAACACCGGCAGCGAGTGGCGGCCCATCACCACGAACAGGTTGACCGGCGTCAGCCGCGCCGTCAGGCGGGCGACGATCCGGCTGTGGCCGACAACGTAGGCGAGCGCGAGGATATGGGCGAGTCTCGGCAGGGCGACGTAGGTTTTGTCGTTGCCGACCAGCCGCGACGACACCCCGAAATCGGGAATCGTGCCCCACATGTTGAACCACGCGTAGCTGCCGCAGATGACGAGATAGACGATCGCTGCCCAGAACACCACCGGATGATAGGGAATGCCGCCCTTGCCGGTCATCACCCGGTGGCCGAGCAGGAAGCCGAGCACGAACAGCAGTTGCCAGGCGAAGGGATTGAAGAACCAGGCGCCTTCGCTCGGATAGTTCGGAATGTTGATCATGAAAGTCTGGGCGATTGCCCAGACGCCGACCGAGACCGCGAGCAGCAGTCGCGCGTCGACCCGGGCCAGCGCCATGACGACGGGCAGGAGCGCGAGCAGTGCCACGTAGATTGGCAGGATGTTGAAATAGCCGATCTGGTGGACGAGCAGCCCCATTCCGACGAAGGCCTCCCGCGGCGCCTCGAAGACAGCCGGGATGTTGAAATTCGCCAGAAGCCCCTGCGCGCCGAACCAGAGCGCGGCGGCGGAGAACAGCGCCAGCCCGAGCAGGATGTTGGCGAGGTGAGCGACGTAGAGCGTTCCGACCCGGTGGAGAACCCGGGCGATCGCAAGCCCGGGCCGGCCGTTGGCGAAGGTCGGAAAATAGGCGTAGGACGCGGAAATGCCGGCGAGGAACACGAAGACCTCGGCGGCGTCGGTGATGCCGAAGTTCTTGTGGCTCAGCGTCTCGAACGTGTTGCCCGGCATGTGATTGACGAAGATCTCGATGAGGACGATGCCGCGAAAGAAATCGATCCTGAGGTCCCGGGTCGCCGGACGGGATACCGCCACCATGCAAGACGTCTCCAACTGAACGCACCGCCGGATTCGTCCGGCTCGCCGCCGGCTGGCGCCCGCCTTGGCCGCCACGGTCGGATTGCACGGCAAAGACGGCCTATCGCCGCTCCGCAGGTCGGCCGGCCGAAACGCTCCGGAGCCGGCACGATAGGGGAATTTTCCGGCGGCGCGAAGCGTCGCAGGTGCGGCGAGGGCGCCCGCGTCGATGCTGATCGGGAAGAACGGCGGCGGAATTGCGACGAAGGGGCGCCACAGGCCGGACGCCATGCCCGACGGCAGGGCGGCGGGCCGATCGCCAGGGTACTCGTCCACACCATTCCGGCCCCGGCGGGCCGGAAACAACGAAACGCCCCGCCCGGACCCGTTGTCCGTGGCGGGGCGCTCGTCTAGTCGCTGCCGGGATCGGAACCGGTCGGATCGGTCGACCGCGACGGGATCCCCGGCGTGCCTCACCGGCCGGCTGCGGCCGTCGCGGCCCTAGGACAGGGGGCGACGGCGTCACCGCCGGTCAAGGGGTTCGCGGTCGGTCAGTGAAGCTGCGCTCCTGACTGGAGCTTGGCGATTTCGTCCTTGAGATGCAGCTTGCGGCGCTTGAGTTCTCGTACCTCGGCCTCATCCACGCTGGGGTGGTGCACCACGCCCTCGAGCTGGCGTTCGATGGCCGCGTGGCGACGTTCGAGTTCCTGGATATGAGACTGTAGCGACATCAGCATGCCTCCTTCCTGCTGGCGGCGGATAGTCCACCTCGTTGCAAGACGAGTACTGTCGCACAAATGTCATGATGAAAATAGGGCAATCGGAAGACAGACGGTTCAAATTTCCTGTGAATAGTTTCCAATCCGTGAATGATCGGTGAATTTTGAAAAAGAAATCTTCCGGATCTTTGCGCTCAAGATCCGTCAAAGCGAAAGTCGACTTCTAACAAATTCGGAATACTTCCAGAAAACGCAATCGAGCGTGTGGAAGCCCCGCCGACGCATCGGCTCCACGCGCACACTGGTGCTCAGGCCGTGGACCACCTTCAACAAGATGGGTCGAGACGACCACGCCGTCAACGCCTGCCGGAGCGATCGGGGCGAGCGGCCCGGCTCCGCCGCACCCGGATACGACCGTCAGCCTTCTTCCGGATACCGATGCGCGGACCGGCCGATCCCGACCTTGCCGCAGCCTGCGTCCGCCGGCCGCCTCGCTCCGGCTTCGGCCGCCGGCCGGCACGGCGGTCCGAGCGAGAGGTCGGACTTTCGACGACACTCGACGCGGGCGCGAAGGCGACCCGGTGATGGTCCGAGGACATCAAGATCGGTGAACGCTGCGAAAATTCCGGTATAGTGTCGTCTCGTCTCCCGCAGCCAGTTGCCGAGTGGCGATCCACCCGGCATGAACAGCGTGGGGGATGCGGTCCCTGCCTCGGACGGGTGTCTATGAACGATCTCAACGAACAGGATGTTCGCATCGAACTGGCGAAGCTGCGTCAGGAGCATCGCGATCTCGACGCCGCCATCGACGCCCTGCTCAGCCTCGGCACCGCCGACACGCTGCAGGTCCAGCGCCTCAAGAAGCGCAAGCTGGTGCTCAAGGACCGGATCCGCTTCCTCGAGGACCAGATCCTCCCCGACATCATCGCCTGAGGCGATCGCCCGCCTTGCCACGGCGGCGGCCGGCCGCTACAGCGGGATCATGGGGGTCCCGCCGGCGTCCGGCGGACGCCCAAGGGCCTTTTTCCGAGCGGGACGACCTGCGCGCGGAGGGCCGACCGGATGGCGGGTCGCCGTCCGGCCGCGCCAGCCGATTCCCGCCGGACGTCCGCTCGCCGACAGGGATGGACATGACCGACAAGCCCGTCGCCATCATCATGGGCAGCCAGTCCGACTGGCCGACGATGAAGCACGCCGCCGACGTGCTGGACGCCCTCGGTGTCGGCTACGACGCCCGCATCGTCTCCGCTCATCGCACGCCGGAGCGGCTATACGACTTCGCGAAGGGCGCCCGTGCCGCCGGCGTCAAGGTGATCGTCGCCGGCGCCGGCGGCGCCGCCCATCTTCCGGGGATGACCGCGGCGATGACCACGCTGCCGGTCTTCGGCGTGCCGGTGGAAAGCCGCACGCTCCGGGGTGAGGACAGCCTCCTCTCCATCGTCCAGATGCCCGGCGGCATCCCGGTCGGCACCCTCGCCATCGGCAAGGCCGGCGCGATCAACGCCGGTCTGCTCGCCGCCGCCGTGCTGGCACTGTCCGACGACGCCCTCGCCGCCCGCCTCGAAGACTGGCGGGCCCGCC
>CALCDT010000174.1 GCA_937900425.1 uncultured Alphaproteobacteria bacterium | reverse complement strand
GCCATCCGGCGACGGCGGCGCGCAGAGCGGCGGCGGCGGTCCCCAACACCCCGGGCGGGGCGACGGGCATGGGGCGGTCATCCGGAACGGCAGTCGAGCCGGCATAGTGCTGATCGAAGCTTGCGCGGACGTAAATTACGCCGTCGTGAACTGCGGTGAGGGATACAGCATCCGCTTCCCATAGGGTGTCCGCGCCGCTACCGTCGAATTTCGCCCCGGTGTCTCCCAAGCCGCCGCGCCCACAGCGATTTTCGGATCCGGACGACATGGCTATCCTGGCAGCCCTGCATCACGTCACCCGTTATCGCTACGACCGGCCGGTGCTGCTCGGGCCACAGACGATCCGGCTGCGGCCGGCGTCGCACTGCCGCACCGCGATTCCGTCCTATTCGCTGAAGGTGACGCCGGCCGAGCATTTCGTGAACTGGCAGCAGGACCCGTTCGGCAACTGGCTGGCCCGCTTCGTCTTTCCGGAGCGGACCAGGGAGTTCTCGATCGAGGTCGACCTACTCGCCTCGCTCGCCGTCTACAACCCGTTCGACTTCTTCGTCGAGGATTCGGCGGAGACGTGGCCGTTCGCCTACGCCCCGGAACTCGCCGAGGAACTGGCGCCCTATCTCCTCGTCGAGCCGGGTGGACCGGCGCTCGAAGCCTTCGTCGCGTCGATCCCGCGCGAGCCGGTCAACACCGTCACCTTCCTCGTCGAGCTGAACCGGCGGCTGCAGCAGGAGATCCGCTACCTGATCCGGCTGGAGCCGGGGGTGCAGGCGCCCGACGAGACGCTGGAGAAGAAGTCGGGATCGTGCCGGGACAGCGGCTGGCTGCTCGTCCAGGTACTGCGCCGGCTCGGCCTCGCGGCACGGTTCGTCTCGGGCTACCTGATCCAGCTCAAGCCCGACGTCGCCGCCCTCGACGGGCCGTCCGGCACCGACCACGACTTCACCGACCTGCACGCCTGGTGCGAGGTCTACCTGCCGGGCGCCGGCTGGATCGGCCTCGACCCGACCTCCGGACTGTTCTGCGGCGAAGGGCACCTGCCGCTCGCGGCGACGCCGCACTACCGCTCGGCGGCGCCGCTGACGGGCGTGCTCGAACCGGCCGAGGTGTCGTTCGAGTTCGACATGAAGGTGACCCGCGTCGCCGAGGCGCCGCGGGTGACGCTGCCGTTCTCCGACGAGGCGTGGCGGGCGCTGGTGACGCTCGGCGACGTCGTCGACGCCGACCTCGCGACGGGCGACGGGCGCCTCACCATGGGCGGCGAGCCGACCTTCGTGTCGATCGACGACTACCAGTCGGCGGAGTGGAACACGGCCGCCGTCGGGCCGACCAAGCGCGGCCTCGCCGACGACCTGATCCGCCGGCTGCGCGAGCGCTTCGCACCCGGCGGGTTCCTGCACTACGGGCAGGGCAAGTGGTATCCGGGCGAATCGCTGCCGCGCTGGTCATTCTCGCTCTACTGGCGCAAGGACGGCAAGCCGATCTGGCGCGACCCGTCGCTCCTCGCCCGCGAGCGGCCGGCCGAGCCGGCGACGATCGAGGCGGCGGCCGCGGTCGCCGAGGGGATCGCCGAGCGGCTCGGCTTCGCGCCCGACTACGTCCACCCGGCCTACGAGGATCCCGCCCACTGGATCGTCAAGGAGCAGGGGCTGCCCGACAACGTCACCGTCGACGATTCGAAGCTCGACGATCCCGAGGAGCGGGCGCGCATCGCCCGGGTCTTCGAGCGCGGCCTGTCGAAGCCGGTCGGCTTCGTGCTGCCGGTGCAGCGCTGGAACGCCGCCGCCGGCGCCGGGTGGGTCAGCGAGAAGTGGACGTTCCGGCGCGGCCGCGTCTTCCTGGTGCCGGGCGACAGCCCGGTCGGCTTCCGGCTGCCGCTGTCCTCGCTCCCGCACATCCCGCCGGCCGCCTATCCCTATTTCGTGCCGGCAGACCCGTTCGCCGAGCGGCCGTCGCTGCCCGACCCCGACGTGCTGGCGCAGGCCTACGAGCGCACCGGTATCGAGGCGCGCCGCCGCGGCGACGTCGAGCAGCGGCTGTCGTTCGGCCCCGCCGTCCGCACGGCGCTGTCGGTCGAGCCGCGCGACGGCCGTCTCCACGTGTTCATGCCGCCGGTGCAGCGGCTCGACGACTATCTGGAACTCCTCGCGGTGATCGAGGCGACGGCGGCCGAGCTGGGGCAGCCGGTACAGATCGAGGGCTACGAGCCGCCCTGGGATCCGCGCCTCGGCGTCATCAAGGTGACGCCCGACCCCGGCGTCATCGAGGTGAACGTGCAGCCGGCCACCTCATGGCGGGAGGCGGTAGAGATCACCACGACGCTCTACGAAGAGGCGCGCCAGTCGCGCCTCGGCACCGAGAAATTCATGATCGACGGGCGCCACACCGGCACCGGAGGCGGCAACCACGTCGTCGTCGGCGGTGCGACGCCAGCCGACAGCCCGTTCCTGCGCCGCCCCGACCTGCTCAAGAGCCTCGTCCTCTACTGGCAGCGGCATCCGTCGCTGTCCTATCTGTTCTCGGGGCTGTTCATCGGCCCGACGAGCCAAGCACCGCGCATCGACGAGGCGCGCCACGACTCCCTCTACGAGCTCGAGATCGCGCTCGCCAACGTGCCGGCGCCCGGCGAGGGCTGGCCGCCGCCGCCGTGGCTGGTGGACCGGCTGTTCCGCAACCTCCTCGTCGACGTCACCGGCAATACCCACCGCGCCGAGATCTGCATCGACAAGCTGTTCTCGCCGGACGGGCCGACGGG
>CALCDT010000173.1 GCA_937900425.1 uncultured Alphaproteobacteria bacterium | reverse complement strand
CGTCGCCGCCATAGCCGAACATCACGTCGGCGCCACCCTTGCCGTCGAGGGTGTTCGACGCATCGTTGCCGAACAGCTTGTTGGCGAGGCTGTTGCCCGTCCCGTTTATCGCCGCGGTGCCCTTCAGGAACAGCCGCTCGATGTGCTGCCCTCCCAGCGAGAAACTCACCGTCGAGCGCACCGTGTCGTAGCCTTCCCCGGCCGCCTCCCTGACCACGTCGCCGACGTCGTCGACCACGTAGTTGTCGTCGCCGCCATAGCCGAACATCACGTCGGCGCCACCCTTGCCGTCGAGGGTGTTGGACGCGTCGTTGCCGAACATCTTGTTGGCGAGGCTGTTACCCGTCCCGTTTATCGACGCATTGCCCTTCAGGAACAGCCGCTCGATGTGCTGCCCTCCCAGCGAAAAGCTCACCGTCGAGCGCACCGTGTCGTAGCCTTCCCCGGCTGCCTCCCTGACCACGTCGCCGACGTCGTCGACGACGTAGTTGTCGTTGCCTCCGTAGCCGAACATCACGTCGGCGCCACCCTTGCCGTCGAGGGTGTTCGACGCGCCGTTGCCGAACAGTCTGTTGGCGAGGTTGTTACCCGTCCCGTTTATCGCCGAATTGCCCATCAGGAACAGGCGCTCGATGTGCTGCCCTCCCAGCGAGAAGCTCACCGTCGAGCGCACCGTGTCGTAGCCTTCCCCGGCTTTTTCGACGACCTGATCGCCCGCATCGTCGACGAAGAAATCGTCGTCGCCCGCCTCGCCGACCATCACGTCGGCGCCGATCCCGCCGTCCAGCGTGTCGTCACCGTCGCCGCCCTCGAGACGATCCCTGCCGCCGCCGCCACCGATCACGTCGTCGCCGCCCCGGCCGTAGAGCAGACTGTCGCGATTGTTGCCGTTGATCGGATTGCCGTTGTCGTCGCCGATCTGAAGATCCTTCGACGACGCGCCGAAGCTGCCGATGTTGAAGACACCGTCGAGCGTGCCGATGAATTCGATCTCGAAAAGCTGATCGACACCGCCGCCCGGCGCCGCGACGAGCACGCTGCCGTCACCGGGGAAGAACACGTCGAGATCGGCGAGGCGGGCGTTGAAGCGCGCGGTGTCGCCTGGACCTGGATTGGCGATGTCGCCGTTGGCGCCGCCGACGAGGATGTCGAAGCCGGGCCCGCCCTGCAGGATGTCGCTGCCGCCGAGGCCGACCAGCGTGTCGTCGCCGTCGCCGCCTTCGAGGATGTCGGCGGCAGTGTCGTTGACGGATTCGGGAAAATCGGTGCCGATCAGCGTGTCGTCGAAGGCCGAGCCGATCACCCGCTCGATGCCGCCCGCCATCAGGCCCCTCGCCCAGCCCGCGCTCTGATTGCCGTCCTGGAGATAGAGGTCGACGATCACCGGACCGGTGGCGTTCTCGTAGGAGATCGTGTCGATGTCGTTGGGATTGGCCGTGCCGCTGTCGCTGATCGAGTCTCCGGTGGGAGTCGTCGGATCGGGCGGGCCGGGCAGGTAGAGATCACTGCCTTCGCCGCCGTTCATCACGTCGGTGCCGAAGCCGCCGTCGAGGATGTCGTTGCCACCGTTGCCCGAGAGCGCGTCGTTGCCGCCGAGACCGACGAGGACGTCGTCGCCGTTGAAGCCGTTGATCAGGTTGACGCCGTTGGTGCCGGAGAAATTCGCCCGGTCCTGGCTGAGGAAGTTGATGAACGGCTGGACCGAGCCGCTCGCATAGCTTTGCGTGATCGACGCGGTCAGCGCCTGCGCCGAAAGCCCGCCGACGATGTCGATCGAAGCCGAGGGTTCGAGAAAGGCGGCCTGCATCAGTTCCGGAGCCGAGACGCCGTTGTTGATCGCATCGGACAGCCGGTAATTGTAGAGGAAGTCGATGTGGGTGACGGTACCGCTCGTCAGGATCGGCAGGCTGGTGCCGTTCGGAAGTGTCGTGGAGCCGACGGAAAGACCGGTTCCGGTGAAGATGATCCGCGCGAGGAAACTCGGATGGGTGAAGTTCACCTGTACCGAGGTGTTCGCCGTCACCTGCGTCGGCGCTCCGCCGCCAGTGCCGACATTGAGAGTGAAGTAGCCCTCGAGCCCACCGTTGAACAATTCGTCGGATGAGGCGAAGAAGGTTCCGACCCAAGTCATGGCGCTGTCCCCTTGAATATGTAGATCAATAAATTCTCGATTAAATTGGCACGAAACGGCGTTTCTGCCAAACATGACCTGATTTCAATACACTAATCACGCCTTTGCTCGCGCTGCCCCACTCCGGACCCGCCGATCCGCACGGATGATCGCGCCGGCTCGCAAGGCCGGAGAGATCGTCACGACCCACACGCGGGACGACGAGGCGCTCGGCCCCGTCGTCGCCGTACGGCGCGCCACTCCCCGCCGGTCGAGAAGACGCTGTCCGCATGGTACCGTCGCGCCGGATGCCGAGGGCGGACCTCGGCTCCGGTGATCGCTCCCACCCTTGTCCCGCCCGGCCCATCCGTCGTAGGACTGCCCGACCCGCCGCACGATCCGGACCGTCCCGCATGGCCCTGCGTCTTTCCGCCAACATCTCCTTCCTGTTCCCGGACCTGCCCTTCCTCGACCGCTTCGCGGCGGCGGCGCGGGCGGGGTTCCAAGGGGTGGAGTGCCACTGGCCGTTCGACCACCCGGTCGAGGCGATCGCCGAAAGGCTCGAGGCCTGCGGGCTGCCGCTGGTCTCGCTCAACACGCCGGCCGGCGAGCGCGAGGCCGGCGAATTCGGCCTCGCCGCCCTCACCGGCCGCGAGGCGGCGTTCCGCGAGGCGCTGGCGCTCGCCGCCGACTATGCATCCGCCCTCGCCTGCCCGATGATCCACGTCATGGCCGGCAAGGTCGCGGAGGCGAGCCACCAGGAGGCGCTCTACACCTATGTGGAGAACCTGCGCTTCGCGGCGAGGCTCGGCGAGGCGCGCGGCCTCGTCATGCTGATCGAGCCGATCAACCGCCGCGACGTGCCGGACTATTTCCTCGCCGACCTCGACGAGGCCGAGGCGGTGGTGGCGACCGTCGCCAGCCCGGCGCTGAAGATCCTCGCCGACCTCTACCACCTGCAGATCATCGGCGGCGATCTCGTCACCGAGCTTTCCGACGTCGCCGCCGACATCGGCCACGTCCAGGTCGCCGCCGTGCCGTCGCGGGCCGAGCCGGACGAAGGCGAAGTGAATACCGGCTTCGTGCTGAAGGCGCTGGAAGCGGCGGGCTACGGCGGCTGGGTCGGCGCCGAATACCGCCCCCGCGGCGACACCCTCGCCGGCCTCGGCTGGGTGGAGAAGGCCGGCCTCGCGCTGACGCCGCGCGGCTGACGCTGCGGGCGGGCCGGCGCGCTCGCCGGGCGGTGACGGGGCGCGCCGCCTCTTTCGCGCTGCAACACTCCGTCACGCAAGTTGACTTCCCTGCCCACGCAACCCTCGCTTAACGTCGCCCCGCGAATTTTCGGCAAATCGGCGGGTCCGTAAACCGCTCGTTGGCGCCTCGGCGCTAGCCTGCGCGGCACGGAATCCAAGCGACAGGAAGAGTGCGGCATGTGCGGGATCGTCGGCATCATCGGGCGTGAGGCGGTGGCGGAGCGGCTGGTCGGTTCGCTGAGGCGGCTCGAATACCGCGGCTACGACAGCGCCGGCATCGCGACGCTGGAAGAGGGCGAGATCACGCGGCTGCGCGCCGAGGGCCGGCTGTCGGCGCTGGCCGCCAAGCTGGAGAAGAGCCCGCGGGCCGGCCTGATCGGCATCGGCCACACCCGCTGGGCCACCCACGGCGCCCCGACCGAGGCCAACGCCCACCCGCACGCAACCGAGCGCGTCGCCGTCGTCCACAACGGCATCATCGAGAATTTCCGCGAGCTGCGCGAGGGCCTGATCGCTGCCGGCGCCCGCTTCCAGAGCCAGACCGACACCGAGGTGATCGCCCATCTGGTCGACCGCGAACTCGGCCAGGGCTTCGACCCGGTCACCGCCGTGGAGCGGGTGCTGCCCAAGCTCACGGGCGCCTTCTCGCTCGCCCTTCTCTTCCGCGGCCACGACGGGCTGCTGATCGGCGCCCGGCGCGGCTCGCCGCTCGCGGTCGGCTACGGCGAGGGCGAGATGTATCTCGGCTCCGACGCCATCGCCCTCGCCCCCTTCACCTCGCGCGTCACCTATCTCGACGACGGCGACTGGGCGGTGCTCTCCCGCGACGGCGTCACCATCCGCGACGAGGCCGGCGCCAACGTGACGCGCACCGTCCAGATCAGCCAGGCCTCCGCCCTCCTCGTCGACAAGGGCAACCACCGCCACTTCATGACCAAGGAGATCCACGAGCAGCCGGAGGTGATCGGCCACACGCTGGCGCGCTACGTCGATTTCGCCGGCGAGACGACGCGGATGCCCGAGGGCCTGCCCTTCGACTGGAAGAGCCTCAAGCGCGTCGTCATCTCCGCCTGCGGCACCGCCTTCCTCTCCGGCCTCGTCGCCAAATACTGGTTCGAGCGCTTCGCCCGGCTGCCGGTCGACATCGACATCGCCTCGGAGTTCCGCTACCGCGAGATGCCGCTCGACGCCGGCGGCCTCGCCATCATGATCTCGCAGTCGGGCGAGACCGCCGACACGCTGGCGGCGCTGCGCTACTGCAAGGCCAACGGCCAGACGGTGGCCGCCGTCGTCAACGTGCTGGAATCGACCATCGCCCGCGAGAGCGACGTGATCTTCCCGACGCTCGCCGGCCCGGAGATCGGCGTCGCCTCGACCAAGGCCTTCACCTGCCAGCTCGCGGTGCTGGCGAGCCTCGCGGTGGCCGCCGGCCGCGCCCGCGGGCACCTGTCAGCCGAAGACGAGCAGCGCCTCGTCCATGCGCTCGCCGAAATCCCCCGCTTCGCCTCTCAGGCGCTGCGGCTCGAGCCGCAGATCGAGGCGCTGGCGAAGACGCTGGCCAAAGCCCCCCACGCGCTCTACCTCGGCCGCGGCACCAGCTATCCGCTGGCGCTCGAAGGCGCGCTGAAGCTGAAAGAGATCTCCTACATCCACGCCGAGGGCTACGCGGCGGGCGAATTGAAGCACGGGCCGATCGCCCTCATCGACGAGACCATGCCGGTGATCGTCATCGCCCCCTACGACCGCATCTTCGAAAAGACCGTCTCCAACATGCAGGAGGTCGCCGCCCGCGGCGGGCGCATCATCCTGTTCACCGACCCGAAGGGCGCCGAGGAGGCCGCGATCGGCGCGGTGGAAACCGTGGTGCTGCCGGAAATGCCGGCCACCATCACCCCCCTCGTCTACGCCATCCCGATCCAGCTGCTCGCCTACCACACCGCCGTCTTCATCGGCACCGACGTCGACCAGCCCCGCAACCTCGCGAAGTCGGTAACCGTGGAGTAACCCTCCTCGTTGCAGCATCGTCCCCGGAAGTCCGGCCGGAAGGCCGGGCACGGGGCCGGAAACCGATGAAAAAGCAACAATGGGCACCCGACGCGGACGGCCCGCGGATTTTTGCGCGGGGCGTGACGACGGAGGAACGGGCGCCGGGCGCGCTCGCGGGGCTGCTGGAGCGGATGCGGCGCAAGGGCGGGGTGTTCGAGGCGGAGTTGCACGGGGAGAGGGAGGGGCATGGAGGGAGCGATTTCAAGTAACTACCATCCTCGGCAATGCACCATCTTCTAGTTCATTCTGCATCACAATAGATTCTAAACTAATTTCTTAATAATATTATTCACTAGATCTGTAATCATGTCATCCGCAGAATGTTGGCTAATAGTTACGCGAGACGGATGAGCCGCCATGTTTCTCCTTGCCAGTTTCTCCCGCAAAATCTGCGCAGTATTCTTATCTATAATTTTTGCGAATCGCGCTACTTCAATGAACTCTGATTCCTTGAATTCAGAAACGTCGTCTAGACTTGACAAGATAGCATTCTTCTTAGGATATTTCGTCGCTATTCCGGCATTCATGGAAGACAGTCGCGAGGCATCCGCAAAGACCCAACGCACCACATGATCGAAAGTTAAATTCCACATCATAACTATTGAGGCTCGATAAGCCCGAACACGATAGCAGTTCAAAGCCTCAAGCAGAAACTCTCTCTCTTCTAAATCAGGCACCTCACTAGGGAGATCAGAAAGACTTTTAGTCACAACAGCAGTTGTCGGATCCACCCCGAACCGCCGGTCAAGCGCCCGAAACGTAACGCCATTTAAGCGAAATCCTGCCTTCTCTTTGATTAATTGAGGGGGCTTCTTAGCGGCCAGGCGTGGAAGATAGACACTCATGTTCGGTGGCTCCAAGCCGACGGCTTTAAAGCATTGACGCATATATGCCCCATCAAAGCTTGCTTTTTTTAAGATGCTCCTGCACAAACCAAGCTAATATCAATATTTGCTCCACAGCTGTACTGTCATAAAATTTCGGCACTGATCGTGCAAACTGAACAATATCATTCACTTCGCCACCCTCATATTCTCAACACGATCAATCCCCAAATGATTGATTTCATATTTACCAAGACCCAGGCTGGAAATAAATTGCTTCTTCTTCAAAGCTCGCAGAGGCCAAGAAAAATCTTCGATACCAGATGGCCATTTAATCGCGCGATAGCATGTATACACATGATTCACAGTGACCATCTCATCAGGACGATGAAGATGGAACCACGCCAAAATCAAGAGATTGCGGTCCACTTCGTTCTGTGGATTGTGCTCAGATGCGAAGCTCTCAAAGGACACTTCCGACTTAAGATCCAGCTCTAGCACTTTAGGAACTGTGGGTTTGCGGGACCGCGGTGGCCTAGCGGGACGGGGCACAGGGGTCTGCTCTTGAATTTCCTCATCAGGTGCACTGAAGTCCTCGGAAAAATCCGCTTCGGCCTCAATTGTATTCATAGCACCACCAGTCACATGATGAGACAGTTTTTGCTGAACAATCATCGCTTGAGGTTTAAGAGCGTTCTGAATAGCTGCAGTGATTTGGCTAAGATCACCTTCTGCGATCTCAGCATCAAGCATGATAAAACGAACACGAGAAGTACCGCTTTTGGTGACGGGCCGCTTGGCCATAAACGTTCGCTCCAGTTGAGAAACGAACATTACCGGAACGAACGTATGATGGCAACGCAAGCGCGAGTATCGCGGCAGACGATCCACAGGTTTCAATGCGCCGGGATCGTCTTCGTTCAACGCTCTCTAGGCCAACAGCAGATGCTGACGCGCGTGAGGTTGACGATTCAAATAGCCGGCGTGTTGTTGGAAGCCTTACCTGAGACAAAAAAATAACGTTGAAAGCCAATCTTTTCAAACCATTAGGTCATTTTCGTCCAAAGTACAGCCGGAAGAGGCCCCGGACGCTGCGGCCTGGCTCTCCCCGCTCATACTATCGTGCGCTTGAAGCGACCTCCGTCAGCTTTCGCCCGAGTAGGAGCGAATGCCCGTGTCGAGGGGCGGCGTGGCCTCGTCACTGGGCACAGTCGCTACCGGGGATTTCCCCCGATGAGGCTAATCAAGCCTCATCACCATCGAACGAGCGCCCCACACCCTCACACGTGCGCCCCGGCCAGCTCCGCCTCCGTCAGCGCCCCCGGTCCCCGGGTCGCGCCGGGCGGGCATTTCCCGAGGATGATCATGCCGAGCACCTCGTCCTTGGTGACGTCGGAGGTGCTGGCGGAGCCGACGAGTTTGCCGTTCTTCATCACGCTGACGCGGTCGGCGAGGTCGAAGACGTCGTGGAGGTCGTGGCTGATCAGGAAGATGCCGAGGCCCTCGCGCTTCAGTTCCATGATGAGGTCGGCGACCTGGGCGGTCTCCTGCGGGCCGAGCGCGGCGGTCGGCTCGTCCATGATCAGGATCTTGGCGTCGAAATAGAGCGCCCGGGCGATCGCCACCGACTGGCGCTGGCCGCCCGAGAGGCCCTTCACCGGCTCCTTGAACTTGCGGAAATTCGGGTTGAGCCGGCCCATCACCTTGCGCGCCGCCGCTTCCATGGCGACGTCGTCGAGCGTGCCCCAGGGGGTCATCAGCTCGCGGCCGAGGAAGAGGTTGGCGGCGGCGTCGACGTTGTCGGCGAGCGCCAGCGTCTGGTAGATCGTCTCGATGCCGTAGCGCTTGCTGTCGCGCGGCGTCGAGATCTCGGCCTTCTCGCCGTTGATGAAGATCTCGCCCTCGTCGGCGCGGTAGGCGCCGGAGAGGATCTTTATGAGTGTCGACTTGCCGGCGCCGTTGTGGCCGAGCAGGCCGACGACCTCGCCGGGATAGAGGTCGACGGTGACGCCGTCGACCGCGTGGATGCCGCCGAAGGAGATCGAGATGTCGCGCATCTCGACGAGGGGGGTGCCCCGGTTGGTGGTCATAGTCGTTCCCTCCCTCACTTGATGCGGCGGCGGTAGACCGTGTCGAGCCACACGGCGATCACCAGCACGAAGCCGACGATGATGTTCTGCAGCGGGGTGTCCATGCCGAGTAGCACCATGCCCGACTGCAGCGACTGCATGACGAGGGCGCCGAGCATGGCGCCGGCGATGGTGCCCGAGCCGCCGGCGAGCGAGGTGCCGCCGATCACCGCCGCGGCGATGGTGTAGAGCTCGTCGAGCGTGCCTTGGGCATTGGTGGCGGAGGTCAGGCGCGCGGTGGAGATGGCGGCGCCGAGGGCGGCCAGCATGCCCATCAGCGCGAAGATCATCATCGTCACGCGCTTGGTGTTGATGCCGGCGAGCTCGGCCGCCTCCGGGTTGCCGCCGATGGCGAAGACGTAGCGGCCGAAGCGGGTGCGGGTGGCGACGAAGGTCATCAGGATGCCGACGCCGATGGCGATCAGCACCGGAATGGCGTAGCCGAAGGGGATCCGCAGGCCGGCCTCCGGCCAGTCGATGCCGTTGGTCTCGGCGTAGCGGCGGGCGAGCGGGCCGGGCAGGTAGTAGGAGTTGACCACCCAGGTCGCGCCGAGCACCAGCAGGGAGGCGACGCCCGCGGTGGTGAACTCGGCCCAGATCGGCTTCAGCGGGAACTTGAAGCGCTTGCGCTGGCGGCGGGCGTTGAGCGTCGCCATCACGATCAGCCCGATGGCGACGAGGGCGAGGATCCAGCTCCACGTCGCGCCGACCGAGCCCTCGGCGCCGCCGCCGATCAGCTTGAAATTGTCGTCGGTCAGCGGAATCGTCCGCCCGCTCGCCACCCACCAGGCCGCGCCGCGCCAGACCAGCAGGCCGCCGAGAGTGACGATGAAGGCCGGCACGCCCATGTAGGCGATGACGTAGCCGTGGAGGCCGCCGATCAGGCCGCCGACGACGAGGCCGACGACGAGGGTCAGGATCCAGACCATCGGGTTGTTGAAGCCGAGCGCCGGCGTCAGGTAGGCCGACTGCGCCACCGCCATCACCATGCCGGTGACGCCGAGGATCGAGCCGACGGAGAGGTCGATGTTGCGGGTGACGATGACCAGCACCATGCCGGTCGCCATCACCGCGATCGAGGCGGTCTGGACCGAGAGGTTCCACAGGTTGCGCGGCGTCAGGAAGGTTCCGCCCGAGAGCAGGTGGAAGCCGATCCAGATGACGACGAGGGCGGCGACCATGCCGAGGAAGCGGACGTCGACCTCGAGCGCGGCGAGGAGCGAGGGTCCCTTCGCCCGCGCGGCCCCGGGAGGCGCACCCGTACGCCCGGCTGCATTGTCAGTCATGATGTCTCCCCTCCTCCTCGACGGCCTTCCAGGCGACCGCTTCCGCTTTTGGGCGATGATACGCCCCGAAGGCGGATGTGCGAAAGCTCTCCCGGCCTCCCCGTCGGGAGGTCGGATCGCCCGGCGAACCGGTGGTAGCCTTGCTTCGATGAACGATGCGGCGGACGCCCGCCGCCGCGACCGCGCCCGGCGCCTCGCGCCCCGCGGTGCAGGCCGGGCCGCGACGGCCCGGAAAAGCCGGTGCCGGCGGACCCTGCCGCCGGCACCGCTGCCTTGGTGATCAGTCGCAGACCGAAACGCTGCCGGCCTTCACGCCCTGGCAGACCGTCTCCTTGGACACCCAGCCGGCGTCGATGACGACGTTGAGGTTGTCCTTGGTGATGGCGAGCGGGGTGAGGAAGGTGGCGTTCATGTCGACGCCGCCAGGGCCGCCGTTGAACTTCACCGTGCCGGGGACGGCGTCGAGCGCCGTGCCCTTGGCGAGCTCGACGGCGATCTCGGCGGCCTTCTTGCCGAGTTCGCGGCTGTCCTTCCACACCGACACGGTCTGGGTGCCGAGGGCGATGCGGTTGAGGGCGGCGTGGTCGCCGTCCTGGCCGGAAACCGGGACCGAGCCGTCGAGGCCCTGGGCCGCGAGCGCCGCGACGACGCCGCCGGCGGTGCCGTCGTTGGAGGCGACGACCGCGTCGACCTCGTTGTTGGCGGCGGTCAGGATCTGCTCCATGTTGCGCTGGGCGTTGGCCGGGAGCCAGCCGTCGGTGTAGGCCTCGCCGACGTTCTTGATCTTGCCGGCGTCCATCGCCTCCTTCAGCACTTCCATCTGGCCCGAGAACAGGAAGTCCGCGTTCGGGTCGGAGGCCGAGCCCTTGATGAAGGCGTAGTTGCCCTCGGGCTTGACCTTGAACACCTCACGGGCCTGGATCCGGCCGACTTCCTTGTTGTCGAAGGTCAGGTAGTAGGCGTAGGGGATCTCGATCAGGCGGTCGTAGCCGACCACCGGGATGCCCTCGTTCTGGGCCTTGGTGATCGCCGGGCCGATCGCCGAGGAATCCTGGGCGAGGATGATGAGGGCGGTGGCGCCCTGGGCGATCAGGCTCTCGACGTCGGTGAGCTGCTTGGCCGGCGACGACTGGGCGTCGGCCGAGATGTAGCTGGCGCCGGCGGCTTCCAGCGCGGACTTGATGGCGGCCTCGTCGGTCTTCCAGCGCTCTTCCTGGAAGTTCGACCAGCTGACGCCGACGACGATGTCGGCGGCGAAGGCGGGAACGACGGCGGTCGTCGACAGCAACGCGGCGACGGCCACGGACATGATCCGGGTCATGAATTCCTCCCTGACGAATGGTTGCACCGCAGCAGGGCAACTCGTTCATACGAAATCGCCCCGCCGTCTCCTCGGCGGGTGCGAGCCGACTTCAGTGAAGTTTATTTTGAAGTCGAAAAAAATTCTGGACCCGAATGGGACCCGATGTCAATATCAATTCGACGGGAGCCGACGCCGCCCTGCGCGTCGCTGCACATTTGCATGCACCACACACGAATGCGATGGATCGTCCCCCGTCCGACCGGGTCGCGCGGTGTCTCCGACACCGTCAGACGGCCAGGCGATAAGGCCGCCTTGCCAAAGGCGGCGGGAGGATTGACGCGATGTCCATGAGATCGTCCTGGCGCGGCGGCACCGACCGGCGGGCCGACACCGACCAGGTCCGCCGCCACAACCGCGCGCTGGTGCTCGCCGCGATCCGGCGCAAGGCCCCGATCGCCCGGGTCGACCTCGGCCCCGAGACCCAGCTGTCGCCGGCGACGATCACCGCCATCACCGCCGACCTCATCGCCGAGAACATCGTCGAGACGGTGACGCTGGAGAGCGAGACGGAGAGCGACGGCGGCCGGCGCCGGACCGGCGGCCGCGGCCGGCCGCGGGTACTGCTCCAGCTCAACCGCGAGACCGCCTTCGTGCTGGCGGTCAAGATCACCACCAACCGGATGATGCTGGTGCTGGCCGACTATCTCGGCACCGTCGCCGCCCGGCGCAGCCTCGTGCTCGACACCCTGCGCGAGACCACCGACAGCTTCCCGCGCACGCTGATCGCCGCCGTCACTGATTTCCTCGTCGCCGAGCGCATCGACCTGTCCGCCGTCGCCGAGATCGGCATCGCCGCCCAGGGCGTCGTCGACACCAACCGCGGCACCCTCGTCTGGTCGCCGGCCTTCTCGGTGCGCGACATCGCCCTCGTCGCCCCGGTCGAGGCGGCCTTCGGCACCGCCTGCTTCATCTCCAACGACGGCAACATGATCGCCCAGGCGCTGAACTGGTCCGATCCGGTCACCTACGGCGGCACCTTCGCGGTGATCTTCGCCGACTACGGCGTCGGCATGGGCCTCTTCGTCGGCGGCCGCCTGCACGCCGGAGCCGACGGTTCGGCGGCCGAGCTCGGCCACGTCAACCACATTCCCGGCGGCCCGCGCTGCAGCTGCGGCCGGCGCGGCTGCCTCGAGGCCTTCACCGCCGACTACGCCATCCTGCGCGAGGCGCGCGGCCTGCCGCCCGACACCGACCCTCAGGAGATCCGGCCCGATCTCGACGAACTCCTCGCCATCGAGGAGGCGGCGCGGGCCGGCGACGTCCGGCTCGCCGGCATCTACGACCGCGCCGGCGTCGCCCTCGGCTACGGCCTCGCCCGGCTGATGGCCATCGTCAACCCGTCGCGCATCGTCTTCACCGGCGCCTCGGCCCGCGCCTTCTCGCTGATCGAGACCGGGATGCGCTCCGGGCTCGAGGATGCGCTGGTCGAGGCCCTGCGCCGCAACACCGTGATCGAGACCCGGCCGTTCGACCAGGACCTCGTCGTCGCCGGCCTCGTCGCCGACGCCCTCGGCCGGCTCGACCGCGACGTCTTCGCCCTGCCGGAAGCCGCCCGCCAGAGCACCGGCGAGATGTCGGAGGTGACGCCATGACGTTTCCCACCCGCGGGCCGGCCGGCGGCTCCATCGCCGCCCCCCGCCCTGCCCTTCCGATCCGCCGACTGGCGTGGGGCCTCCTCGCCCTCGGCCCCCTCGCCGCGCCGATCCCCGCCCTCGCCGGCGGCACCGCCGAGCCGGCCTGGGCCGAGCGCACCGTCCACGACCCGCTCGACCTCGACGCCGTGGCGAAGCGGGGGGATGCCGCGATCGACGCACTGATCGCCCGCGGCAAGGTGCTGTTCACGGCGAAATTCACCACCCTCGACGGCGCCGGACGGCCGATGGCGACCCAGGCGATCGTGCCGACCCGGCGCAAGCGGCCGGCCGCCCACACCTTCCAGCGCACCTCCGGCCTCGACGCCAACGCCTGCTCGGGCTGCCACAACGAGCCCTTCGTCGGCGGCGCCGGCGAGTTCGTCGCCAACGTCTTCGTCTCGGAGGGCTTCGAGAGCGCCGACTTCGACAGCCTCGACCCGCAGTTCTCGACCGAGCGCAATTCCAACGCGCTGATGGGCTCGGGCCTCGTCGAGATGCTGGCCCGGGAGATGACGGCGGAGCTGCAGGCGACCCGCGCCGCCGCCCTCGCCGAGGCGCGGGCGAGCGGAGCGGCGGTGACGCGCCCGCTCGTAGCCAAGGGCGTCGACTTCGGCCGCATCACCGCCGAGCCCGACGGCATGCTCGACATCTCCGCCATCGAGGGCATCGACAGCGACCTCGTGCTGCGCCCGTTCAGCCAGAAGGGCGTCTTCGTCAGCCTGCGCCAGTTCACGGTCAACGCCCTCAACGTCCACCACGGCATCCAGGCCGACGAACGCTTCGGCCTGCGCTGGACCGGCTCGGACGATTTCGACCAGGACGGCAAGGGCAACGAGTTCACCGACGGTGACGTCTCCGCCATGGTCGCCTGGCAGGCGACCCTGCCCGTGCCGACCCGCCGGACGGACCTGCCAGAGGACTGGGCCGGCGCCGCGGCGCGCGGCGAGGCGCTGTTCGGCGAGATCGGCTGCGCCTCCTGCCACCGGCCGGCGCTGCCGCTCGACGGCCTCGTCTTCACCGATCCCGGTCCCTACGACATGGCCGGCACCCTCGCCCTCGCCGACGTCGAGACGCCGGTCTCGATCGACTTCTCCCGCTTCGCCTTCGTGCGCGCCCTGCCGCGCGACGAGGCCGGGCGGGTGCTGGTGCCATTGTTCGGCGACCTGAAGCGCCACAAGATCGCCGACCAGCGCAACGACCGCCTCGGCAACGAGTTGCTGGCCCAGCGCTTCGTCGCCCGCGACGTCTTCATGACCGCCGAGCTCTGGGGCATCGGCTCGACCGCGCCCTACGGCCACCGCGGCGACATCACCACCCTCGACGAGGTGATCCGCGCCCACGGCGCCGAGGGCGAGGCGTCCGCCACCGCCTACGCGGCGCTCGTCCCCGACGACCGTCTGGCGATGATCGCCTTCCTGCGCTCGCTGGTGATCGAGGAGGGGGGAGAATGATCCCGATGCCACGCCTGCTCGATCGCGTTGCCCGGACGGCGAGGCCCGTTCGAGTATGCGCCCTCGTCGTCGCCCTCGTCCCGGCGCTCCTCGCCCACCCCGCCCGTGCCGAGGACGGCCCCGTCCTCCCCACCGCCGACGTTCCGTCGATGCGGGAGGAGGCGGCCGAGGCCGGGGTCCACCAGGTCTACGACGGCGGCTGGGAGTTCTTCGTCGGCGGCGGCGTCGCCAGCTTCGACTGCGACGGCGACTTCAAGCCCGAGCTCTTCGTCGCCGGCGGCCGCAATCCGGCGAAGCTGTTCCGCAACGAGAGCCCGGTCGGCGGTGCCCTCGCCTTCCGCGAGATCGCCACCGGCCTCGACGAGCGGCTCGGCACCAACATCCTCGGCGCCTACCCGCTCGACATCGACGGCGACGGCCACGTCGACCTCGCGGTGATGCGCCTCGGCGAGAACCTTCTTCTCAAGGGCGGCCCGGCCTGCCGCTTCGAGGTCGCCAACCGGGCCTTCGGCTTCGACGGCGGCCGGGCCTGGACCACGGCCTTCGCCGCTGAGTGGGAGAAGGGCCAGCGCTTCCCGACCCTCGCCTTCGGCAACTACGTCGACCGCGCCCAGCCGGGCTCGCCCTGGGGCACCTGCCACGACAACGAGTTGTTCCGACCGCAGGGCACGGAGACGCCGCGCTACGGCGAGCGCACCGCGCTGTCGCCCGGCTACTGCACCCTGTCGATGCTGTTCACCGACTGGAACCGCTCGGGCGAGCCGTCGCTGCGCATGACCAACGACCGCCAGTATTACCGCGGCGGCGAGGAACAGCTCTGGTCGGTCTCCCCCGGGAAGGCGCCGAAGGCCTACGGCAAGGCCGACGGCTGGCAGCATCTCTCGATCTGGGGCATGGGCATCGCCCAGTTCGACCTCGACGTCGACGGCGCCCCTGAATACGCCCTGACCTCGATGGGCGACACCAAGCTGCAGACCCTCGACGAGGACGCCGACGAGGCGAGCCCGGTCTACCGCGACATCGCCTTCGAGAGAGGCGCGACGGCGCACCGGCCCTACACCGGCCCCAACATCTACCCCTCGACCGGCTGGCACACCCAGTTCGCCGACGTCAACAACGACGGCCTCGTCGACCTCTTCATCGCCAAGGGCAACGTCGAGGCGATGCCGGATTTCGCCGCCTTCGACCCGGACAACCTGCTGCTCGGCCGCTGGGACGGCCGCTTCGCCGAGGCCGGCGAGGCCGCCGGCATCGCCCGCGACACCAAGGGACGCGGCGGCGCCGTGGTCGACCTCAACCTCGACGGCATGCTCGACCTCGTCGTCGTCAACCGCGGCCAGCCGGCGAGCGTCTTCCGCAATCTCGGCACGATGCGCGCCGGTGCCCACCGCCCGATGGGCAACTTCGTCCAGGTCCGCCTGATCGCAAAGGGCGGCAACGTCGCCGGCGTCGGCTCGCGGATCACGGTCAAGACCGGAACGCTGACGATGCCTCGCGACGTCCAGGTCGGCGGCGGCCACGCGTCCGGCCAGACCGGCTGGACCCACGTCGGCGTCGGCACGTCGGAACGCGCCGAGATCCGGGTGCAGTGGCCGAACGGCGAGTGGAGCCACCCCTACCGGGTGTTCGCCAACCAGTTCGTGGTGATCGAGGAAGGCGCGGCGCGGGCGAAATACTGGTACCCGTCGCGGGAGACCGCCGCGGCGCCCTGAGCCGCGTCGGCGCTTCGTCCGGAGACCTCACGACGCCCGCCGCTCAGTTGACGACCGAGTGCACCGTGAGCTTGCGGCGGTCGAGGCTGCGGTCGTCGATCGCCCGCAGGAAGGCCCGCATGCCCGAGGCCGAGCGGCCGAGGCTCGCCGCGGCGCGGGCGGCGTCGCGGGTCTCCCATTCGAGATAGTCGACCCATTCGTCTTCGGCGCCCTTGGCGAGGCGGCGGCGGATGAAGCCCGGGCAGGATTTCAGGAAGGCGGTGGCGGCCTCGACGGCATCGAGGAATTCGGCCTCCGCGACGCCCTCGCGCAGGCGCAGCGACACGAGTTCGATCACCGAGGTGCCGGCGGCCGGGCCGTCCCCGATGGCGTCGGTGCGGATGATCGGATCGCCGGAGCGGGCCGGATGCAGGGCTTCGTGGGCGCCGCCGTGCTCGCCCCGACGGGCCTCGCCGCCACGGCGCGGGCTCATGGCGATGATCGAGCGAGCGATGCCGTCGAGCGCGTCGCGGCTGTCGGGCTTGACGAAGACCGCGTCGGCGCCGGCGTCGAGCGCCGTGCGGTGGATGGTCCGGTCGGCGGAGGTGGTGAGGACCACGACGCGCAGGTCGCGGAAATCCAGCGAATTTCGCAGCGACTTCAGGAAGCCGACGCCGTCGATCACCGGCATGTTGAGATCGAGGATGACGATGTCCGGCAGGTCGTTGACGACGTCGTGCCAGGTCACGAAGTTGATCGCCTCGAGGCCGTTGCCGACGACCTGCAACCGGAGGCGCCAACCGCCGTCGAGGACGGCGCGGCTCACCGCCCGTTCCAGAACGTAGACGTCGTCGGGGTCGTCCTCGACGATGAGGACGTTGAGCAGTTCCGCCTCGGTGGGGTTGATCGAGATCATGCGAACCGTCCTCCAGGGAAATTCGACACGTCGACGCAAGCACACGCCCCATGGCGCCCCAAGCCGGCGTCCCCGTCAAGACCCATTCGGTTTCGAACGGACCCCGTCATGAAGAAACCCTGACGGGAAACATGACAATCACGGGCGATCGTTCGGCGGACGGGGACGAAGGGCCGCACCGGCGCCGGGTCCCGAAGGGTATCCGGAGCGGAGCGATGCGGCCGAAAGCGGATCCTGCACCGAGGGTGCGGCATCAATGGGGCGAACCGGGCGAATTCGGCGGCGCTTCGGCGAGACGGGCCGGCCAGAGGCGGTCACACCCGGACCTTCCGCGTGGTTTTCCTTGACCGCACCGCCGCCGGCGGGTGAAAGCGACGCATCGCCGGATCGGGCGGCGCGGGGGAGAGGGGCGATGGACTGGGATCACCTGAGGGTCTTCCTCGCGGTCGCGCGGGCCGGCCAGATCCTCGGCGCGGCGAGCCGGCTCGGCGTCAACCACGCCACGGTCGGCCGCCAGATCTCCGCGCTCGAGGCCGAGCTCGACGCCCGGCTGATCGAGCGCCACTCGACCGGCTGCACCCTGACGGCGGCCGGCGAGCGGCTCAGGGCCAGCGCGGAGGAGATGGAGGCGGAGCTGCTCAGGGCGCAGTCGGAGATTTCCGGCACCGACCAGCTCGTCTCCGGCACCGTCAGGGTCGGCGCCCCCGACGGCATCGGCAACTACTTCCTCGCCAGCGCCCTCGCCGGCCTCGCCCGGCGCCATCCGGACCTCGTCGTCGAACTCGCCCCGCTGCCGCGGACCTTCTCGCTGTCGCGGCGCGAGGCCGATCTCGCCATCGGCCTCGACCGGCCGACCCACGGCCGGCTGATCGTGCGCAAGCTCACCGACTACACGCTCAGCGTCTATGCGACGGCCGACTATCTGGAACGCCACGGCCGGCCCGAGAGCCTCGAGGACCTCGCCCGCCACACCGTGGTCACCGGCATCGAGGAGCTTTCCTACTCGAGCGCCCTGCGCTATTCGGAGGCGCTGTCGCGGTCGGCGGGCCGGCGCTTCGCCTGCGCCAGCCTCTCCGGCCAGCTCGAGGCGATCCTCGCCGGCAACGGCCTCGGCGTCGTCCACGACTTCATCGCCTTCGCCCACGCGCCGCTGGTTCCGATCCTGCCGGCGGTGCGGTTCCGGCGCGCCTACTGGATCATCAGCCACTCCGACACCCACCACACCCGGCGCATCTCGGAAGTCCACCGCTTCATCGTCGAGCGGATCGCAGCGGCCCGTGCCGCCTTCGACGCCGGCGGCGGCGAAGCCTGGTCCGGCGACGGTTCGGCGCCCTGACGTCCGCGGGGGCGCCGGGCGGTTCCACGAACGCCCCCCATCGCAAAGGTCGACAATGGCGGAGATCGAAATGGGGATGCTCGCCGCCGCGGCGGTGGCCGCGGTCTTCGTCGGAATGTCGAAGGGCGGGCTGCCGGTGATCGGCATGCTCGGGGTGCCGGTGCTGTCGCTCGCGATGTCTCCGGTGCGGGCGGCGGCGCTGCTGCTGCCGATCTACGTGCTCTCCGACCTGTTCGGCCTGTGGATCTACCGGCGCGAGTTCAGCCGGCGCAACATCGCGATCCTGTTTCCCGGCGCCGTCGCCGGCGTCGCCTTCGGCTGGGCCACCGCCTCCATCGTGCCGGAGCGGGCGGTGACGGTGCTGATCGGCGCGATCGGCGTCGCCTTCTGCGTCAACCAGTGGCGGGTCCGCGGGCGCACGCCGCCCCCGCGCCCCGCCGACGTGCCGCGCGGACTGTTCTGGGGGGCGCTCACCGGCTTCACCAGCTTCGTCTCCCACTCCGGCGCGCCGCCGTTCCAGATGTACGTGCTGCCGCAGAAGCTGCCGAAGATGGTGTTCGCCGGCACGTCGACGATCCTGTTCGCGGCGGTCAACGCGGTGAAGCTGGTGCCCTACTGGGCGCTCGGCGAGTTCACCGCCGACAACCTCCACGTCGCCGCCCTGCTGGTGCCGGTCGCGGTGATCTCGACCTTCGCCGGCTACCGGCTGACGCGCCTGCTGCCGGAGGAGACCTTCTTCAAGGTGGTCCAGGTCGCCCTCTTCCTCGTATCGCTTCAACTGCTCTGGAAGGGCCTCGCCGGCTGAGCGGGCGCCCGGCGACGGGCGCCCGGACACGGCTGGGCTCCTCCGGCGGTGTCCGGTCCGGCGAAAGGGAAAAAACCTCAAGCTCGCGAAGCTGTTACACCTCGCGACACTTTTCGCGGTTTCCCGGTGCGCCCGCCGTCCCGTATTGTGGCTGCGATCCGTGAAGCCGCAACGATCCCGTTCCCCGCAAGGAGACCCTCGCCCATGGCCCTCTGGAAACAGCTCCTGCTGTCGATCTGCGTCCTCCTCGCCGCCGCCGTGGCCTGGGGGCGCTTCGACGCGGGCCTTGGGGCCGGCGCATTCCTTGGCATTGTGATCTTCGCCACCGACACCGGCGCCTACTTTATGGGGCGGCAGATTGGCGGCGAAAAGCTTGCACCCGACATCTCGCCGGGCAAAACCTGGTCGGGTGCCATCGGGGGCTTCGCCATCGGTACCCTCGCAGGCCTCGTCCTCTGGCTGTCGGTGGTGCCGGCCTCGCCGTGGTGGATAGGGCTGATCCTCGCCGCCACCATGAGCATCCTCGGCCAGATCGGCGACCTTACGGAAAGCTTCATCAAGCGGCGTTTCCGGGTGAAGGACTCGGGTGACATCATCCCCGGCCACGGCGGGCTGATGGACCGTCTCGACAGCCTGACGTTCGGTGTGATCTTCCTGTTCCTGGTCGGCTGGCTCCATGCGGGTTTCGATCAGATCGCGGCAGGCTTCCTGTTCTGGTGACCTTGTGCCGCATCGCCCGTATCGCAATGTTAACGCAATCCGCGCCTAATTCCTGCTGCCGGGGCAAGCCGAAAGCGACGACGACCACATGGACTCCATCCTAGCGCTGCCATTGTCCGTGCTGCCGTTCCTGGTGGTGCTGACCGTCATCGTCTTCGTGCACGAGATGGGGCACTACCTCGTCGCCCGCTGGA
>CALCDT010000172.1 GCA_937900425.1 uncultured Alphaproteobacteria bacterium | reverse complement strand
ATCTTCAGCGGGAACTCGATGTTCTGGCCGACGGTGCGGTGGGGAAACAGCGCCAGCGACTGGAACACCATGCAGGTCGGCCGCCTGTTGGCCGGCAGGTCGTTGATGCGGACGCCGCGCAGCAAGATGTCGCCGTTGGTCGGCCGGTCCATGCCGACGAGCATGCGGACCATCGTCGTCTTGCCGGAGCCGGAGGGGCCGACGATGGTGAAGAACTCGCGCTCGTGGATGTCGAGATTGATGCGCTCGACCGCGGCGAAGTCGCCGAAGAACTTGTCGACGCCGCGCAGTTGTAGGATCGGCCCGGCGGCGCGGGCGGCAGCGGTATCCGTCACGTCCGAGAATCCTTTTGCGAAAATCCCCCGGCGAGATCCTCTCGCCGGTGCCGCCGGCCGCCGCTCGATGAGAGTTCGGCAAGTTCCGGGCCAACCCCGGCTCAGGTCTGCCGCTCGCGCACCGCGGTCGCGAAGATCTCGTGCAGTTTCGGATAGTTGGGGATGGTGTCGAAGTCGGAGCAGCGGGCCATGTTCTCCGACAGCGTGTCGAACTGGATGGCGTCGAGCTCTTCCGGCGAGAACTGCTCCATCACCCGCTTGTCGCCCATCTGGGCGACCGGATTGTAGGTGCCGTCGGCGAAGGCGACGCGCTTCGCCGTCTCCGGGCGGAAGCAGTATTCGAGGAAGTCGGCGCCGCGCGGCGACAGCTGCGGATTGTTGACGAGGGAGGTGAGCTCCATCCAGCAGACGCCGCCCTTGCCGCCGGCGTCCTCCGGCCCCTTCTTCGGGATGACGCAGCGCAGGTTCGGGTTGCCGTCGTAGCGCGCCGCCGAGACCGTGTAGACGCTGCCGGGGAAGGAGCCGACGATCGATCCGTTGATCATGCCGAGGGCGATGGCGTTCATGTCGTCCGACAGGAACGCCGCGTTGTTGATGATCTTCCGCATCACCTGCTCGAACTTGGCGATCTTCGCCTCGTCGAGCTCCCGGAACGGCGAGAAGCCGGCGGCCATGCAGGTGTGCATGATCGCCCAGTCGTCGTACATGAGGACGGCGTACTTGCCCTTCATGTCGTCGGACAGGAACAAGTCGTAGCCTTCGTCCTCGGCCGTCTCCTTCGAGATCTTGTCGGTGTTGACGAGCACGCCGGACGGTCCGTAGCGCTGGATCATGCCGAGCAGCTCGACGCCGTCGTCCGACATCGCCCAGTAATAGGGCCACTCGAACTCCGGCAGCATCATCTCCCAGAGCGGCTGGAAGCGCGCCTTGTCGAGCGGCACGATCAGCTTCTCGGGGTAGAGCTGGCGGCGGCCCCAGGAGTTGTTGAGGTTGATGACGTCCCAGATCTTCGTCTCGCCGGCGCGCAGCTGGTTGACGGCGTCCGGGTCGGAGATCAGGCCCTGCGCCTTGACCTCGCAGTTGAACTCCTTGCGGAACGGGTCGAGAACGCGGTCGGAATTGTAGCCTTCCCAGCAGTAGATGTTCAGTTCGTTCTCGCGCGCGGCGAGCGCCGACCGCGACAGCGTCGTCATCGCGGCGATCGAGGCCGAGATCGCCGCCGCGTCGCGCAGGAATTCGCGTCGCGACTGGCTGAAGGACTGCAACAGGTTCTTGCGCTTCATCTACCCCTCCGCAACTTTCCCGGCCGCCGCGGGGCGGCCTTCGCGATCGCAGCCGGCGCGGCGCCGGCGTCTCAGCCGTGGCAGCAGGTCGCTCCGCTCGACGTGTTCGACCGGCTCGCCTCGTTCCGGCCGGGCGGCAGGTCGATCAGCGGGTTCTGGTCGAAGAAGCCGACCGGCATCAGCTTGAAGCCGCAGACGACGCACGGCTGCACCGGATGGTCCTCGGGCCGGACGATGTGGTGGAGGCCGAACGAGTGCCACAGCACGATGTCGGTGTTCTCGATCGGCCGGTCCTTCGCGGTCCACGCCGGCAGGCCGTCGTCGCCCTTCGACTGATTGACGAACTCGCCCGCCGGAAAGCGCTCGGCGGGGTCGTAGGGCGTCACCCAGACGTGGTTGTAGATGAAGCCGGCCCGCTTTCCCGACGGCCCTTCCGGATTGGTGAAGGGCTGCACCGCCGACTTCGTCTCGAGCTTGTAGGCGGTCGGCTTGCCGACCCAGTTCCGCGCCGACGGATTGATCACCTTCCAGTAGCGCATCTTCGAGAAATCGACGGTGCGCCGCGCCTTCAGCTCGCTCGTCAGTGGCGTCTCGACGACGTGGAAGGCGTTGCCCATCGGGTTCTCCGGGCCGATCGGCGGGGCGATGGTATCGCATTCGACGACGGTGTTGTTCGGCCCGTCGACCTCCACGTCGAGGCGCATGCAGAAGATGTGCTGGTGGTCGTGGCCGACGACGCCCGGCGCCACCTCGGTGCCGTATTTCTGCGGCGTGCCGGGGACGATGGCGGCGGTGTTGATGATCCCCGTCGCCTTCATCTCGAATTCGATCATGCCGTCCTGGAAGAGATACCAGTAGCAGGCGTATTCGTAGTTGCCGACGGTGGTGATCGACGAGACGACGAGCCGGCGGAGGCGGCGCGTCTCGGTGCGGCCGCTGCGGAAGTCGAAGTGCTTCCAGGCGAGGCCGGCGTCCTCCTCGTGGATGCAGATGCCGTTCTCGATGACGAGCGGATTGCCGAAGAGGTCGTTCACGACGACGTCGAGATAGTGGATGTGGCCGAGGCAGTCGCAGCCGAGCGACAGCGAGTTGGCGAGCTTGCCGAAGCCGTATTCGCCGCTGTCGAAGACGTTCTTGCGGTAGTGGACGCCCTCGGGATTGCCGTAGGGCACCACCATCTCGGCCATCGAGGCGCGGTAGAGGATCGACCGGCGGCGGCCGCCGACGGTGTAGCCGACCTCGTGCAGGATGAGCCCCTCGCGGCCGGCGAAGCCGATCCGGAGATCCCAGTTCTCCCAGACGAGGCGGTTGCCCTCGAGGACGAAGCCGGGCCCCGCCGGCTGCACCACGTCGAGGGGGGCGGAAGGCTTGCGGTATTCGGTCCGCAGCGCCGAGTCGAAGTTCACCGGCGTCTTCGGCACCGGCACGTAGTTTCCCGACGCCTCGAAGTGATCGTCGACGCGGATCACCTCCATCAGGTCGACGTCGACGACGACGTTTATGCCCTCGACCGGGTGGGCGTAGTAGTTGTCGAGCTCGAACATCCGCATCCAGACGAAGGTGTGCGCGAGCCGCCGCCCCTCCTCGCCGGGGACGCCGAAATTGCCGGCCGACCACGGATCGACGCAGACGAGGTCCATGTCCTCGATGCCGCGCCGCCGGATCGCCGCCTGGAAGTCGGGATGGGCCTTGGCTACCGCCTCGATCATCAGGAACTCGTCCGGCGAGATCATCGCGTGGACGTCGGGGCAAAAGACGACGTCGAGGAGGACGCCGGCGGAAAGGTCGGC
>CALCDT010000171.1 GCA_937900425.1 uncultured Alphaproteobacteria bacterium | reverse complement strand
CGGCGGCGGCCGGCTGCTGGTCGACCCCGACCCGGACGAGGCCGCCCGCGAAATCCTCGACCATCTCGCCGCGCTCGGATTGCGCTGAGGGCGGCGGGCGGCCTCACTCTCCCGGAAACGACAGGTAGCGCTCCACCTCGGCCCGGCTTCCCGCCACCAGCGGCGCCCGGGCGTGGAGGCTTTCGGGGACGCGGTCGAGGATGGCATGACCCTCGCCGTCGTCGGCGCGCCCGCCGGCCGCCTCGATCAGCAGCGCCATCGGCGCCACCTCGTAGACGTGGCGCAGGCGGCCGTGGCGGTTGCCGGGGCGCTCGTCGGCGGGGAGAATGAAGATGCCGCCGCGCAGCAGGATGCGGTGGAGATCGATCACCGCCGCCATCGACCAGCGCAGCCGGACGTCGGCGCCGCGCGGGCCGTCGGCGCCGGCGAGGCATTCGGCGACGTAGTCGCGCTCGCGCCGGCGCCAGTGGCGCAGGAAGGAGAGGTCGACGCCGATCTCCGCCGTCGCCGCCGGCAGCGGCGGCAGCGGCGGGTTCGCCCGGAATTCCGAGGACGCGGCGTCGAGGGTGAAGAGTTCGACGTCCTCGCCGACGGTGAAGCCAAAGACGACTTCGGGTCCGTAGACCAGATAGCCCGCCGCGAGCTGGTCGCGGCCGGGCCGGCGGAAGGGGTCGGCGCCCGCCGGCATCACCGAGAACAGCGTGCCGCAGGCCGCGGCGAGGCCGAGGTGGGAGGAGCCGTCGATCGGATCGAAGGCGATCGCCGCCCGGCCGGCCGGATCGCCGGCGATCGCCGCCTCGGCCTCCTCCGATCCGACCACGGCGGCGCCGGCGGCAAGGCACGTGCCGACGAAGACGTCGTGGGCGTAGAGGTCGAGCGCCTTCTGGGCATCGCCGTCGGAGTTGGTGCCGACGAGACCGGCCGGATCGCCGTGCAGCGCCCCCTCGGCGAGCCGGCCGGCGACGACGCGGCCGCCCTCGGCCATCGCCATCAGCAGGTCGGCGACGGCGCCGCGAAGGGCATCCGCCCCGGCCCAGGCGGCGAGGCGGTCGGCGAGGCCGCGGGGGCCTGCTGAGGCGGTCACGTCGGAAGCGGTCGGGTCGGAAGGCGTCGAGGGGGGAAACGTCATCGTCGTCGCGGTCTCGCTCGTCTCTGTTTCAATCGGCGCGCCCTCGATCGCGGGAACCGCGCTCGCTTCCGCCGCACGCGTCCGAGGACGGCCGGGGCGTCACCAGCGGAAGGCGTCGAGGATCTCGTCGGGGACGACGCCGTGGCGGGCGAATTTCTCGGCGAGGCCGTCCTCGCCGTTGCCGGCGTTGATGCCGGTGCGCACCAAGATGGCGCGGGCGCCGAAGCGGCGGGCGCCGACGATGTCGTGCTCGACGCTGTCGCCGACGCAGGCGATCTCGTCGGCCCGCGCCGCCCCGGCGACCCGGCGGGCGGCCTCGTAGATCTCGGGATAGGGCTTGCCGACCCAGGTGACGGCGCCGCCGAACTGCTCGTAGAGCAGGGCGATCCGCCCCGCGCCGAAGGCCGGGCCGGACGGCGTCAGCATCACCTGGTCGGGGTTGGTGCACAGGCACGGCGCGCCGCGGCGGGCGGCGGGCTCGAGCAGGCGGGCGTAGGTCTCGATAGCGACGACGTCGCCGCGGCTGCCGGCGATGATGACGAAGTCGGCGTCCTCGCCGCTTTCGGCGTCGGAAAAGCCGAGCGCACCGGCGAGGCTGCGCTCGCCGACGCCGGAGATCGTCAGGCAGCGGGTGCTCGGCCCGGTGACGACGTCGAGGGCGCCGCGGGCGACGAGGTCGAGGGCGACGTCGCCGGAGGTGACGAAGGCGTCGTAGCTCGCCGGGTCGAAGCCGAGATCGGCGAGGCGGCCGGCATTGTAGGCGGCCGGTCGGCCTGAATTGGAAATCAGAACCACATGGGCCCCGCTGGCCTTCAGCCGGCGGAGCGCGTCGACGGCACCCGGATAGGCCTTCGCCCCGTCGTGGAGAACCCCGAACTGGTCGACGAAGAAGGTGGCGTAGCGTTCGCGCAGGACCCGAAGTCCCGACGCCTCGCGAGGGCTCCTTCCGCCGTCGGCACCGGTCTGGTCGCCGGTCTGGTCCATGAGCACTCCGGCCGCGAAGGGGACGAGGGCGGGCGTCGCGCCGGCGGGACGGGACGATCCGAATCCGGCGCCGGCCATGCCGCATAGCAGCATCCGGCGCCGGCCTTGTCCATAACGCGGGGCGCCGTCGCCGTCGAGGGGACCGTCCCGGTCGAGGTCGCCGGCACCCCTTGAGGCCGGGGCCGCCTCAGGGCGCGCCGGCCGGCACCAGCGAGGCGCGGACCTTGCCGAACAGCCAGCCGACCGCCGGATCGTCGCCGGAGAGGCGGTGGCGCAGGATCGACATGCGGAAGCCCGGCACCTCGAGCGGCGGCGGCAGGACGCGCAGGTCGAACAGGTCGGCGAGCTTGCGGCAGACCCGCGAGGGCGCCGTCAGCAGGGCGTCGGACTTGGCGATGGTGGTGAAGGCGGGGATGAACTGCGGCAGCACCAGTGCCACCCGCCGCGTGAGGCCGAGGCCGGCGAGGGCGGTGTCGACGGCACCGTTGGCGTCGCCCGACAGCGACACCAGCACATGGTCGAGGGCGCAGTAGGTCGCAAGATCGAGCCGTTCGCCGACGCGGCCGTTGCCGCGGCGGACCACGACCTGGAAGGTCTCGCCATAGAGTTCGGTGACGACGCCCTCGCCGCCGCCGTCGCCGAAGAAGCCGACGCCGAGGTCGATGGTGCCCTCGGCGAGCGCCGCCTCGGCGCCGTCGCGCGACAGGGTGACGAAGGAGACGCGGCAGCGCGGCGCCTCCTCGGCCAGCGCCCGCAGCAGGTCGGGGGCGATCTGGGCGATGATGCTGTCGGGGGCGGCGATGGCGAAGGCGCGCTCGGCCCGGGCCGGATCGAAGCCGTGGCCAATGCGCACGGCGAGGCGGACGGCGGCGAGCGCCTCGCGGATCGGCTCGCCGAGCTGGCGGGCCCGCGGCGTCGGCGTCACGCCCGAGCCGTTGCGCACGAACAGCGGATCGCGGAACACCTCGCGCATGCGGCCGACGGCGTGGCTCACCGCCGACTGGGTGATGCCGAGCTCGCGGGCGACCTCGCTCATCTTGCCGCTGCGCAGCAGGGCGTCGAAGACCAGCAGCAGCGACATGTCGAGCCGCCTGATATGAACATTGTCGATCGAGGGCATGAAGCGAATTCGGTTCTGTCGATAATGCTCCGTTGATATACGGAGTCTGGAACCATGCCAAGGAGCGGCGGGCGCCAGGCCACGTGCGCGCGCCGCCCCCGACCATCAAGCGGCGGGAGACCCATCCGATGATCAAGCTCAAGATCAACGGCGCGATTCGAGAGATCGACGCCGACGACGACACGCCCCTGCTCTGGGCGCTGCGCGACGACCTGCAGATGACCGGCACCAAGTTCGGCTGTGGCGTCGGCCTGTGCGGCGCCTGCACCGTCCACGTCGACGGCGTCGCCGTGCGCGGCTGCCAGACCCTCGTCGGCGACGTCGCCGACGCCGAGATCACCACGATCGAGGGCATCGCCGGCAAGGCTGCCGCCGCGGTCAAGGCGGCCTGGGTCGAGCTGCAGGTACCGCAGTGCGGCTACTGCCAGTCCGGCCAGATCATGGCGGCGACCGCGCTGCTGACCGAGACGGCGACGCCGAGCGACGACGACATCGTCGCCGCCATGGACGGCAACGCCTGCCGCTGCGCCACCTACCAGCGCATCCACGCCGCCGTGAAGCGCGCGAGCGCCATGATGGAGGGCTGATCCCCATGCTGCACACCATGCCCCACCCGATCCCGCGGCTCGCCGCCCTGCCGCTCGCA